>NZ_CBFIEO010000003.1:132617-166592 GCF_965661665.1 Cognatiyoonia sp. | reverse complement strand
GACGAGGCGCTGCGCCTTGCCGACCGTATCGCCATCATGAAGGACGGCGCGGTGGAGCAATGCGACACGCCCGACAAGATCGTGATGAACCCTGCGACGGAATACGTGCGCAAGTTCACACAAGAGATCGACAAAGCCCGCGTTGTGACCGCGGGCGCTTTGGCGAATGCGGCGGCCAAGGGTTCTGGTGATCCGGTGACCGCTGACGCGACTGTCAAAGACCTCGCTCAGTTGTTGGTTAACGACAAACGCAAGGTGATCCCTGTTGAGGAGAACCGCGCGATCATCGGCGGCTTGGATCGGAAAGCGGCGCTGTCCGTGCTGCTTGAGGCGGGCTGATGGCCGATGCGACTGCAACAGAACCGAAGACCATGAATATCCACAAGCCGGTTGTGATGGGGCTAGCGGCGTTTGGTTTGGTCCTTACACTGCTGCAATACGCCGGTCTGCTGCCCGCATGGTTGCACCGTTTACCAGAACAGTTTGTGCCGCCGCTGGCCATGTGGCTCGACGCGATCTTCAACTTTATCAAAGACGATCTGCATCTCATCGATGTGACACGCTTCCTAACCGGCGTGTTGCAATGGATGATCGATGTGACGTCGAACATTCTTTACGGCAAGCGTCGCTGGCCGAATTTTGAGGCGATCCCGTGGTCGTCCATCGCGGCTGTGGCGGGTATTGTTGGCTATTACTTGGGTGGCTGGCGTCTGGCGTTTATCGGTGCGGGTACATTCATCTGGACAGCGCTAATCGGCCAGTGGGAAATCGCGATGGAGACAATGTCCGTCCTTGTCGTGGCAGCGCCTTTAGCCTTTATGATCGGGCTTTTGCTGGGCATTTGGAGTTGGAAGAGCAAGGCGGTTGAGAATGTGCTGACGCCAATCCTGTCGCTGCTGCAAACCATTCCGTTCTTCACCTACCTTCTGCCAGCGGTGATCTTCTTCAAAGTGGGTCCGACGGCGGGTGCGGTTGCGACAACCATCTATGCGATTCCGCCGATGATCTTGATGACGTCGCTCGGCCTCAAGAAAGTCAGCCCAGAGGTCGTCGAAGCAGGCAAGATGTCCGGCTGCACGCGTTGGCAGATGCTGCGTCATGTCTACATCCCCTCCGCCCGGACGGAGATTTTGGTTGGTGTAAACCAAGTCATCATGCTCAGCCTTGCGATGGTGGTCTTGACCGCCTTTATCGGGATGCCGGGGCTGGGGGCCAAACTGCTCGCCATGATGGGAAGCTTCAAACTGGGCCGGTCGTTGGAGATTGGCATCACAATCGTTTTGCTGGCTGTCATGCTCGACCGCTTGTCCAAGGCGTGGGTCGTCAAGCAACCGGAGCATTTTGAGAAGGGGACGAGCTGGCTCTCCCGTCACAAGTATCTGGTGCTTTCTGTCGTCGTCTTTATTGGTTTCTGGATCATCTCGCAGTTCTGGGAAATATTAGGTGAAGTGGGCCGTCGTGAACACTTCAGCCAAGGCCGCGCGCTGGATGGCTACGTGAAGAATGATCTGCTCCAGAACCCTGTCTTGAAGGCTGTCACCAATTGCCTTCGCGTCTTCATGAACAACTATGTTCTGATCCCATTTCGTAACTTCCTGCTGTCGATTCCGACGCCCGCGTTCATCGCCTTTGTCGTCGCTTTCGCCTGGCATATGGCGGGGCGGCGTCAGGCGTTCATTGCTTTGGCGTTCTTCCTTTGGGTGGCGTTTTCCGGCTGGTGGGACCGTTCAGTCATCACGATCTACTATGTGCTCACGTCCACCGCCGTGGCCGCGCTCATCGCCATTCCTTTGGCGGTCTGGGGGGCAGGGCCGCCAGCGCAGCGGATTGATTTCTCAAAGGGGATCAATGGCAGCGTGATTGTTGGTGTGATCAGCCTGATCTTCCGCCGTTCTGTCATTGTTTTTGCATCGATGATCGTCGCAGGCGTGCTGCGTTACATCCTGTGGACATTGGGTATTTTCGGGCCTGAGGATGCGGAATTAGGGGCGTCTTACACAATCACCTACTGGGTCATTTTTGTTGCAGCGTTCTACTTGATATGGCGCTTTGCGGGGCAGGCGATGCGCGACACTTTCTTGCTGCTTGCTGCCGACACCGCGCAGACATTCCCAAGTTTTGTCTACTTGCTGCCTGCGATCATGCTCTTTTCCATCACGCCCATTGCTGTGCTCTTTGCGATCATGATCTTTGCAATGGTGCCTTTGATCCGCTACACGATCGAAGGGCTGCGGAATGTTCCGCCTGAGATGCTGGAGTCCTCTGACATGTCCGGGGCCACGCGGTTGCAAAAGCTCTGGCACGTCCAATTCCCCCTCGCACTGCCGACCATGGCCGTCGGGTTCAACCAAGCACTGATGTTCGCCTTCTTCATGACGATGATAGCCGCCTATATCGGCACGGTCGATCTAGGGCAGGAATTGCAGCGGACGCTGGCGGGGACCGACTTGGGCAAGAACTTCGTGCTGGGTCTCAATGTTGCCTTCATGGCGCTAACCTTCGATTTGGTGATCAACAAGTGGGCGTCGGAGAAGAAGAAAATCCTTGGACTGGATTGATGAAGAAGATGCTAAGCCAAATGATATTTGCAGAGCAGTGAAGAAGGCCCCCAATGGAAGACAATCGTTTGGTCCAAGGCGCCCCTGTGCGCAAGCGCATTCTGGATGAGGTGCGCAGTTACACCGATGCGACCCCTGATATGCCGCGTCTGATCTCGGTGCTGATTGGCGACACTGCCGAAGCCGCCGTCTATATCCGCAATCAAAAGCGCGGGGCGGAGCAGGCGGGTCTGCCGTTTGAAGAGGTGGTCTGGCCCGCGGACATCACGCAGGAAGAGTGCAAGGCGCGGATTGTTCAGATGAATGACGATGCGATCGTGCTGGGCGTGATCCTTCAGCGACCTGTGCCCGACCATATCAATGTGCGGTCGCTTCAATCCGCCATTCACCCGTTGAAAGACGTGGAAGGGATGAACCCCGCCTCCATCGGGAACATCGTTTATTCCGATGTCGCCTTGGCCCCCTGTACCGCTGCGGCGAGCGTGGAGTTGATCAAGGAAACCGGTCTGCCGCTGGAAGGGCTAGAGGTTGTGATGATCGGCCATTCGGAGATTGTGGGCAAACCTGCCGCCATGATGCTGATGGCAGAAGGCTGCACCGTCACCGTTTGTCATCACATGACTCGCTCCGTCGCCATGCATTCGCGGCGTGCTGATGTGGTTGTGGTTGCCGTCGGCAAGGCGCATTTGGTTGGTGCAGATATGATCAAACCTGGCGCGGCAGTGATCGATATCGGTATCAATCAGATCGAGACGGACGAGGGTGTGAAGATCGTTGGCGACGTCGATACTGATGCGGTGAAGCAGGTTGCCGGTTGGGTCACGCCCGTGCCCGGTGGCGTTGGTCCCGTGACCGTTGCCTTGCTGATGCGGAACGCGATGGTCGCGCATCAGCGGCAGTTGGCGGCGGGCTGGCTATAGCGCCAGATACCCAACTCCTGCAAAGGCCACGACACAGCCGCCCCATTGTGGCAGTGTCATACGCTCTTTCAACAGTACCCAAGCCAAAAGGATTGTCAGCAATCCGAACATGGAAGATGTGACCGCCGCGTATTGCGCGTTGGGTAAAGTGCCTGAGGACAAGACGCACCACAACGCGATGCCATCCGCACAACCCATCGCAATGAGCCATGGCAGCGCTTTGCGGTCCGGTAGGAAGGATTGTTTGGTCACGATCAGGATGAGCACCGTGAGCGCCACGGCCAAAACACGGGTCACGAGGGTTGAGGGCATATCGTGGCTCAGATCTGCCGCCCATTGCCCCGCAATGAAGGTGCCAGCAAACCCAGCGGCCGCGATCAGCGAATAAAAGATTGTCGGCCCCAGCGGCGGGGTTTCATCTGTTGATGTGTCGGAGAGGGCGGCGACCACAGCCACGCCGATGATGATCGCCAAAACAGCGAGCCATTGAAGCGCTGAAATTTCCGTCCCCATCCAGACCGCCCACGCGACGGAGAGGATCGGATAACCAGCAATCAGGGGTGCCACGACGCGGACAGGCCCGCGCTGGAAGGCGGCGTAAAGGCCGAAAGTGGCGATGACGAAGAGGACGCCCGCGACGATTGAAAGCCAGATCGCATCGGACTCGATGGGCTGAAATCCACCGGTAAAGGTCATAAGACCGAGGTGAAAGATCAGCCCCGTTGTCAGCACAGTGATGATGCATGCGCTGATCGGGGTTTTCTGGCTTAGAAACCGCACGCAGATGTCGTGAAAGCCCCAGCAAACCGCAGCAACAAGTCCAAGAGCGAGCGCACTCATCGTGCGATGTGGCCGGAAAAGGCGGGACGCATTGATTGGCGCAGTCTCGTCGATGTGCTGTTGATCATAGCTCTACCGATTTTGTTTGCCGACTCTCTGAAAGCCGGATATTCTTACGATTAAACAAATTTTCCGCTCATGCAACACGGGTGCTGCGATGCTAGACGACTATCCTACGGTGCGAACCGGCCCGCCGAAACCCAGCACGATCATCGAACCACGTGTTTTTTCGCTCCCACCGGGGACGGAGCGGTATGTGGTCGAAGGCTGCGGCGCGGTTCTGATCCCTGTCTATGCTGGCGATCACCTGACCATCATCAACGATGAGGGCGGTCAGCGGTGTGAGATCATCGCCAGTGACGCAAAAGGCAAAATGGACGCCGGAATATTGGGCGCCACGGGGCAGGGGCCTGCCGAAGGGCTCCACGCCTTGTTGAAAAGCGATGACCAGTCGTTACGCGGCCTGCGCATGGGATTGGACGCGCGCAAGATCGACGTTAAAGCACCCGGTGCTGTGCATCTGTTCGAAGAAACGACACCCGCAAAGACTGAAGAAAGCTATACCGTTTCACGCGATGGATCGGTGATCATCGCCACCCCCGGCGGGATCATGGATTTGGAAGCGCAGGACACTGCAACACCCCTCACGGTGATGGTCAAAAGGGCCACAATCAAGTCGCATGTGCGGTTTGAACTGCCCGACCCTTTGGCCGACCCCGTGTCAGATATTCGCGTTCACACGCAAACGGCGGAGTCGTACTTCGTCAAAGCGGGCGATTACATCCAGATCATAGATGTCGACGGGCGTCAGTGTACGGATTTCGAATGCTTCAGCGCGCGCAAGCTCGACAAAGGGATCGAACACGCGCTTGACGTGACCACGACCCGCACGCTGATGGGCCATGCCTATCCGATGCCGGGTCTTCACGCGAAATACTACGATCAGGAAATGGTGCCGCTGGTTGAGGTGGTGCAGGACACCTGCGGGCGGCATGACGCCTTCGCAATGGCTTGTGCGGCAAAATACTATGACGACATCGGCTATCCGGGGCACCCCAACTGTTCGGATAATTTCAACTCGGCCCTGTCCCAGTTTAATGTCAAGGGTCGCCCGGGTTGGATGGCGATCAACTTCTTCTTCAACACCGGCATTGATGATCACGGCGTGATGTACACGGATGAACCGTGGTCGCGCCCGGGGGACTATGTGCTGCTGCGGGCGCTGACGGATATCGTTTGTGTCAGCTCCGCCTGTCCTGATGATACAACCTCTGCCAACGGCTGGAACCCTACGGATATTCACGTCCGCACTTATTCCGGCAAAGAAACCTTCAAAAAATCAATCGCGATCCGCACAACGCCAGACTCGGAGCCAAAAATGACCAAAGAAACCGGTTTCCATGAGAGCTTTTCCAAGCACACGCGGAACTTCGTGGAGTATAACGGCTATTGGCTGCCGAATTGCTTTGCTGCGGCTGGCCCGATTGAGGAATACCGCGCCTGTCGCGAAGATGTGGTGATGATGGACCTGTCGCCGCTTCGGAAGTTCGAGATTAACGGACCAGACGCAGAAGCGCTTTGCCAATACGTCTTCACACGCAACATGAAGACATTACCAATTGGCGGCGTGGTTTATACCGCGATGTGTTATGAGCATGGCGGCATGGTCGATGACGGCACCGTATTCCGACTGGGCCGCGATAATTTCCGTTGGATTGGCGGCTCTGACTACGGCGGCGATTGGATCCGCGAACAGGCGGAGAAGTTGGGGCTGAAGGTTCTGATCCGCTCTTCCACCGATCAACTTCATAACGTCGCGCTGCAGGGCCCGAAGAGTCGTGACCTGCTGCGCGAACTGGTCTGGACCGCGCCGCACAATCCACAGTTTGATCAAATAGATTGGTTCCGTTTCAGCCCTGCGCGGTTGCGCAACGAAGCGGGCACGCCGTTTGTCATCAGCCGCACGGGGTACACGGGGGAGCTTGGCTACGAAGTGATGTGCCACCCGAAACACTGCACGGAGATTTTTGATGCGATCTGGGAGGTTGGTCAAAAATACGGGCTGAAACCGATGGGGCTCGAAGCGCTTGATCTGGTGCGGATTGAGGCGGGTCTGATTTTTGCGGGCTACGACTTCAGCGATCAAACCGATCCGTTCGAAGCGGGCATTGGTTTCACCGTACCTTTGAAATCCAAACCTGACGATTTCATCGGCCGTGGCGCGCTGATCCGCCGGAAAGAGAACCCAATGCGAAAGCTGGTGGGTTTGGATGTCGACTCTGAAGTTGAGATTGGCCACGGCGATTGCGTTCATGTCGGGCGGGCGCAGATTGGGGAAATCACCTCTGCCATGCGTTCCCCGCTTTTGGGCAAAAACATAGCGATGGCGCGCGTTGATGTGGCCCATGCCGCACCGGGGACGGAGCTTGAGATTGGCAAACTGGACGGTCATCAGAAACGTCTGCCTGCCACAATCCGCGCAGACCTTGCGGCCTATGATCCGAAGAAGGAGCGCCCGCGCTCATGATCCGTCTCGCGGCATTCCTCACCCTGATGGCAGGGGCGGCAACCGCGCAATCGGTGAAGCTGCAACCGCATGAGATTGAGGCGCTGTTGTCCGGTAACACGGCGGTCGGTGTTTGGGAGGGCCAGAACTATCGCCAGTTCTTCAACCCCGATGGTACGACGATCTATGCGCAGGAAGGTGTACGCTCGACCGTGGGTCAGTGGCGCATTGAGGGCGACGAATACCAATCCATCTGGCCGCATGACGCGGAATGGGAAGGGTGGTTCGTGATGGAATATGGCGGTGACTTCTTCTGGGTCAGCAAAACAACCCCACCCACACATTTTGAAGTTCTTGAGGGTGAGCAATTGGTGGCTGAGTAGATGCGGATTGCGGCGGTATTTTTTGGATTAATACCACTGGCCACCACCGCTTACATCGCATCCTTTTGCAAGGCTCTGACATCAAACACCGCTTTCGCAGATGCGGACTGCTTGACCTCATTGGTCTTGGGCGGTGGCACCTCCTACGACTGTGAGTGGGGGGGGGTGATTACCGCTCAGACGCCGCCAGCGAGGCTTTCATCAGTCTCGTCGATCAAGATGCCACCTGTGGGAAACTCATCACTGCGCAAGACCAGCAGGTCAGCCACCCCGACAGCTATGACCTGCGCCAATTCAACGTCAACGGGACAGAGGTGAGCGTGTCTTTGAAGGACAAAGGGGCGCTGAACCAAACCTATGTGTTTTTCCGCTCTGTTAATCTGAACTAGGCCACGCGCGATGTCGCGGATTGGCGCGACCTTGGTGATTTTGGACACCATCTTTTTCGCATGACTGATCAAGCGCCCAAACGCCGTGGACGTGCGGCCCGCGCCGCCGCCCGAAGCGCCGGAACAACCGCGCCGCCGCAGCAACCGATCCGCAAGGTCCCGGCGTACCAGCCGGTTAGCGATGATGCGCTGGATCGGATCGCCGCGCAGGCCGATTGGATATTGGAATATATCGGGCTTGAGCTGCGGGATGATCCCATTGCGACGAAGCTTTTCAAGGACGCCGGTGCGCAGGTGGAGGGGGAGGCCGTGCGGTTTCCCCCAGGGCTGTTGCAGGACATCTGCGCGACTGTTCCCAGCCAGTTCACCCTGCAGGCCTGCGACCCTGCGTATTCGGTGAGGCTGGGCGGTGACAACTTGGTCTTGATGCCGGGATATGGCTCACCCTTTGTGACCGACAGGATCAACGGGCGGCGCTATGCGACGCTGGATGATTTCCATGCATTTCTAAAACTGGGGTGGTCGTCACCTTATCTACAACACGGCGGTGGGGTGGTGGTGGAGCCGACCGACATTCCTGTCAGCAAGCGCCACCTCGACATGATGTTGGGCCATCTCACCTTGGGCGCGAAACCCTTCATGGGTGCGGTCACGGCGCCGGAACGGGCAGAGGATAGCCTTGGGATGGCGGAGATTGCTTTTGGATCAGAGGTGATGGCGCAAGGCCCTGTGATTCAAGCCAATATCAACGGCAACTCTCCCCTGACCTACGATGTTACCATGACAGATGCGCTGCGGCGGTATGCGGCGGCGGGGCAATGTGTCTGTGTCTCCCCAGCCGTGTTTGGTGGTGCGATGGGGCCACTGACACCTGCGGCTATCGCCGCACAAACCCATGCGGAGGTGTTGGTGGGTATCACGCTCACCCAACTGGTGAAACCGGGGTGCCCGGTCATCTACGGCAGCTTTCACAACACCATGAGCCTCAAGTCTGGTGCGCTCACTTTCGGAACGCCGGAGGCGAACCTTGTGTCCTTCGCATTGGCCGGATTGGCGCAGCGCATGGATGTCCCATTCCGTTCCGGTGGCGGCTCCGTCACGGGATCGAACACGGCGGACGGGCAGGCGATGGCCGAAAGCACAGCGGCGCTGTGGTCCACGATTTTGTCAGGCACGCATCAGGTGTGGCACGCAGCGGGCTGGCTTGAAGGTGGGCTGACGATGGGGTTTGAGAAATACGTGATGGACCTCGACAACTGCGGGGCCATTCTGAAGATGATCGGTGGTCTGCCGGCGACGGAAGAAGACTTCGCGCGGGAGAGCTATTTTGAAGCGGGGATAGGCCAGACGTTCCTGTCAACAGGTCACACAATGGCGCATTTCGAAACCGCGAATTATGTGAGTGACATAGCGGAGCCAGGTCCGTTTGAGACATGGGAAGAGGCAGCCAGCCCGTCGCAACAAGTCCGCGCGACGGACCGTTGGCGTGACATGCTCGATGCCTATCAACAGCCCCCGATCGACAGCGCGGTCCAAGGAGCCTTGATCGAGTTCGTGCATCGCAGACGGGAGGAGCTTCCCGATGAGTGGTACTAGCCCTGCCGGTGCGACAACATGAATGGCAGGACGCTTAGTTCTGCAAATACACCTCTAGACTATCGTCCAAAGCATCCTTCCACGGGGTGTGGTGCTTCGGGGCCATGGTGCCAGTGATGACCGACTTGTAGCCATTGTCGCGGAAGGTCATGATACCTTGCTTCTTGTGGCCTTTCCATTCCTTGAATGCCTTGCACGCACCTTCGACGTCGAAGGTGGGGTAGTCCGTCTCGTCAATCAGTTCTTTGATGTAATCGCCCTGATACCAGATCGCGTTATAGTCATCCTCGCCCGCGTCTTCGCGTGCGACACGGTCGACCACATCCGCCTCCATCGTGGCTTTTCCGGGCATGTCGATGCGACCCATGATTACATCACGAACCCACCACGCCTGCGCGTCGAACATGTTGAATGTGAACCACTGGTCCTGCATCCCGATGTAAAAGAGATCAGGCTCATGCAAATATGCCACGCCTTTGTAGAGGTCGGCTGTTGCCAGTCGGTTCGCTGTTTTCAGGCGCAAGCTGTCCGGCAGGAACGGGAAGTGATGCTTGTAACCGGTGCAGAGGATCACCGCATCAACGTCTTTCGATGTGCCATCTTTGAAATGCGCGGTATTGCCATCGACATGGGTAAGCAATGGCACCTCTTGCCAATTGTCCGGCCAGTCATAGCCCATTGCGGCGGTGCGGTGGCTGACAGTCACAGACTTGCAGCCGTATTTCCAGCACTGCGATCCGATGTCTTCGGCAGAGTAGCTGGTGCCGACAATGAGGATGTCCTTGTCCTTGAACTCCATTGCATCGCGGAAGTCATGGGCGTGGAGGACGCGGCCTTTGAAGGTTTCAAACCCTGCGAAGTAGGGGACGTTTGGTGTGCTGAAGTGACCGGTGCAGACGATCACATGATCGAATTCTTCGGTGTAGGTGTGATCGTTGGGCAGGTGGTTGACGGTGACTTGGAACTTGTCACCATCCTTCTCTACCCAGCGCACCGCCGTCTCAAATCGGATCCAATCGCGGACGCCTGCTTTCTCAACGCGGCCTTGGATGTAATCGAAAAGAACAGCGCGTGGTGGATAGGATGCAATTTGCTTGCCGAAGTGTTCCTCGAACGAGTAGTCGGCGAACTCCAGACCTTCCTTTGGTCCGTTCGACCAAAGATAGCGGTACATGGAGCCGTGCACAGGCTCCCCATATTCATCAAGACCGGTACGCCACGTGTAATTCCACAAACCACCCCAATTGGATTGCTTTTCAAAACAGATAATCTCTGGAATGTCGGCACCCATGGCTTGCGCTGATTGAAACGCGCGGAGCTGCGCCAATCCCGATGGTCCTGCGCCCAATACTGCAACTCGTTTCGTCATCCCTTTTGCCTTTCGATTTGTTCCTCAATCGAAAGGTCGGGTCATTTTTATTTTTAGTCAACATATATTCCCCAGAGGAAGGTTGGCTCTGTCAAGAAAATGCGACGGAGCGCAAAATTTCGGTAAAAAACTGCGCTTCTGTCTAAAAGGGTGGACTTGCACCGAATATCAGGAACACGCTGGCTGGGATGGTAGGATTCGAACCTACGGTACACTGTACCAAAAACAGTTGCCTTACCACTTGGCTACATCCCAGCAGCGTGGCGCTGTTTACGTCAGACGCTGAGGCTGATCAAGAGCAGAATCGCTTATTCTTTCAACCTACCATCTCGCAACAGATCTTCGGTCTCTTCCAACTCTCGTTCGGTATCAATGAGCGTGTCGAGTGCTTTGTCGTCGGTCGCCTCAACCTCTGCCACGGTCGTGGTTTCTTGTGCGACGGCGGTATCCGCGTCCCGTTTCAACACTACCACCTGAGACGAGTCGACAAGGGCGATGTCGGCCTCTTGTAAGACCCGTTTCACCTGTCGCAGTGCCTCCCCCTTGGCCAAGAGGATCGAGGTGTCATGCTGGTTGATCCAGCCTGTTGCACAAATCTCTGCACCAGAGGTGGAGAGTTGTTCGATCCAGCATTGGGCTCCGGGTGTTTCGACAACAAAGGGCAGGGCCTGTACCGTCGCAACAACCAGATTTCGCGCTTTGTCGAGGTCGCAGTTGCGGTCAATCAGCAGCTCAAACTTAATGCGGCGCTCATCATTCTGGCTGAAGTTGATAATCCGGCTCTTGAACACTGTCGCGTTTGGAATGCGGATGTGGTTGCCGTCGAAGGACAGCAGGATCGTCGCGCGGCTGGTGAGGCGGATGACCTTGCCTTGGTCGCCATTAATCTCAACCGTGTCATTTGGTCTGAACGGTTGGCGGAACGACAGCATGACGGAGGCGATGAAGTTTTCGACAGTGTCGCGGACCGCAAAACCGATGGCCAAACCAATGATACCGGCAGCCCCCAAGATTGTACTGAGTAGAGCGGTCGCGTCCAAAATGTCGAGCGCCACAACGATCCCAATGATTACAAAAGCCAGCCTCAATAACTGACGATAAATTTCTGCGATGAACGCATTAGGAGCCAGCCGCTCCCACGGTTGTTTGGCGCGTGCAATTAGGAAACCGACAAAGACGATCAGCGCAAACGCCGCAAGCGCGATGAGCGCAATGGGCAAAAACAGGATAAGTTGATCGATGCGCGCCTGAAACCGTTCCATTGCGGGGTTGAGACGCTGCGAGAGTTCTGCCGTCTCTGTCACCTCATTTTTGACTGCAACCACGCCTTCGAGCCGGTTTACCAAGGGAGTAAGTTCTGCCGCGTCAGTGGCTGTTTCTGTTGTGCCGCGCAGGGTGACGACACCATCACTGACGGTCACGGTCACGGTCACATCTCCATAGTCACCCAATTCCCCAAGGATTTCTCGCATCCGAATGGCGATCTGGGCGTCGAGCTCTTCCACATTGGTGGTTGTGATTGGGCCATTCGCTTCTTGCGCAGTGGCAGCGCCAAGGACCGAAAACGACAAACAGACAACAAGCAGCAAAAGGCGCAGCATCTCAATCACTCACATTAAAAGGACTGTGAATTCATGAGTACTGCGCCAGCGCAAGACTGCCAAGTCACTTAGGAGAAGACTTGCTCCCTCAAGATCGATGCGGTGAACGAGAACATCAGGTAGATGCCAACAAAGATAAGGAAAGACAGTGCCATTTGGCGCGAGGATGCCCAATGAGTTGCCAAGCTCCACACGGAAAGACGCGCGATCAAGGATCACCTTGCGCTGTTTTCCTGTCCAGAAGGACTTGCTAAAATTCTCAAATTCCAGCATTCTGACCTGCCTTGCTTGCTCGACACTTGCCCTGCTTTTTGCAGGTTTTGATTAACGGCCGCTGTTTGGAAGCAAGTATGCAGTATTCTGGTGAGAAATGACGGACCGATGGTTGAAAATCGGTCTGCCTAGAAAAGTCTAGCCGTTCTGTTTTTGAACGCGCGTTACTTTGCCTGCAATGACACTCAGGATCGCGGCTGCAAAACTGAAGAGTGCGCCCATCTTAGCGGCATCTTGGACAGGGATGTCGCCCAGCATTGTAGAGCTGTCGAAGGCCACCGACGCGATGAAGAGCGAGACGGTAAATCCAATCGCTGAGACACAGCCGACAACGAAAAGGTCAACGGTTCTCATGTCTTGCGGCAGACCCAGACGCATTGGGTGTGCCGCGAACCAGCCAAAGAGCAGCACGCCAAACGGTTTGCCGATCAACAAGCCCGCCAGCACCAACCACGTGGGCGACCCGATGGAAGAGAATTCGACGCCTGCGTTCAGAAGTCCAAAGAAGAACAGGACGATCTCAACAGGATGTTTGAGGATATGTTCGATGTGGTTGAGCAAATCCGTCAGGTGCTGCTCCGCCTCCGCAAAGATACCGAACGAGCGGTCCGCATGCGGGATGGTCAGGACGATCGGTAGCAGGCCAAGTGCTGGGTGGATGCCGGATTCTTGGAAGCCGTACCAGCTCAGCGCCCCTGCGATGAGGTATGGCCAGAACGACAGTTTCTTACGCACCCAAGTTGAGTTGGGACGATCCTGTTTGCCGCGATCCAGTCGCTGCGGCAGGCGGTTGAAAAGGACATAGATAGCGACAGCTGCACCAACGGACAACAGCAACCACTCTGGCGCCAGTTCACCGGATGGATAGAAGATCGCGAGAATGATCAAGCCAGCGGCATCGTCTGCAATCGCGAGC
Source organism: Cognatiyoonia sp. (assembly GCF_965661665.1). NCBI lineage: Bacteria > Pseudomonadati > Pseudomonadota > Alphaproteobacteria > Rhodobacterales > Paracoccaceae > Cognatiyoonia > Cognatiyoonia sp. The sequence continues at coordinate 153,241 of NZ_CBFIEO010000003.1, read as the reverse complement.
AGCAGCAGGAACCGGACGGCAGGGTGGCCCGCGCCAAAGACCAAACGGCCGACGAGGTAGCTGAACGCAATATCCGTTGCCGTTGGAATTGCCCAGCCGCGTACGACGGCGTCATAGGTCTCTGATCCAAGAAAGTAGGCAAGCCCAAGATAGACAGAGATTGGCCCAACCATGCCGCCGACGGTAGCAAAAAGCGGTGTTGCGGCCTTGCGACCGCGCAGTGCGCCGTCTCTCAAAACGACCGCTTCCCAAACTTCCTTTGCCGCAATCGCAAAGAAGAAAGCCATAAGCACGTCATTCACGAGGTAATGAAAGCTCAAAACCTTCAATGTGGAAACTTCGGTCACACCATAATCAGCGCCGTATTTCTTGAGCCAATAGCCAGCATCAACGCCAACCCAGTTGTTGAAAGCGAGAGGGTATTCAACGACTTGGTGATAGCTGTGCGCGTCGATGTTGGCCCAAACCAAAGCGATCAAAGCACCGCAAATCAGTAACAACGAATAGTTGGTTACAAAATTCCAAACGCGATACATGCTTCACTCCCCGACGCCAGTACGTTGACGCAGGTCATATGATACTGGTTTGAAGGCGACAACAACCAATTGGAGTACTGTTGGTCATGTGATAGAGGCGGCGAAGCGATTGATAGGGATGCCTGACGTGACCCGAGGATTTGTCAGTTTGCTGGCCGACATGGGCAAGTGCCGGATTTGTCATGATCTGGAATTGGGGCCGAACCCGATCTTTCAATTGAGCGCTAAAGCACGTCTCTTGATCTTAGGGCAGGCTCCTGGCCGGATCGCCCATGCCAAAAACCGTCCATTTGATGATCCGTCGGGTGACAGGCTGCGGCGCTGGCTAGGAGTTGATCAGGAAACGTTCTACACTGATCCGAAGATAGGCATATTCCCGATGGGTCTGTGTTTTCCCGGCGGTGGGAAAGGCGGTGATCAGCCGCCACGTGCGGTTTGCGCCGAAATATGGCGGCAACCAGTTCTAGATCACCTCAAACAACGTCAATTCACCGTGTTGATGGGGCGCTACGCGACTGATTGGCATATGCCGCATCTGCGCTGCCACTCCGTCGCGGAGGCTGCTCGCGCGTCTTTGAAGAGGCAGGAGCGCAGATTATCCGGCCACACCCAAGCCCGCTCAACATGCGCTGGTTTCGAAACCATCCTTGGTTTGAGGAAGACGTCATCCCTGCCTTGCAAGAGCGTGTCGCAAAGGTGTTGTCGACTTGAATGCGGACGCTTTGCGGCGTAGCTGACGTCCCATGACGGATACGCACTCAGATCTGACACCGCTCGACCAAGCCCACGCCGCGATGGAGGATGATCCGACCAATGATGTGGCGCGGCTCAAGTTTTTTGAGCAGCTTGCCGATACGGAACTCTTCCTTTTGCTTGCGGGTGATCCTGATGGGAACACCGTCCAGCCGGAGCTGTTCGACATCGAGGATCAGAAGTTCGCGCTGGTTTTTGACCGCGAAGATCGATTGGCGAGCTTTGTCGGACGACCTGTGCCTTATGCTGAACTTCCCTGTCGCGGTCTGTTGCAGATGCTTGAAGGGCAGGCCATCGGGTTTGCTTTGAACCTTGAAGTCGCGCCATCTGCGATGTTGATCCCGGCGGACGCGGTGGATTGGCTCGTCGGAACCCTGTGCCACGCGCCGGAGGAGACGGAAGCGAAGTTGCAAAACCTAGATGCGCCCAAAGCAATGCCGGACGCCGTTTTGAATGGGTTGGCGCGAAAGCTAAGTGCTGCGGCTGGTTTGGCCTCAACCGCGTTCTTGGCCGCTGCCACTTATGAGGACGGGGCTAGTGGGCATCTACTGGTGTTTCTTGATGCCGTTGATGGTGCGGAAAAGCCGCTTGCCAACACGACGGGTGAGGCGCTGACATTCTCCGGCATCGAAGCGGGCATCTTGGACGTCTTGTTCGCCAAAACCGGTGATCCGATTGTGGCGCGGTTGAACGAGGTCGGCTTGCGGTTCGACTTGCCTGAACTTTCAACGCCTGAAAGCCCAGCAGCGCCTGGGATGGACCCAGAAAAGCCGCCAAAACTGCGATAGATCAGTATCCAGCCTGCCGATCAACTGCGTGCAAGAATGGCTCGCCCGCTTCGCCGCGCAGTATCTGTTGTACGATGACTTTGGCCGCACTGTCAGGCCGCGTGGTGCTTGCAATGTGCGGGGTCACGGTGACATTTGGATGCGCCCAATAGGGATGCTCCGCCGGTAATGGCTCCACATGGAATACATCGAGGGTCGCGTGGCGCACCTTGCCAGAGGCCAGCGCGCTGAGAAGGGCGTCGTCGTTGATCAGTGGCCCGCGTCCAGGGTTGATGACGAATGCACCATCGGCCAATAGGTCCAACGTTTCCGCATTCAGAATATTTCGCGTTTGTGGGGTGTTAGGTAGCAAAAGGATCACCATACTTGCGTCCGTCAGTGCCTCTTTCAACTCATCCTTACCGCTGAGACAGGTGATCCCCTCCACAGTTTTTGGCGACCGGCTCCAACCCGTCACTGGAAATCCAAGCTGTACTAATGCTTGTCCACAGGCGGCCCCCAACGCACCAATGCCAAGAATCGTCACAGGCCGTTGCGCCGCGAAGGGCGGATAGACTGTATCGCGCCACACACCGTCTTGACAATGAATATGATCATCCATGCCAAGGTGGTGGCGCATGGTGTGGCCAACGACCCATTCCACCATGCCGTTTGTGAGCCCCGGATCGACCATGCGCAACAGGGGCTGTGTCAGGGTCTGATTGCTCACCACGGTTTCAACCCCAGCCCAAAGGCTCATGACCGCTTTCGTTTTGGTGTAGGGTGCGAAGTCGGTCACAGGGCCGTTCGGCACGAAGATGATATAGTCGACAGTCGCAGGATCATGATCGCGGGACAGGTTTGCATTGAGACTGGCGGCCTCAAAGGCGCCAGTCAAATGATCCCGATACTCCTCCCAAGCGGTGGGTTTTGCTGAAAACAAGATGTTGAGCATTAGCGTGGCCTATGAACGTGGGCGGATTGCACAAGGCCGAAAGCTGCCAGCAGAACAAGCATTGCTGACCCGCCGTAACTTACCAGCGGCAAGGGCACACCGACGACGGGCGCGAGGCCCGTTACCATTGCCATGTTTAGCGCGAAGAACAAGAAGAAGGTCATCGCCACGCCCAATGTCAGCAAGGACGCAAAACGGTCGCGGTTCGTCAAGGCTGAGGCGATGCAGAAGAGGATGATGAGAAGGTAAAGCACCAGAAGGCCCATTGCGCCCAAAAAGCCAAATTCCTCCGCCAGCGTCGTGAAGATAAAGTCGGTATGCTTTTCAGGAAGGAAGTTTAATCGACTTTGTGTGCCTTGCATGAACCCACGACCGGTCCAGCCGCCAGAGCCAAATGCAATCTTGGCTTGGGTGATGTGATAGCCTGCGCCCAATGGATCGTTCGCAGGGTCAAGGAACGTGTCTATCCGGCGATACTGATAATCCTGGAGGATCTGGTACTCCGTCCCTCGCGTTTGGAAAACAGCGAAAATCGCGGTTGCTCCTGCGGCGATGACCGACGCGAAGTAGAGCCAATGAACGCCCGCAAAAAACATCATTGCACCGCCCCCTGCGACCAACAGGAGCGAAGTGCCAAGGTCAGGCTGGGCAATCACAAAATAGGTGGGCAACAATATGATAAATATGGGAATTATCACGTAAAGTGGGTGAGAAGTTTTCTTGAGCGGTAGCCAATCGTAGTACGCGGCCAGCAGCATCACCATCGTGATTTTGGCCATTTCCGACGGCTGCAAATCCATGAACCCAAGGTCCAGCCAGCGCTGCGATCCGTTTCGCTCAACGCCCACAAACTCAACCGCGACCAGCAAGGCCAAAGACAGCAGATAGGCGACCACCGCCATGTTCCGCCAAAACCAGATTGGCACCATTGCGATAATGATCATCAAGATCAAACCAACCGTAAAACGCTCCATCTGTGGCTCCGTCCACGGCGTGGTGGACCCACCAGCGACCGAATAGAGCATCAGGAAGCCCGCTGAGGCCACTGCAATCAGCAAAAAGACCACGGGCCAATTCAGGAACAGTAGTTTCCGAAAGCCTGCGGGCACGTACTTGGTATTATACTCAAGATAACTCATCAGGTTTGCTCTAACCCTCTGAGCTCGCGGACCCGTTTTTGTTGGGCTGCAGCGGCAGCGCGGGCGGAATTTGGGTAAGCTTCAAGCGGCGGATCGCCACCGTACAGCGTCTGAAGCGTGATGTCGCGACCAATCGGTGCCGCCTTCGCGCCACCGCTGCCGCCATGCTCGACCACCACAGCAACGGCATATCGTGGGTTATTGGCAGGGGCGAAATCCACAAACAGGGCGTGGTCGCGACGTTCCCATGGCAGGTCTTCGTTCTTTGTCACGCCACGGGCGCGTTCCTCTTCCGTGATCCGGCGCACCTGACTGGTGCCGGTTTTCCCCGCCATCTGTAGGCCGTCTGCGACGATCCGGCTGCTGTAGGCCGTCCCACGCTGGTGGTTGGTGACGTCGGTCATGGACGCGCGAATGCGACGCAAGGTGTTTTCGTTGAGCCCCAAGCTTTCGCCAGCGCCATCGGGCGTCTCAATCCCGTCGATGGATTTAATTAGCCTTGGCAAAACAGACCGACCTGTTGCCACACGTGCGGTCATCACAGCCAATTGCAGCGGTGAATTCAGCACATAGCCTTGCCCGATAGAGGCGTTCACCGTGTCGCCAACCCGCCATTCCTCGCTCCGCACCCGTTGTTTCCATGCTTTGTCAGGTGCCAAACCGGTGGCCACGGCGGACAACGGCACGTCATGTGGCACGCCGAGCCCCAATTTGCGCGCCATTTCTGCGATCTTGTCGATGCCGACCTTTTGGCAAATGTCATAATAATAGCAGTCGCAGCTTTGCTTTAGGCTTTCGTGCAGGTTGATATTGCCATGACCTGTGCGTTTCCAGCAATGGAAGCGCGTGCCGAAAATCTCTGTAAATCCGGGGCAATAGACCGTTTCTTCTGGGTCGATTACCCCTTCTTCCATAGCAGCCAAGGCGGTGACCATTTTGAAGGTGGACCCAGGGGGATAGGTGCCTTGAACCGCCTTCGCTGCGAGGGGGCGATACTTATTTTCATTTAGGCCGCGCCAGTCTTCCACTGAAATGCCACGCACGAATTGTTTCGGATCAAACGATGGGGCGGAGGCAATCGCTTTCAGATCGCCGTTCGCCAAATCGATTACAACCGCAGACGCACTTTCGCCATCCAGTCGCGCTTGGACGTAAGACTGTAAGTCCGCGTCGATGGTCAGTTGGATGTCCTTTCCGCTCTCGCCTTCCTCGCGGTCTAACTCCCGCATCACACGGCCAAGGGCGTTGACTTCGATCCGCTTTGTGCCCGCGCTGCCGCGTAACATCGCCTCACGTTTCGCTTCGACACCAGTCTTGCCAACTTGGAACTTTGGGATCTGGAGCAGAGGGTCGTTGTCCTCGGACAAATACCCTTGGGTCAGGTCATAGTCGCTCACTGGGCCGACGTATCCCACCACATGGCTCATGTCCGCGCCGTATGGATAAACGCGGCTGAGGCCGACCTCTGCCGTAATGCCGGGCAGGGCGGGTGCGTTCACGTTGATTTGGGCCACATCATCCCACGACAGTCGGTCGGCAATCGTAACAGGTACGAACGGGGAACGGCGGTTCATCTCTTCAATGGCGCGGTCGATCGTCTCCTGTGGCAGCGGGACAAGTTCTGTAAGCCGGCTGAGGGTTTCTTCCACATCGCCCGCATCCTCGCGAACCATGACGACGCGATAGTTTTGCTCATTCTCCGCAAGCGGTCGCCCCTTGGCGTCGAAAATCAAACCACGCGCTGGCGGCAACAGGCGGATGTTAATGCGGTTCTCTTCAGCCAGTAGGCGAAACTGATCGGCTTGTTCGATCTGCATCGACTTCATCCGCCATCCAAGTGCTGCGGCAAAGGCGATCTGTGCACCCCCCAAGATCAGCCCGCGGCGGCCGATCGTGTTTAGACTATCGATTTGTTCACGACCTGACCGCTTCATAGCCGATGCCCCAAGCTATCGACCGCGCCTTGGGCGGGTCGGCTCACGCGGAATGCGAAATGTGCAACGATGACCACCAGGGGGTAGGCCAACACGGACATAATGAGTTGCAAAAGTGATAGGCCAAGCGGTGGTGCAGGCGTCATGGAGACGATGAGAATAAGCATGTATGCCAACGTTAAAGCGATCATGCCACCTGCCACAGCCATCCATTCAAGGATGACGGATGATTTGCGGAATTGAGCAGACCGTTTGCGGATCACTTCAGTCAAAATCAACACGAGTGCGGCCGAAAGACCCGGCGGCCGTTGGAACAACATGTCGGTGAGAAAAAAGATCAACGCAATGGCCAGCATCGGGGCATAGTCAGGCCGCCGCGCGACCCAGACCAGTGTCACCACGAGCAAAAGATCGGGCCAGGGAAAGACCTGTGGTCTGCTGTCGAGCGGCAGAAGTTGGAAGAAAATAATCAGAAAGCACAAGCCAACGTAAATGCCGCGCCCAATCCAAACCTGAGTTGCGGGCATCTCAACCATCGGCGCCGCTCACGTCCGAGGCTGCGGTTTCCTCAGGTGGCAAAACAGGGTCTGTCGCCAATAATCCACCGGGATCTTCGATGGCGTCATGAGGCTGCGCCCTCAAAACACGCAAGAATTCCAGCCGCCCATAATCTGCTGCGAGACGCACTCGTAAGCGGCGATCTGTGCCAAGCGCCACGCGGCCAATCATCAAATCGCTTGGAAACACACCACCATCGCCGGAAGAGACAACCCTGTCACCCGGTCTCACCAATCCAGGGTCTTCGATGAATTCGAGGGGTGGGTTTAGCGTGTTGTCGCCACCCAAAATGGCCTTTTGCCCACTTGGTTGGATCGTCACCGGGATACGGCTTGAGGTATCGGTGAGCAATATCACGCGACTGGTGTCATCGCTCACGCCGCTGATCCGGCCGACAAGACCAATCCCGTCCATCGTGGGCCAGCCATCAATGATCCCATCGCGTGCGCCCACGTTCAAAAGAACCGACTGCCGGAAAGGGGAGCCGCTATCGGTGACGACAACGCCGGTGATGTAGGTCAGCTGCGGATCAAGACGGACTTTGTTCAAGTCCAGCAGGCGCGCGTTTTCCTGTTCCAACTGCAACGCGGCTTCTTTCCATGCCTTCATCTGCTGCAATTCACGGCGCAGGTTGTCATTCTGCTCTGCCAACTGCTGGTAACTTTGGAAGTCGGAGACAAGGGTGATCATTCCGGTGACAGGGGCCATCGCCCAATCGAAGGACGGCACAACCTCATCAATTACAGCGGCGCGGAACCGTTCAACGCGCGGGCTATCGATCCGCCATACCACGAAAACAGCCAAAAACAGCAACACAAAGAGCGCGACCAGCAGTCTGCGGATCGGGCCGATGAAATCTTCGTTTTTGTTGTCACGTGCCAAGGTCAGATGTCCTCGGTCCTGTTAAATCGGCTATCAGCTTTCGTAGTCTATCACATGACGCAGCTGTTTTTCATACTCAAGCGCCTTGCCAGTGCCTAATGCCACACAATTGAGTGACTCGTCCGCGACGGAGATCGCAAGGCCCGTTTGTTCGCGCAAAGCAAGATCAAGCTGCCCCAGAAGCGCACCGCCCCCAGTGAGCATGACGCCACGGTCAACGATGTCAGCGGCAAGGTCGGGTGGGGTGGCCTCCAAAGCGGTCATTACCGCTTCGCAAATCTGCTGCACCGGTTCTGCCAAGGCTTCGGCCACTTGTGCTTGAGAAATCTCGGTTTCTTTCGGCACACCGTTCAGCAAATCGCGTCCACGGATGTGCATGGAGCTTCCGCGCCCATCATCAGGCATCCGCGCGGTGCCGATAGATGTCTTGATCCGCTCAGCTGTCGATTCCCCGATCAGCAGGTTATGCTGTCGGCGCAGGTAGTTGATGATCGCCTCATCCATGCGGTCGCCACCAACGCGGACGGAGCGGGCGTAAACAATGTCACCCAAGGACAGAACCGCGACCTCGGTCGTACCGCCGCCAATGTCCACGACCATACTGCCGGTTGGGTCCGTGATGGGCATTCCGGCACCAATTGCAGCTGCGATAGGCTCCGCAATCAATCCCGCGCGGCGGGCGCCGGCGGACAGAACCGACTGACGAATGGCGCGTTTCTCTACAGGGGTCGCGCCGTGCGGGACGCAAACGATAATCTTGGGCTTTGAGAAAGTAGAGCGTTTCGCAACTTTGCGGATGAAGTGCTTGATCATCTCTTCCGCTGTGTCGAAGTCGGCAATCACGCCATCCCGCATCGGCCGGATGGCTTCGATACTGCCGGGCGTCCGACCAAGCATCATCTTGGCGTCTTCACCGACCGCCAAGACCTTCTTTTGGCCGTCCTTTACATGGTAGGCGACAACGGACGGTTCCGATAGGATCACCCCGCGGCCTTTTACATAGACGAGCGTGTTCGCCGTGCCCAAATCAATCGCCATGTCAGACGAAAAGAGACTGCCAAAAATTGCCATAAGTTGGGGGTTCCCGTTCCTTAAGCTGAAAAGTTGTCCGCCAACGTAAGTTACGGTTCGGATTCGTTTATATGCGGTGAAAGGCAGTGGCGAAAGGGGTCTTTCCTCAACGTCAGGCGCTATTTTACCGCTTATAAAAACCCTACAGAATTTGGGGACAAAAGCGCGGGTACACCGCGCTTTCATGCATTATTCGAACATTTCTGCCCGCTAGACGCCTGTATCCTTATAACTGACGCCTTTCGTGTCGTAGCCAGGCTCCGATTTTTCGCGCCGCACCAGCAGGCGGTTGAGCGCGTTGATGTAGGCTTTGGCGCTCGCCACGACGGTATCCGTGTCCGCTGATTGACCCGTGGCGATCCGGCCTTCTTCTTCCATGCGGACGGAAACCGTGGCTTGCGCGTCAGTGCCTTCGGTCACAGCGTGCACTTGATAAAGCTGCAAGCGTGCTGTGTGATCGATCAGCGTTTTGATTGCCTTGAAGGTGGCATCGACGGGGCCATCGCCCTCCATTGTTATGCTCGCTTCTTTACCGTCAATCAGCATCACCATGTCTGCGGTCTGGGGCCCTTCGGTGCCGCACATGACCTTGAGCGATTTCAGCTTCAGGCGATCTTCGGCATCTTCGTTGGTCCGCATCAAAGCAATCAGGTCGTCATCGTAGACTTCCTTTTTGCGGTCCGCCAAATCCTTGAACCGGACAAAGACGTCCTTCAACTGATTGTCGGCCAGATCGTATCCCAAGGCTTTCAGCTTTGAGCGCAGCGCGGCGCGGCCGGAGTGTTTGCCCAAGGGCAGGGAGGTGCCGGACAGGCCCACGTCTTGCGGGCGCATGATCTCGAACGTCTCAGCGTTCTTCAGCATGCCGTCTTGGTGGATGCCGCTCTCATGCGCGAAAGCGTTCTTGCCGACGATGGCTTTGTTGAATTGTACAGGGAAGCCCGAAACCATCGCCACGCGGCGGGAGATGTTCATGATCTTCGTCGTATTAATGCCCGTATGGTACGGCATTATGTCGTGGCGCACTTTCAAGGCCATCACGACCTCTTCCAGCGCGGTGTTGCCGGCGCGTTCGCCCAACCCGTTGATGGTGCATTCGATTTGACGCGCGCCGCCTTCAACTGCCGCTAAAGAGTTGGCCGTGGCCATCCCAAGGTCATTGTGACAATGGGTGGCGAAAATCACCTCATCCGCGCCTGGCACTTTATTGATGAGCATTCGGATAAGGTCGGCAGATTCAATCGGGGCGGTGTAGCCCACCGTATCAGGGATGTTGATGGTCGTGGCCCCAGCTTTGATCGCAATCTCAACAACGCGGCAGAGGTAATCCTCCTCCGTCCGTGTCGCATCCATTGGTGACCACTGTACGTTTTCGCACAGGTTGCGGGCATGGGTCACGGTGTCATGGATCCGCTCCGCCATCTGATCCATATCGAGGTTTGGGATCGCACGGTGCAGCGGCGAGGTTCCGATAAACGTATGAATACGTGGGGATTTTGCGTGTTTCACAGCCTCCCAACAGCGGTCGATGTCTTTGTAGTTGGCGCGCGCCAACCCGCAAATCGTCGCGTTCTCTGCGTTCTTTGCAATCTCTGTGACAGCGGCAAAGTCGCCTTCGGACGCGATTGGAAAACCGGCTTCGATAATATCGACGCCCATTTCATCGAGCATCTGGGCGATTTCCAGTTTTTCCTCATGCGTCATCGTCGCGCCGGGCGACTGTTCGCCGTCGCGCAGCGTCGTGTCAAAAATCAGTACTTGGTCGGTCATCTTCTGGTGTCCTTAGCGTTTGTGATCTTTGGCGCTGGTCCCCTCTGAGCGGTCGCGCCAAAAGGCACGCTCAGAGGCTGCTAAGGAGAAGCTCTGCTAGGGCAAGCGGCGATGCCGTGCGGATATGCACCTGTGCTGTCATGCGCGAGACTATAGCGGGCAAATTTCAGGTTAAAAGCGGTTTTTTGGGCGATCTTTCTAGAGTGCCGCGAAAATGTTGCCCGTGATTGGTCTGGCCAAGGCGTCGTTGCCCGCTATCTCACGACGCATGGAAAGAGCTTTGATCATCGGCGCATCCGGCGGGATTGGCGCAGCTTTGGCGGCCGAGGTGCGGTCCCGCGGTGCGGAGTGTGTCACGCTGTCCCGATCTGGGGACGGTTTGGATGTGACCAATGTGAACAGTGTCCAAACGGCGGTTGATGATCTCAAAGGGCCATTTGATGTCGTTTTCATCGCGACGGGCGTGCTAAATACCGCTGACGGAGCGCCAGAAAAGTCATTGAGCGCCATCACCGCCGACCAAATGGCCGATGTTTTCGCGGTCAATGCCATCGGTCCCGCGCTCATTCTTTCAAAGCTTGGCCCAAAGTTGGCAAATACCCCGCGCGTTGGCGTCTTATCCGCCCGCGTCGGATCAATCGGCGACAACAGGATCGGCGGCTGGCACAGTTACCGTGCGTCGAAATCCGCACTCAATCAGATTGTTCGCGGCGCGTCGATCGAGTTTGCGCGCACGCACAAAGGATCGGTCTGCGTCTCACTCCATCCCGGAACCGTTGAAACACCGTTCACCGTACGCTACGCGGGGCATTACAAAACCGCGCCCGCGCCGGAAGCCGCCAAAAACCTTTTCGATGTGCTGCTTGGTCTTTCGCCGGACCAAAGCGGTGGTTTCTTCGACTACTCAGGAGCGGAAATCCCATGGTGAAGCTTGTTTTGGTGCTGGGAGACCAACTCTCCCCGAACCTTTCCGCACTGTGTGAGGCAGATCCATCGTCGGATGTTGTGGTCATGGCCGAAGCGCTGGGCGAGGCGGAGTATGTCCCACACCACCCCAAGAAGATCGCCCTCATCTTTGCCGCGATGCGCAAGTTTGCGGACCGTTTGCGCGGTGAGGGGTGGACCGTTCGGTACTATCTCCTCGACGACGAAAAGGCACCCAAGACCATTTCTGAGGCGTTGCTTAGAACTGCAGAGGAAGTTGGGACGTCAGAGGTGATCTGCACCCAAGCCGGCGAATGGCGCGTGACTGACGATCTGGCAAACCTACCGCTGACCGTCACAACCCTGCCGGACGATCGATTTATCGCGACGGATCAAGAATTTCAGTCTTGGGCTGAGGGGCGCAAACAGCTGCGGATGGAGTATTTCTACCGCGATATGCGCCGCAAAACTGATCTGATGATGGATGGCGACCAGCCAGCCGGTGGACAATGGAACTTTGACCACGACAACCGCAAAGCCCCGCCGAAAGAGATCACATTTGAAGGGCCCTTGCGGTTTGAAGTCGATGGGACTGTTGAGGATGTCTTGAATCTTGTCGAAGACAGGTTTGGCGACAATTTCGGCGATCTGCGCCCGTTCTGGTTTGCGACTGATGCTGAGCAAGCCAATGAGCACCTGACCCATTGGATCAAATATGGTCTGCCCCAGTTCGGAGATTTCCAAGATGCGATGGTTCTTGGGCAGCCGCACCTCTATCACGCGCATATCGGGCTCTACATCAACATCGGCCTTCTTGATCCGCTAGAAGTCTGCCAAGCCGTTGAAGAGGCGTGGAAAAACGGTGGCGCGCCAATCAACGCAGCCGAAGGGTTTATCCGTCAAATCATCGGCTGGCGTGAGTACGTACGCGGGATTTATTTACTCGAAGGCCGCGACTACGTGAACCGAAACGGGCTGGGCCATTCGCGTGATTTGCCCGGCATGTTCTGGGGCAAGAAGACGTGGATGGCTTGCATAGAGGATGCGGTCGGCCAGACGGAGCGGGAGGCCTACGCCCACCACATCCAACGGCTGATGGTAACGGGCAATTTCGCGCTATTGGCTGGGATTGATCCTTACCAAGTTCACGAATGGTATCTGGCTGTCTACGCCGATGCGTTCGAATGGGTCGAAGCGCCAAATGTGATTGGTATGAGCCAGTTTGCCGACGGCGGCGTTGTTGCGTCAAAGCCTTATGTTAGTAGCGGCAATTATATCGACAAGATGTCGAACTACTGCAAATCTTGCTCTTACAAGGTGAAGGTCAAAACCGGACCGGATGCCTGTCCGTTTAATGTGCTCTATTGGCAGTTTCTGCTCCGGCACGAAGACAAGTTCCGCGGCAATCCGCGGATGGCGCAAATGTACCGCGTCTGGGACATGATGAATGAAGAGCGCCGCAAGACGGTTTTGAGCGATGCGGAAACGTGGCTTGCGCGGATGGATGCGGGCGAAACCGTCTGATTATTGCGTGTTTTCGGTTTCGGTCGCTTCGGGGCCTGCTTCTGGCTCGGTTCCCGGTTTCGGCGTTGTCGTTCCGCCGGGTAGTAGGGCGCCATCTGCCCAATCACCTGTTGCTTGCTCACCCGTTGCATACCGCATCGTACCAGGCCCTTGGCGCCGCCCGCGGACGAAGCGGCCCTCGTAGACATCACCATTTGCGTAGGTCGCAACACCGACGCCGCTGATCTCGCCTTCCAACCAGTCGCCAGTGTAGGTGAACCCATCGGGCAGGGTGATCGTGCCAGTGCCGTGACGCTGGCCCTTGGCAAACCCGCCTTCGTAGACCGTGCCATCAGCGTAGGTCGCCATGCCTTTGCCGTCGCGCTGACCTTCTGCCCAATCGCCGGAGTAGGTGTATCCATCGGCGTAGGTCATGGTCCCTTTGCCGTGGTTTTTGGCGTTCAGAAATTCACCCTCATAGACCAACTCATTGGAATAAATGGCTTTCCCAGCGCCATTGATCACACCATTCTGCCAGCTTCCTTCATAGCTGGAGCCGTCTGGGTAAGTGATTTTGCCGTCACCATCTGCGAGATCAGCCTTGAATGATCCCACATAGACTGAGCCGTCGGGGTAGGTCACTTCACCTTGGCCTTCGATCTGGCCATTGACCCAAGCCCCTGCGTAAAGATACCCGTCTGAGCCTTGGAACGTGCCCTGACCGTGCCGTTTGTCGTCTGCAAAGCCGCCGGTGTAGATGTCACCATTCGCGTAGGTCACTGTGCCATTGCCTTGACGACGACCGGATACCAGAGTCCCTTCGTATAAGTCGCCATTGGGCTGTGTCAGCTTTCCGCGTCCTTGGATTTGGCCGTTTACCCAATCACCGGTGTAGATCAGCCCATCAGCCATTTTTATGGTGCCGACGCCATCCCGCTCGCCATTCTCAAGCATGCCTTCATAGATGGAGCCATCGGGGTAGGTGATCCGGCCTTCACCTTCTTTCACGCCGTTGATCCACGGGCCCTCGTAAACATATCCCGTCGGGCTTTTGAGCGTCCCAGTGCCGTGATGCATCGCATTGCGGAATTCGCCGTCATATGTGACGCCGTTGGCGTAACTGGCAATACCGCGGCCAGTGATATTTCCGCGGTCCCAGTCGCCTTCGAATGTGCCACCGTCGGCAAAGGTGATCTTGCCTGTGCCATTCGGTTTGCCGGATGCAAAGGCGCCTTCGTAGATGGAGCCGTTGGGAAAGCGTGCAACACCTTCGCCGCTAATCTCGCCCGCGTACCATTCGCCAGTATATTCATATCCGTTGGGGAGGCGGTACGTACCTTGGCCGTGCTGCTTGCCGTTCAAGAATGTTCCTTCATAGACGCCGCCATCGTCATATTGTTTGATTTCAATGGTTTGAGCGCCTGCAACACCAGCAGAAAGCATCAATGCAATGGCCAAACGACTCGTCGCTTTCGAACGCACTATGAGACTCCCGAACTATTCTCAAGAACGAAGGTTAATCCAGCAATCTCGCTCTGACAACGGCTAGCACAGTCGCAATCGACTTTCCCTTGGCCGTCAGTCTGCTAAATCAGACACAAGCCTGTGAGGAAGAGCAGATCATGGACACATTTCGGCTGACAATGGCCCAATTGAACCCCACCGTTGGGGATTTTGCGGGCAATTGCGCGAAAGCGTTGAAAGCGTGGGAAGAAGGGAAGGCTGCCGGGTCCGATCTCGTCGCCTTGCCAGAGATGTTCTTGACGGGATACCAAGCGCAGGATCTGGTTCAGAAGCCAGCCTTTGTGGCTGATGCGTTGGTGCATTTGCAAGAACTTGCTAAAGCAATCTTAAATGGCCCCATGCTGACCATTGGTGCGCCGTTTCAGAACGGTGAGAAGTTGCACAATTCATACTTTGTCCTGAAAAACGGCGAAATTGTCAGTCGGATGGACAAGCATTTCTTGCCGAATTTCAACGTGTTCGACGAAGTGCGGCTGTTCAATCGCGGCGACATCTCAGGGCCCTATGCTGTTGGGAACAATGGTCCACGTATTGGTTCGCCGATTTGCGAGGATGCTTGGTACCCAGACGTGTGCGAGGCGATGGTTGAGGCTGGGGCTGAGTTATTGTTGGTGCCCAATGGCTCCCCTTATTTCCGCAACAAATTCCCGATCCGTTTGATGAACATGGTCGGCCGCGTGGTCGAGAATGATGTGCCGTTGGTCTATCTCAACATGGTGGGCGGTCAGGACGATCAGATTTTCGATGGTGGCTCGTTTGTCTTGAACCGATCAGGCAAACTTGCTGTGCAACTGCCGGTTTTTGACGAAGCAGTGGTCCATGTGGATTTCCACCGTGGCGATGATGGCTGGACGGCAAAAGAAGCGGTTCGTGGTTTGTTGCCGTCCGACCTGGAACAAGACTACCGCGCCATGGTCGAGTCGCTGCGCGATTACATGCGTAAAACAGGCTTTCAAAAGGTCTTGCTGGGGCTGTCTGGCGGGATCGACAGCGCGATCGTGGCGACAATCGCGGCAGACGCCTTGGGGCCGGGGAACGTGCGCTGCGTGATGCTGCCATCTGAGTACACATCGCAAGCCTCCCTCGACGACGCGCAGTCGGTGGTCGATGAGCTGGGTTGCCGGTTAGACACGGTTTCCATCGCAGGACCGCGCGCAGCGGTCACGGCAGCGCTTGCGCCGCTGTTTGAAGGCTTGGAAGAAGGACTGACCGAGGAAAACATCCAATCGCGCCTGCGTGGGCTGTTGCTGATGGCGCAATCCAACAAGTTCGGCGAAATGTTGCTGACAACTGGCAACAAATCCGAAGTCGCGGTGGGATATGCGACGATTTATGGCGATATGTCAGGCGGATATAACCCGATCAAAGACCTTTACAAAACGCGGGTTTTTGACATCTGCCGGTGGCGGAATGACAACCATCGTCCTTGGATGTTGGCCCCCGCGGGGGAAGTCATTCCAGTGTCGATTATTGATAAGCCACCGACGGCAGAATTGCGACATGATCAAAAAGATGAGGATTCATTGCCGCCATATGATGTGCTCGATGGGATCTTAGAGATGCTTGTCGATCAGGAGAAATCAGTGGCCGAATGTGTCGAGGCTGGGTTTGACCGTGAGACGGTGAGGCGGGTCGAGCACCTGCTTTACAGCAGCGAATACAAGCGCTTCCAATCGGCACCGGGAACACGGTTGTCGGATCGTGCGTTCTGGCTGGATCGCAGATATCCGATCGTCAATCGGTGGTGCGACGACAGCTGACGCTCGCTCTGACGCGCATCGCCCCACCCGCCGTCCCGTTTGGCCGGTTTTTGGTTTTGTGATATTATGATAGGATGAGACAGAACAAAACCCAACCGACCGACAGCGACGTCGATGCGTTTCTTGCGCAGGTGCAGGCGGACCGACGTCGCGAAGATGGGTATCGTGTAAATCAGCTCTTCAAAGACGTCACAGGTAGGGAGCCGCAGATGTGGGGGCCCACGAGGATCGGCTTTGGGTCATATCATTATCGCTATGAAAGCGGGCGCGAAGGCAACGCTTTGGCCACTGGCTTCAGTCCGCGCAAGGCGAACCAGGTGCTTCATATCATGCCGGGCTATCAAGACTTTGGAGAGATCCTTTATCGCCTTGGAAAGCACAAGTTGGGCAAGGCCTGTCTTTATATCAACAAGTTGGATGACGTTGATCTTGACGTTGTGGCAGAGATTATTCGCGCTGGGCTCGATGATTTGGGCATGCACTTAGACATCACACCGAGCTAGAACGGTCTGTTGGCCTCCTTTCTGGACAAATCAATCGATGCATGGTCAATGGCGGTCCATAGGAGACTGCCATGACTACGACTCGTTTTGCCCCATCCCCAACTGGCTGGTTACACATCGGCAACCTGCGCGCTGCGCTGTTCAATTATGCGATTGCGCGAAAGGCTGGTGGCGAGTTCATCCTGCGTATCGACGACACAGACCCAGAGCGGTCGAAAGAAGAGTTTGTCGACGGCATCAAGGAGGATCTGACCTGGCTTGGACTGACGTGGGACCGCGTTGAGCGGCAGTCAGAGCGGCTTGATCGCTATGCAGCGGCAAAGCATCAGTTGATCGAGGCTGGCCGCCTTTATGAGTGTTTTGAGACACCGACGGAGCTTGATCTGAAGCGCAAAAAGCAACTCAATATGGGCAAACCGCCGGTCTATGACCGAGCAGCTTTAGCCTTGTCTGAGGAAGAAAAAGACGCTTACCGCGCTGAGGGTCGCAATGGGCATTGGCGTTTCAAGCTCGATCAGTCCCGTATTGAATGGACCGATGGCATCCTTGGTGACATCAGCATTGACGCGGCATCCGTCTCTGATCCGGTGTTGATCCGTGGCGATGGGCAAGTGCTCTACACACAGGCCTCCGTTGTGGATGACACGGAGATGGGGATCACGGATGTCGTGCGTGGCTCCGACCACGTGACAAACACGGCGACGCAAATCCAGATGATCGAGGCGATTGGCGGAACTGTTCCACGGTTTGCGCATCATTCCTTGCTGACAGGGCCACAGGGGGAGGCGCTGTCGAAGCGTTTGGGCACCTTGGCGCTGCGCGATCTGCGCAAGTCGGGCGTTGCGGCTGAGGCGGTTCTGTCCTTGATGGCGCGGTTGGGATCGTCTGATCCGGTGGAGCTTCGCGCGAACGTGCAAGAAGTGGTTGAGGGATTTGATCTGTCGAAATTTGGCTCCGCCCCAACGAAGTTCGACGCTGATGACCTTGGCCCGCTGACGGCACGCCATTTGGCGAACTTGTCACATGAGGATGTGGCGGCGGAACTTGCAACGGCTGAGGTGCCGAGCGAGCTACAACCAGCGTTCTGGGCCGTCGTCAAAGACAACATCAACACTTTGGCGGATCTGCCAGAGTGGTGGGCGGTGTTCCGTGATGGAGCGACCCCGTTAGTGGAGGACGAAGACAAGGATTTTGTGGCGGAGGCCTTTGCCATGCTTGGTGATCCCCCCTACGATCAGAACACATGGTCAGACTGGACCAGTGCTGTGAAAGAGGCGACAGGCCGCAAAGGCAAAGGGCTTTTCATGCCGCTGCGCAAGGCTGTGACGGGGCGGGCACAAGGGCCGGAGATGGCCGATGTTATGCCGCTTTTACAAGTGAAACCATAAGGATAGAGATAGATCAGAACAGGCGAAATTCTAAGAAGGCAGCTTGTTCAAACATATCTCTGTCATGTCGCTGACGGCATCGCTTGGGTTGATGGCGGTGTTTTTGGTTGACTTTGTCGATATGATCTTCGTCTCCGTGTTGGGGGCGTTCGTCGCTGGTGCGCCGGGCATGCTGATTGGGCAGGCGGCATCCTCTTTGCGAGGATTGCCTATATCCTAGCCGTACGTTTCATGGATGATGGGCACAAACCCGATCAAGAGGCGTTCGTGCGGGGAGGGCGGCTGCACCGCTTATTCCATCACCGCCGATAGTTGGGTGAGATGTTTGTCGACGAGGGTGCGTTCTGCCCCCGTTAACGTTTGATGCCTAGAATACACCGGAGAAACGCGATCGTTGAGAATGGGCCTGTCCCACCCACTGGTTGACGCAAAAAACCGTTCGACACCTGCGACGCCGAAGTGGTCATGGAAGCCTTGGACGACGACATCGAGATAGCTGAGCAAGATCGGTTTATTGAGATGCGTGGTTGAGTTTTTTTCGGGGCGCCCTTGGTAGATGGCAACTGAGGCTGTTCCCCGGAACTGATCTGAAACATCGACGCGGTCATAGGCCGCTTCGCGTGCGTCCAACGCCCCCCAATCGCCCTTTGGAACGGCGGCAATCATCCCGTCGATTTGTCCGCCTTCGTCCCGCTCAACCGACAGAAAGGAAGTCTCACGGTCACCTGCCGGCTTCCAAACTCGCCTCCAACCGTTAAGCGTTGTAGGAACAGGGTTGGCATAAGTATGGGTCCGCAGATTGACGAGGCTGCCGTAGCCAAAGAACTTAGGATCGCTCATTCGCGGGTTCTGAGAACTTGCGCTGGCCGTGCGGCGAGTGGGCGAATGGCAAAGGCCAATCCTGCGAGGAGAGAGACGATGATCCCACCTGCGATGATCGCCAATGCATTGCCCCAGATCACGGCGTATTCGTTTTCCATCACGAAGGTTTGTATCGCCCATGCCCCGGTCACGCCCGCGATCAACGCAACGGCCCCTGCCGCAAGTCCAAGGATGATCGAGCGGAGCGCAAAGCTCCCAATAATCCGGCCGCGTTGCGCACCCAGCGTCTTGAGAACGGCTGCTTCAAAGGTCCGCGCCCGCTCACCTGCTGCCGTGGCACCAATGAGCACGAGGAAGCCTGTCAGCAACGTTGCCAGCGCCCCATAGCGCGTTGCCGCGGCGATGCCTTCGACAAGGCTGCTGACCTGCGCCACCGCATCGCGGATGCGAATGGCGGTGATGTTGGGATATGCGGTCGCCAGATCGCGCAGGATCTGGGCTTCCGCCTCTTCTTCGGCGTAAACGGTGCTGATCCAACTATGCGGCGCACCGGCAAGTGCTGCTTCATTCAGCGACAGAACGAAGCCAATCCCGGCGTCGCCCCATGTGACCTCTCTGAAGCTTGCAATCGTTCCTGTGATATCGCGCCCGAGGATGTTGATAGTCATCTCATCGCCAAGCTCAAGCCCCATCTCAATTGCTTCTTCGGCGGAAAAGCTGATCAGTGGCGGGCCGGAATAATCCTCCGGCCACCACTCACCGGCGGTCAGAGTGGTGTTCTCTGGCATCGCGGCGTCATAGGTCACGCCGCGATCGCTCTGAACCACCCAATGGTCGTTTGTCGCCTCATCCGCTGGTGCGCCGTTAATGCGTGTGATGATGCCGCGCAGCATGGGCGCGGCATCGACGCGGCTGACTTGGGGATCGTCCTTTAACCGCTCTTTGAAGCCATCGATTTGGTCGGGCTGGATGTCCACGAAGAAGTAGCTTGGCGCAACATCCGGCAACTCATCGGAAAAGGCCGCCCGCAGGTTGCCATCGATTTGACCGACGGCTGCTAGGACGGACAGGCCGAGGCCGACGGACAGCACGACAGACGTCGCCTCCCCTCCGCGTGACCCAATCGCGCCCAATGCCAGACGCAAGGCGGGACGCCCGCGTGCGGCCTTTCTTGAGCGGTGGGCGATGAACCGGATCAAGACCGCCGCCAGCACCAAAATTACCAATGCCCCGAAGATGCCCCCAGCGGTCCAAAGCGTCAGAAACGCGGTTTCGGAAAACCACACCGCTGCGCCGAGAAGGTCAGCGACGAGGAAGATTGTGGCGATAAGGTACGGCCAACGTGGAAGCCGTGCCCCCCTCGCAAAGGCATCCCGAAACAGCGTCGCTGCCTTGATGTCATCGGTGCGCGCAAGGGGCCAAAGGGTAAAGATCAACGCCACAAGCAGGCCGTATATGGCCGCTTCCAAAAGAGGTGCAGGGTAGATTTGGAACGCGGCCGGAAGCGGCAGTTGCGCTTCAATGAGGGGCGCGAGCAAAACGGGGATGGCCGCACCAAGGATAAGCCCCAACGCCACGCCGCAGAGCGTCAGCACACCGATTTGCAGAAAATAGATCAGAAAGATCGTGCGACGGGTGGCGCCGAGCGTTTTAAGCGTTGCGATCACACCCGTTTTGCCAGCGAGGTAGGACCGAACCGCAGCACTGACACCTACACCGCCAACGGCCAATCCAGACAGTCCAACAAGCACAAGAAAGGCACCCAGCCGGTCGATAAAAGTCGCCGTGCCACCCGCCCCTTCACGCGCATCCCGCCAGCGCATGCCGGGGCTCAC
>NZ_CBFIEO010000003.1:58251-132607 GCF_965661665.1 Cognatiyoonia sp. | reverse complement strand
CTCACAAAAGTAGTCTGTGCCTCAGTCTCCAACGCGGCGAGGTCCGTGCCGTCCGGCAAATCGACACGGTAGTTGGTGTCAAACAGTGTGCCTTCAACGATCAAGCCGGAATTGGCTAGATCGGTTGTTCTGACAATACTGCGCGGTCCCAACCCGAACCCTCCGCTGGCATTGTCAGGGTAGCGGTCCAAAAAGGCGGAGAACACAAAGTCCTGCGTGCCTAGCCGGAATGTGTCACCTGGCGTCAGGCCCAACCTGTCCGCCAAAACCCGTTCCATGACCCCACCAGGGAGGGTGCCGTTGCCATCAAGCGCATCGGCCAACGGAAGGTTGGGATCAAGCGACACAGAGCCAATAAGGGGATAGAGGTCGTCAACCGCGCGGACCTGTGTCAGGCTCCGCTCCGCCCCGTCATCGCGGGGTACTACAAGCATGGAGCGGAAATCGACCGTTTCACTGACAGCGTCGCCAACTTTTGACAGCCAAGCTTTTTCGGCCTCGGTGGCAAAGCGGTAGGTAAAGGTCGCCTCCGCATCGCCGCCGAGGAGGGCAGATCCTGCTTCCTCCAAACCCGCCTCAATGCTCGCGCGGACGGTGCCGACAGCGGCAATCGCTGCGACACCCAGCGCCAGACACGCCAGAAATACGCGGAACCCATGAAGCCCACCGCGCAACTCACGTTTCGCAAATCGCCATGCGAGGGACAGGCTCATGCGGCCGCTTTCTGTGTGTCGATCCGTCCATCGCGCAACCGCACGATACGGTCACAGCGCGCCGCTAGTTCATGAGAGTGCGTGACTATAATCAAGGTCGCGCCATGCCGGTCTCGCAAACCAAAGAGCAAATCCATAATCGCGTTGCCGTTTGTTGCGTCCAGATTGCCGGTCGGCTCATCGGCCAGAAGCAGTTTGGGACGTGGCGCAGAGGCGCGGGCAAGGGCCACGCGCTGTTGCTCCCCGCCCGACATTTGGCTTGGATAGTGATCGGCGCGATCGGCCAGACCAATCGCCTCCAGTTCTGCTTCGGCACGGTCAAATGCGTCCCTATGACCCGCCAGTTCTAGCGGTGTGGCAATATTTTCAAGCGCCGTCATCGTCGGGATCAGGTGGAAAGATTGGAACACCACCCCCATATTGTTCCTACGAAAGAGCGCGAGTTGGTCTTCGCTCATTTTGGTCAGATCCTGAGCCAAAACCGTAATGGTTCCAGTGGTGGCGCTCTCCAAGCCGCCCATCAACATAAGGAGAGATGACTTGCCAGACCCACTTGGCCCAATCAGCCCAAGCGTTTCACCGGGCGCCACGTCGAGTGTGATGTCATGCAAGATGTCCACGCGGCCAGCGTTGCCATCCAGCGAAAGTGATGCACCCTTGAGGGAGAGTACAGGATCAGCCATACAAAATACCTTTCATTGCGGCGATACCCCTCGATATGGAGCTGGTGGCAGCCTTCGCAAGTTCATCGCCGCGCTTCTCTTGACGGCTGGCGCTGCGCAGGCGGAGCCTGTGACGATCGCGGCGCTCGGGGACAGCCTGACAGCGGGCTACGGTCTGAGTGCTGAGACGGGCTTCGTTTCGCAACTGCAAGCGTGGCTCGATGCCGCTGGTGCGGATGTTGTTGTGATCAACGCGGGTGTTTCCGGTGATACGACGGCAGGTGGCCTGTCCCGTGCCGCTTGGACCCTGACGCCGGAGGTTGACGCCATGATCGTAGCACTTGGCGCCAACGATTACCTCCGCGCGCTCGACCCAGTAGCAGCGCGGACGAACCTCGCTGGGATTTTGGATGCGGGCGTGCAAGCTGACGTCGACATGCTCCTCATCGGGATGGAGGTCGGATCGAACTATGGACCGGATTATAAGGCAGAGTTTGACGCAATCTTCCCTGAGTTGGCGGAAGATTACGCCATTCCTCTTTACCCAGACTGGTTCACTGGATTGCGGGATGCGGTAGGTGATCAGGCATCATTCACCCAATACATGCAGGGCGATGGGCTTCATCCAAACGCCGAAGGGGTGTCGCTGATCGTCGAAGCGATGGGGCCGGCCATTCTTGATTTGATCGCACGGGCGGAGCGCTGATCGTATGCCGGGTCGCTTCTTTCTCCTGCGTGAGCATAGCGAGATTGGGCAAGCCCTTGGGATTGACGATGTGCCAACGGGCATCCCTCGACACAATATCGCACCGGGGCAGGATGTGCTGACCATCACTGCGCAGGGCGCGCAGATGATGCGCTGGGGCATGATCCCTGTTGGTCGCAAGAATGCGCGCGGCAGACCAGTGATGGAGACAATCGTTAATGCCAGATCAGAAACCGTCTTCGACAAATCAGCCTACGACGGCGTGCAGCGGGTCGTGGTGCCTATGGACGGGTGGTATGAATGGATCGGTGAGGCCCGGAAGAAAACCGCTTGGTCAATTCGACCTAAAGACGGCTCAATGCTGTTTTTTGCTGCGATCTTCGATGTGTGGCAGGCACCGGGTGGGAGAGAGTTGCATCAAGTTGCCACTGTCACGTGCGAACCGTCCGCCGACGTTCGGAATATTCACCACCGTATGGGTGTGCTGCTTACTGCCGAGCAGGTTCCTGATTGGCTTCAGGGCGACAAGTCCACAGCAGATGCGCTTATGAGGCCATTTCCTGACGGCACGCTTATCGTCGATGAAGTCAACGATGTTGACTGGATCGCCCCCTAGACTTGGGTATCATCCGGTGGTGTAGCTAATTTGGAAAGGAATAGATTATGTCAGTTGCGAAGGTCACAGAAATTATTTCGTAATCCAAAAAGTCATTTGATGACGCCTTTAAAAACGGGATTGAGCGCGCTTCCAAAACACTCAAAGGGATCAGCAGCGCGTGGGTTTCAGATCAGAAAGGCACTGTGAAGGACGGCAAGATTGATGAATACCGTGTTGTTTTGAAAGTCACCTTCGTTCTGGACGACTAAACAAACCGTTGGTTTGAGCACTGTGAGGTGCTCGAACTCATCTCCCCCACTCATGAGTGAAGCTTGCGCCTAAGTGCGTATGCACAGGTTAGTTGCGTGCTGTACGGCTATCTGGGTAGAGCGCGGTTGCCAAGATGAGCGTCACCAAAATTCCAGTCAGTGAATAAGCACCGACGCCGCCGATAAACGACACTTGCCCATCAACATACAATCCAAATGCGGTGATGAAGCCCGAGAGCGCGCTTATTAGTGTTTTGCCTAGCGACATAGGCCCTCCGAAGCCTGTGAGGTAACCAAACACTGGATAGATTAATTTGTTACTAACTGAGAGACGCTTAGGAAATAAACGAAGGTTGGCAATCATTTTTTGTCGCGAACCGCTCAAGAACTCAGCGCAAAATGGAAAATTTTGATCGCCAACTGGCCAAAATGCCTCTTTTGGCGTTTTGAGTTCTTTGCTGCGGAGCAACGCAAATATGCGCGCTGTCAAATTCTGCAACCAAAGCGGTAGCGACGGTCAAAGCAGCAAAATCAACCAAAGACACAAGATAAAGCCTTCAGAGGGGAATCTGCCCCAAGATGAGCCCCATTGTCACAGCATTGACCACAACTGAATTTGCCCATTGCGGGTACGCCGCTGTGCATTTAGGCAATCGCAAACTTGAAGCGAACGCAGCCACTCGGTGCCAACTAGATTGGCTGCGAAATACTCAATTACCGCACGAATTTCTTATGTTTCATGCGCTTAGGTTCCAATGCATCCGCACCCAAACGTCGCTTTTTGTCTTCTTCGTAGTCCTCAAAGTTCCCTTGGAACCACTCAACATGTGCGTTGCCCTCAAACGCAAGAATATGCGTGCAAATCCGGTCGAGGAAAAAACGGTCGTGAGAGATCACGACGGCGCATCCGGCAAAGGTTGTCAGAGCATCTTCAAGCGCACGCAGCGTTTCCACATCAAGGTCGTTCGTCGGTTCGTCGAGCAACAAGACGTTGCCGCCAGACTTCAGCAGTTTTGCCATGTGGACGCGGTTGCGCTCCCCCCCCGACAGCACACCAACTTTTTTCTGCTGATCGCCACCTTTGAAGTTGAAGGCGGAGCAATAGGCACGCGAATTCATTTGGGCATCGCCCAATTCGATGATTTCTGCGCCGCCTGTGATCTCTTCCCAGACAGTTGATTCGGCGTTCAGCGCATCGCGCGACTGATCGACGTAGGCGAGTTCCACAGTGTCGCCATAGGACACTGACCCCTCATCGGGTTCCAACTGACCTGTCAGCATGGAAAACAGTGTCGACTTACCCGCACCGTTCGGGCCGATCACACCGACGATCCCGCCCGGCGGCAGATCAAAGCTCAAGCCTTCAATCAAGAGCTTGTCACCCATCGCTTTCTTCAGCCCCTCAACCTCGATCACTTTCGAGCCTAGTCGCGGGCCATTTGGAATGATGATCTGGGCGCGGCCTACTTTTTCACGCTCGGACTGGTTCGCGAGGTCGTTATAGGCAGAGATACGGGCTTTCGATTTCGCCTGACGTGCCTTCGCGCCCTGACGCATCCATTCAAGCTCCCGCTCCAAGGTGCGCTGACGGGATTTATCTTCTTTGGCCTCTTGCTCAAGCCGCTTCGCTTTCGCTTCAAGCCAGCTCGAATAATTGCCCTCATGCGGGATGCCGGAGCCGCGATCCAACTCCAAAATCCAGCCCGTGATGGCATCAAGGAAATAGCGGTCGTGGGTGACGATCAGGCACGTACCTTTGTAGTCGATCAGGTGCTGTTGTAACCATGCGATTGTTTCGGCGTCCAAGTGGTTTGTTGGTTCGTCGAGCAGCAGCATATCAGGCGCTTCGAGCAGCAGTTTACACAGAGCGACACGGCGTTTTTCACCACCCGAAAGCGTTTCAACATTCGCGTCATCCGGTGGACAGCGGAGCGCCTCCATCGAAACGTCGATTTGCGCATCAAGATCCCAAAGGTTTTGCGCGTCAATCTCATCCTGGAGCTTCGCCATCTCATCGGCGGTTTCTTCGGAATAGTTCATGGCGAGCTCATTGTAGCGATCAAGGACCGCTTTCTTCTCTGCCACGCCCAACATCACATTCTCACGGACGCTCAGACTTGCGTCGAGCTCTGGCTCCTGCGGCAGATAGCCGACCTTAGCCCCCTCGGCGGCCCAAGCCTCACCTGAGAATTCTTTGTCTTGTCCGGCCATGATCCGCATCAATGTGGATTTACCGGTGCCGTTCACGCCAACCACACCGATCTTCACACCCGGTAAGAAGTTCAGCCGGATATTCTCGAACACCTTTTTCCCGCCCGGATAGGTCTTTGACACGCCATCCATGAAATAGACGAACTGATAGCTGGCCATACGGCATCCCCTTCACGACTTGCTTTCGCGCTTCATAACGATGTGGTGACATATCGGCAATCTGGTTCCATCACCTGATTTAGGGGTTTTCGCCCGGCATGGGCCTGTTAAGTTTGTCGGTACGTTGAGCTGAATGGCTGAAGGGAGCAGGGATAGGTGCAGGGGTTTCCCGTTGCAAAGAAAGGGCAGGTCGTTGGCCTGTTGGGGGGATCGTTCGATCCGCCGCATGCGGGCCATGTCCACATCAGCAAGACTGCTCTGACACGTTTTGAATTAGACCAACTCTGGTGGCTCGTCTCCCCCGGCAATCCCTTGAAGAAGCGGGGCCCAGCGCCGCTTAAGGAACGCATGCAAGCCTGCCGCGCGATGGTGAAACACCCGAAGGTGCAAGTGACGGATATCGAGGTGCGTTTACAGACCCGCTTTACCGCTGAAACCATTCAAAAACTGGTTCGACGTTATCCTGGGGTTCGGTTCGTCTGGTTGATGGGGGCTGACAATCTGGATCAGTTTGACCGCTGGCAAGACTGGCAATGGATTATTGAAACGGTGCCCATTGGCGTCATGGCACGCCCGGGGGATCGGATTTCTGCGCGCATGTCGAGAGCGGCGCGTGTTTACCGTCAGCATAAGCTGTCGGGGCGTGCGGCCAGTGTTTTGGGCCAGCAAGAGGCCCCAAGCTGGTGCTTTATCAATATGCCGATGTCGGATGCCTCTTCAACCGCAATCAGGGAGCGCGGTGAATGGCAAAGCTGACCAGACGGGCGGTCTTAGCCAGCGGTGCCTCGGCTTTCGCAACCGCTGCGGTCGCCGACGCGCCTCTTTCGTCCTTGCGCCCGATCGGTCGCCCGATTGAACAGCCGCCAAAACCCGTCTCCGACCTGCGCCCAAGGTCACGCCCCGACACCCGTCAATATATCGAGAATGCGCCGATCAAAGGTGACATAGGGTTCGCCGTCGCAGATGTGCAAACCGGCGAAATTCTGGAGGCGATTGATGGAGATTTATCCCTCCCGCCCGCAAGTGTCGCAAAAGCGGTCACAGGGCTTTATGCACTGAAATCACTCGGCGGCGGGTTCCAATACAAGACGCGCCTTATCGCGGATGGTCCAATTTCGAACGGCATCCTGAACGGTGATTTGATCCTCGCGGGCGGCGGCGACCCGCAGTTGCAGACCGACGATGTTGCCGAGCTTGCTCAAATGCTGAAAGAGACGGGCATTCGGGAGGTGCGCGGGGACTTTTTGGTCTGGGGCGGGGCGCTCAAACGGGTGGAGGAGATTGATCCAGAACAGAAAGACCACCTTGGTTACAATCCCGCCGTCGCTGGCTTAAATCTCAACTTCAACCGCGTCCATTTTGAGTGGAAGCAAAACGGCGATGACTATGATATCACGATGGATGCGCGCAGTGCCTCCTATCGTGCGGATGTGACGGTCTCCCGCATGCGCGTCGTTGAGCGGCCCGCGCCCGTATATCAATACCGCGACCTTGGGGCATTTGATGATTGGTCTGTGGCCAAAGGGGCGCTGGGTGATTTCGGTTCACGCTGGCTACCGGTTCGTGAGCCGGCGTTGTACGTCGGCGACGTCTTCCAGACCTTCGCGCGGTCGCAAGGGATCGTACTCAAACCCGCAAAACTGAGCGCTGCAGTCCCATCCGGCACAACCCTTGCAACATTGGTCAGCCTGCCCATGCGCGACGTGGTGCGCAGTATGCTGCGGTATTCGACCAATATCACGGCGGAAGCGTGCGGGATGACCGCGACGAACCGTCGAACCGGCCAAAACCGCAATTTGCAAACCTCCGCCCTGAACATGTCGCAGTGGTGTTTGCGTCAGTCAGGCGCCGCACCGCGCTTTGTCGATCACTCAGGACTTGGTGACGCGTCGCGCATCACCGCGACCGAAATGGTGCTCGTGCTGACCAGCAAAGGAGCGTTCGAAACGCTCCACCCCGTTCTCAGGGATGTCCGAATGGTGACAGAAAACCGCGATGACCTGTCCAATTTTCAGGGTTTGGTTCGCGCCAAAACGGGCACGCTTAACTTCGTCAATTCGCTGGCTGGTTATATCAGAACTGCAGGCGGCAGGGATCTGGCATTTGCATTCTTCGCCGCTGATCTAAAGGCCCGCGAAGCAGGGAAACTTAGTGGCAATGACCGCCCACGCGGGGCGCTCACCTATGCCAACCGCGCGCGGTGGCTTCAACAGCAATTGATCCAATATTGGGCGCGAACAGGCGACGCCTAGACGGTCATGTGCCGCGCCCGCGCGCCGCGTTCGATCGCAGCGGCATGCAGGCGGTCGAGGTCAAGTTCGTAACGGATTTCTTCCAACATCCGCGCTTCTGGGCCGTAAATTGAACCGTCCGCCGCAGCCACATCACAGGCCAAAGCGTAGGCGGTCTCATACAGGCGATCAGGTAAGGCATCACGGACAAGGCCAAATAATGCCTCTAGCCCGTCTTCTTGCTCAAAAAGATCGAAAAGCATCTGCGACATATTCGGAAGCCGCTCCGAGTCGTAGCCAGCAAAGACCGGGAGGTGGTTGACCGCGTTGTTGATCTTCACCAACTCTGCCGTCCGAATATTCTCATCTGACGCAGAAACCGTAATCATCAGGGCAATCAGCGCGTCCTGCGCCGTCAGGGGCGTATCAATGGTCATAAACAATCCTTCATCTTCACCTTTTACATTTATTGACCCTGCCGCCTCCTCGCAATAGGGAGTGCGGGTTCTGTCGCGGCATTCCGCGATCCTATCTGAGAGACAGCAAAATGAGCACTTTGCGCGATGCAGCGATGAATTCGAAGGCCTGGCCCTTTGTAGAGGCGCGCGCTTTGCTCAAACGTTATGAAAATGCGCCGCCGGAGAAGGGCTATGTTCTCTTTGAGACCGGCTATGGGCCTTCGGGTTTGCCACACATCGGAACATTCGGTGAGGTGCTCCGCACGACTATGATCCGCCGTGCGTTTGAGGTGATCTCGGACATTCCAACGAAACTGATCTGTTTCTCTGACGATCTAGATGGCATGCGCAAAGTACCGAGCAACGTGCCGCAGCAAGAGATGCTGGCTGAACATATGCACCGTCCTCTGACGTCTGTGCCAGACCCATTCGGCACGCACGAAAGCTTTGGCCACCACAATAACGCGATGCTTCGCCGGTTCCTCGACACATTTGGGTTTGAGTATGAGTTCTACTCCGCTCGCGAGTTCTATCGTTCTGGCCAATTCGACGGCGTGCTGAAGCGCGCCGCTGAACGTTATGATGACGTGATGAAGGTGATGCTGAAATCACTGCGCGAAGAACGCGCAGCAACCTATTCGATTTTCCTACCAATCCATCCAGAAACGGGCCGCGTACTCTACGTGCCAATGAAGCATGTCGATAATGTCAACCACACTGTCACGTTCGACGATGACGACGGCAAGGAATGGACGCTGCCCGTCACCGGCGGCAACGTCAAACTTCAATGGAAGCCGGATTTTGGTGCGCGCTGGGCCGCGCTCGACGTAGATTTTGAGATGTACGGCAAAGAGCACGCGACCAACACCGCGATCTATGACCGTATTTGTGAGATTTTGGGCGGCAAGAAACCGAACCATTTCTCTTACGAACTTTTCTTGGATGAGAAAGGCCAAAAGATTTCGAAGTCATCTGGCAATGGCATCTCTATCAACGAATGGCTGTCCTATGCGTCAACCGAAAGCTTGTCGTACTTCATGTATCAGAAGCCAAAGACGGCAAAGCGGATGCATTTCGATGTAATCCCAAAGGCCGTGGACGAATACCATCAACAGCTGCGCGCCTATGCTGATCAGGATGAGGCGGCCCGGATGAACAATCCTGTCTTTCACATCCACGGGCAAAATGTGCCTGCGTCCGATATGGTCGTGCCGTTTGCCATGCTGCTCAATCTGGCATCCGTTTCCGGCGCGGAAGTCAAGGATACGCTTTGGGGCTTTATCCAGCGTTACGCGCCCGAGGCATCGGCTGAAAAGAACCCGCAGATGGATCAGGCCGCTGGTTTCGCTGTGCGCTACTACAACGACTTCGTGAAACCGACAAAGGTCTTCCGTGCGCCAACCGATCAGGAACGCGCGGCAATGGAGGACTTGGTCACGCGCCTCAAATCATGGGATGGCTGTCTTGATGCGGAAGAGCTGCAATCAATGGTCTTCGCCGTTGGTAAAGAGCATGAGTTCGACCCCCTCCGCGCATGGTTTACTGCGCTCTATGAGGTGCTGCTTGGGGCATCACAAGGCCCGCGTTTCGGCGGCTTCATCGCGCTCTACGGGATCGACGAAACGATCGCATTGATCGAAGGTCGCCTCTCCGCCGCTTGACCTTAGGATAATAAAAGTCAAACCATTTGGGTCTTTCCTGCGTATGAAGAGCACGAGGGAATAACAAACGGGGAGACGGCAATGAAATTCTTTGGACTTATCATCGGCTTGGTGATGATGGCCTCCTCCGCTTTCGCGCAGTCGGAAGCGGCGATTGAGGATGTGATTGGCAGCCAATTGCAGGCTTTCAATGACCGCGACATTGAAAATGCGTTCCAATATGCCGCGCCGAATATTCAAGGCATGTTCGGCAACCCGCAGAACTTTGGCATGATGGTGCAGCGCGGCTACCCAATGGTGTGGAGTAACCGCGACGTTCGCTTTCTGGAACTTCAAGACCGCGGCATGGTACAAATCCAGCGTTTGATGCTGCGTGACATGACGGGCGGCATCCACGTGCTGGAATATCAGATGATCCATACGGCCGATGGCTGGCGCATCGCGGGCGTGCAGATTGTGCCCTCACCAGACGTTGGGGCCTAAGGGCACCGTCATGGTCCTCCAAAGAGACGTTTACCATTGGTCTAGTAGACCGTTTCGCGATTGAAACGGGCGGCTGCACGCTGGGCCAGACCCTTCGTTGATGCACTGCCATCACGAACGGGTCCTTGTGAATAAAGCGATTACTGACGGGCTGGTATTGATGCCTTTGCCGTTCGCGGCGGGGCTTGGCGTGTGGTCAAGCGGCGATGGCACTCCTAAAGAATCTTGTCCGGCGCCACACCGGCATCTTCCAAAACATCGCGCAAGACGGTGGCTTCGGCTGGAGGATGGTCCCCGACGCCACCGCAGGCGATGACCCATGACGCCGGCCGCGCTTTCCAAACCTCGGCCGCGTGTAAGCGCCGCCGCTTCAAAGCGGGCGATGGGCCATCGGCCCAATTGGCGGCTCCCAAGATCAGAATTGTGCTCATACCTTTGAGCTATTGCACTTCCCGCAGCCTAAAAAGGTTCAAATTCCTCGACCCATTGTCAAAAAACTCTCAACCCCAACGGAAATTTGTCGATTTTCTTTACAAAGAGCGTGGATATACATCCGCATTGACTTGGCAAAGCAATCGAATTGCTCATGATGCATGGCGGAGGAGGTCGCACGCGACCGGTCACACTGTGGCGAAGCAACACCAAGGGGAGTTCACCATGTCATCCGATACGACATATCCACCATCCAGCGCGATGGCCGCAGGCGCACATGCCGATAAAACCAAGTATGATGAGATGTACGCGCAATCGATCTCCGACCCTGAAGGGTTTTGGCGGGAGCATGGCCAACGCGTCGACTGGATGAAACCCTATTCCAAGGTGAAAGACGTCAGCTTCGCGCCCGGCAACATCAGCATCAATTGGTTTGAAGACGGTAGCTTGAATGTCGCCGCCAACTGCATCGACCGCCATCTAGCCGAGCGCGGGGATCAGACCGCGATCATTTGGGAGCCGGACAACCCGAACGATGACGCCAAGCACATTACTTACAAAGAGCTTCACCACGACGTCTGCAAATTCTCCAACGTTTTGAAAGAATTGGGTGTTGGTAAAGGCGATCGTGTTGTCATCTACATGCCTATGATCCCGCAAGCGGCCTACGCGATGCTCGCCTGTGCGCGTATCGGTGCCATCCACTCCGTCGTTTTCGCAGGCTTCTCCGCAGACGCACTTGCCGCGCGTGTGAACGGATCTGAGGCGAAGGTTGTGATCACTGCCGATGAAGCGCCGCGCGGTGGCCGAAACACGCCGCTCAAAACCAATGCAGACGCCGCGTTCCAGAAGATCGAGGTCGACAGCAAAATGCTCGTCGTGCGTCGCACTGGCTGCGATGTGCCGATGACAGGCGGCC
Source organism: Cognatiyoonia sp. (assembly GCF_965661665.1). Classification (NCBI taxonomy): domain Bacteria; kingdom Pseudomonadati; phylum Pseudomonadota; class Alphaproteobacteria; order Rhodobacterales; family Paracoccaceae; genus Cognatiyoonia; species Cognatiyoonia sp. The sequence continues at coordinate 121,105 of NZ_CBFIEO010000003.1, read as the reverse complement.
GCGACTTCTGGCTGCATGAGGTTGAGGCAACCGTCAGCGCTGACTGTCCACCGGAAGAGATGAACGCGGAAGACCCGCTTTTCATTCTCTACACATCGGGTTCAACCGGTATGCCCAAAGGTGTCGTGCATACGACAGGCGGGTACATCGTTTACGCCTCCATGACGCATCAATACACGTTCGATTATCACGATGGCGACATCTTTTGGTGCACCGCAGACGTGGGCTGGGTCACGGGCCACAGCTACATTGTCTATGGTCCGCTCGCCAACGGGGCGACGACGTTAATGTTTGAAGGCGTGCCAACCTACCCAGATGCAGGTCGCTTCTGGTCAGTGTGTGAGAAGCACAAGGTAAACCAATTCTACACCGCCCCGACCGCAATTCGCGCGCTGATGGGGCAGGGGGACGAGTGGGTCACAAAGTACGACCTGAGCGATCTAAAAGTCCTCGGAACGGTCGGTGAACCCATCAATCCAGAAGCGTGGAATTGGTATCATGAAGTTGTTGGCGGCGGAAACGTCCCGATTGTCGACACATGGTGGCAGACAGAAACCGGCGGTCATCTGTTGACCCCGCTGCCCGGTGCCACAACGACCAAACCCGGCTCTGCAACCCTTCCCTTCTTCGGCATTCAGCCGGTCATTCTTGAGCCAACCTCCGGCGAGGAAATTCATGAGACATCCGCCGAAGGCGTGCTCTGCATGAAAGACAGCTGGCCCTCGCAAATGCGCACCGTCTGGGGTGATCATCAGCGGTTCGAGAAGACCTATTTCGCCGACTACAAGAATTACTACTTCACAGGTGACGGCTGCCGTCGTGATGAGGATGGGTACTACTGGATCACTGGTCGCGTTGACGACGTCATCAACGTCTCAGGCCACCGCATGGGCACGGCAGAGGTGGAAAGCGCCCTTGTCGCGCATCCGAAAGTCGCTGAAAGCGCTGTCGTTGGCTACCCGCATGACATCAAAGGGCAGGGCATCTACGCTTATGTGACCTTGATGGGTGGGGAGGAACCGTCGGAAGAGCTGCGCAAGGAACTCGAAACCTGGGTTCGTTCGGAAATCGGCCCCATCGCCAAACCGGACCTCATCCAATGGGCGCCGGGCCTGCCAAAAACCCGCTCTGGCAAGATCATGCGCCGCATCCTGCGCAAGATTGCAGAGGGTGATTTTGGCGCGCTTGGCGATACCTCGACCTTGGCAGATCCATCCGTTGTCGATGACTTGATCGAGCACCGAATGAACCGCAGCTAAGCGGATTGGGCCCACTGTCTAGGTGGGCCCGCTTTTCAAACACGGCTTGAGCACGGACCGGCCGCAAAGGCTGGTCCTGTCGTGATTCGCGGTTGCTCAGTCGTTTTCGGCCGCTCTGACTGCCTGTTCACCGCACTGTTGCCAAAAATTACCGCAATTTCCCCATATCTTGTCGGTTATTTCAAAGAGCCTCCAAATCGGCCATTTGCCGCTAGGTCAACTTGACTCCGTCCTTGCTATTGTTTGACGTCAGAGCTGATGAGTCCAATGTCTCAGGAGGTAAAGGGTTCCTCTGGATATTTGACAGCCGCCAGATAAAGACCATCTGGCGGGCAAACGGGGCCGCAGGCGGCGCGATCCCGTGCTTCGAGCGCGGTCTTCACGTCCTCTGGCTCCCATGCGCCGGCGCCTACGCGCTCCAATGTACCAACAAAGCTGCGCACTTGGTTGTGGAGGAAGGATCGCGCGCGCACGGTGAACTCAAAAAGTTGACCGGATGCTGTCTCTTGCTCGGTAATGCTTAGCTCATCTAAGGTGCGTTCAGGGCTGTCCGCCTGACAGATGGAGGAGCGGAAGGTCGTGAAGTCATGGCGGCCCAGCAAATGCGCCGCCGCACGCTGCATCGCATCCAAATCAAGCGTGTGGTTCACGCGCCATTGCGTCCTAGCCTCAAAGGTTAATGGTGCGCGGCGACTGACCAATTTGAACAAATAGCGCCGTTCGACCGCTGAGAATCTGGCGTGCCAGTCGTCTGAGACGCGGGCACAGTCGATGATCGCAACAGGGTTCGGCTTCAAATGATAATTGAGCGCTTCCATCAATCGAAACGCATCCCAGTCCTTCGCCAGATCGCAATGTGCCACTTGCCCGGTCGCATGGACGCCAGCATCGGTCCGCCCGGCTGCTGCGATGGTGTGCTCACCCGGCTCCAGCTTCGCCAAAGCCGCTTCAATCGCGCCCTGTACTGTCGGCAGCGCGGGCTGTCTCTGCCAGCCGGAAAAGGGCTGGCCATTGTACTCAATTTTCAAGGCAAAACGCCGCATGGATGCGGCTTTAGGGGGCAGGGCGGTCAAAATCAATCCCTACGCAAACGCGGTCCGGCCACCTATCTTGAGTCGGCGGACGTTTGAAAAGGGTAAGTTTCTTGGTGATCTCGACGATAGCCGCTCAGGTGCTTCGGACCGTGGATGGTGTGACCGACGCGCTGACCGCGCCCTTTTCCGAACCTGTGATCCCGCTTGGGTCACGGGCCTCAGCCGCGCGGGGAAACCGGTTTTTATCACCTCCCTTGTGGCCAAAATGATGAACCGTGGGCGGCTGCCGCAATTGCGCAAAGCGGGGCAGATCCAAGCCGCGTATCTGCAACCGCAGCCCGACGACACTTTGCCGCGTTTTGATTATGAGGCGCATCTGGGGCAACTGACCGCGCAATCCCCGAGTTGGCCGGACGGGACACGACATATTTCTGAGCTGCATTTGTCGATGAAAGTACAACCAAACGGCCTTTTGTCAGGTTTGACAGGGCAGCACACGATCCACCTCGATATCGTTGATTATCCGGGCGAATGGCTATTGGACCTTGGTTTGCTCGATCAGACAATCGCGGATTAGTCGGCAAAGGCGCTGGAGAAGGCAGAACAACGCCCCTCTGGTGCGACCTAACTTAAAGCGCTTGAGGCCGTGGACGCGGTTGCGGTTGGCGATGATCTGATTGGCTCTGTTGCTGGTGGTGGCGTTGTTAGCAAACTCTCCTGACGGTTTGGGGAGGGGGTCATCAACGGCGCTCTTACTGCCCTCGTGGGCGTTGCCGCGATGGAGGTGTGCCGCCCGCTGCCGTTCCAGAACGAAAGCCGACCGTCCGTCACCTCACTGGTTCGGCGGGCGTTGGTTGGGCTGTTCCAAAAGGGCTAGAGCTGCGGGGCGGGGCCGATTGGGATCAAGCCGACAAAGCTCTGCCCGTTGCGGAAAGTCACGGGGATCGTCAGGGTCTTCTCCCCTTGCGCCATCGACGACAAGACGCTGTGCACGGTGTCGGAGAGGTCTGGATCAACTACTCCGACGAGCACCAACGCATCAATCACGCTGTCCCACTCAATAAGCGTGACATTCAACTCCCCCACAGCCGATCCTAAGCTGTCAAAGGTCATCTGACCTTCAGCCGCCAGGCGCGACGCGCCCCATTTCGCTTCAATGCTTCGGATCAAGAGAAATGTCGGAAGGACCGGCGCCGCATCTTCCTGCGCAAATGCATACCGATCAAGCGGCGCGGTCATCGTTGCCCGCACGTCCACGCGCACGGATTGAAGCGTACCGGGCAACGGTGTCACATCGCCAATCGCTTCGGCAATGGCGCGCGGCAAGGCGATGTCTTTGAAATCACCAAAAAGATCATAGGTTTGATCGGTCCCGTTCACGTGGCGCAACGCCGCAAGTGCGGACGAAATTGCGGTGTCCCAGCCAACATCCGAGACCACCGTTATCGGTCCGCTCTCAATCGTGATATCGTCCAGCGCTGCGGTTGTGCTGGCTTGGACAGCCGCGCTCGCCTTGAGCTCATCGCTCGTGATGCCAAGGCTTTGCCCTGCGACCTCGACGGTCTGTTCATTCGCAAAGGCCAAGATCACCTTATGGGGCGCATAGCTTAACGCCAGTGCCTGCAAGAATCGCGCGCGGTAGGTCAGCGCACCGTCAGGCGTGGTCACGTTCACATCGGTCAGCGTGGTGTCAAATCGTGACGGAAACCCGCGCGTTTTCACATCAGCGATATCGATGAGCCAATTGTCGGCCTGTAAGTCTTCAATGGCCGCTTCGGCCCCAGACTCCACCGCTGAGGCCCCAACAAACCAATACCCGCTATAAAGAAGCCCCGCTGAAATCACGAGAATGGCCAGAAACCGCATTTTGTCCTCTTTTGAGCCTGTTCATTGACCGATATAGAACGTGCAATGAAAGGGCCAGCGATGACACTTTGGGTTTTTGGATATGGGTCGTTGTTGTGGGACCCCGGATTTGAACCAGCGGAGACGCGCAAAGCGCAATTGCAGGGCTATCATCGCAGCTTTTGCATGTTGTCGATCCATTACCGAGGGACGGCAGAACAGCCTGGCCTCGTTTTGGCGCTGGACGAAGATGAGGGCGCAGTCTGTGACGGCGTCGCGTTCCGCGTGAAGCCGAAGGAGGAGACGCCGGTCCTCGATGCCCTGCGCAAGCGTGAACTCATTTCCGATGCATACCTCGAAGCGATGGTCGATGTGGTCGACGAAGGCGGCGATGCGCTCAAAGCAGTCACCTACGTCATCAACCGCGACAACCGCCAGTATTGCGGCCATGCCTTGAAAGAGCAGGCCAAGCGGATCATCAGCGCCACCGGCGTGCGGGGCCCCAATCGCGACTATCTTTTCAACACGGTTGCAAAAATGCGCACGCTCGGCATCCATGACCCTGATCTCGAGTGGCTTTTTGACAGGGTGCAGGCGCTGGCGGCCAAAACGGATTAGGTATTCCTGTTTTGCCCAACAAAAGCTAGGGTCTGGCAAAAGAGACTAACTGAGGAACCTGCGCGTTGAGCGATCTAAGGGAACCCGAGGCCGAGCCACACTTCGCACAACCGGTCAATCAGATCGTATCGATGCTGATTGTGTTGGGGCTCGTCGGCGGCATTCTGTATGTCGGCCGCGATCAGATGATCCAGATTTATCAGTCCAATCCGCTGCTTAACGGTCTGATCGTTTTTGTCTTTGTGATCGGTGTCTTATCGACCTTTGCTCAGGTCTATCAGTTGATGCGCTGTGTGCGTTGGATCGAAGCATTTGCAGGCGAACGTGTTGGCGCCAGCTTTATTGTCGCGCCGCCGCTATTGGCACCATTGGCGACACTACTCCGGTCGCGCGGGGCGCGCAGCCAAATCTCGTCTAGTTCCAGCCGGTCCATTCTGGACTCCGTCGGTCAGCGGATTGATGAGGCGCGGGAAATAACGAGATACATTGGCAACACATTGATTTTTCTTGGCCTTTTGGGGACGTTCTACGGTCTAGCGACGACTGTTCCGGCTTTGGTAGAAACCATCAGGTCCTTGTCGCCGGACGAAGGCCAAAGCGGTGCGGATGTTTTTGCTCGGCTCCAAGTTGGGTTGGAAAACCAGCTTGGTGGGATGGGCACGGCGTTCTCCTCATCCCTTTTGGGTCTTGCTGGGTCGCTCGTGGTGGGTCTGCTCGAACTCTTCACCGGCCATGGTCAGAACCGGTTTTATCAAGAGCTCGAAGAATGGCTGTCCTCGATCACCCGCCTTGGTTTCGCAGCTGAGGATGGTGGCGCGGGGGAAAGTGACAGCATGCTCGCTGGCTTTGTCGATCATTTGGCGGGACAGATGGAAGCGATGCAATCCGCGATGGCTCAATCCGATGCCCGCAGCGCGGAGATTGACACCCGCATCGGTGCGCTGACCGACGCGGTGGAAGCGATGGTTAAGAACCAGACGCCATCGGGTGACGGGCCAAACGCTGATCTGCTGGCTCGCGTGGCTGAAGGGCAGGAAGCGCTCGTCGCCAGCCTGAAAGAGGGTGGCATGGACGGGATCGATGCGGAAAGCCGGATGCGCCTCCGCTCCATCGACGTGCAACTGCTTCGCATCCTAGAGGAACTCGCGGCTGGCCGTCAGCAGACCACCGCAGACCTGCGCGGCGATCTTGCGGTCATCACCAAAGCGATCAAGGCGCGGAGCTAGGCTATGGCACTCGCCCGGCGGTCTTCGCAAAGGTTCAACAACGCGATCTGGCCGGGGTTCGTCGATGCGATGACAGGGCTTTTGCTGGTCCTGATGTTTGTCCTTACGATCTTCATGGTGATCCAGTTTGTGCTGCGCGAAACGATCACAGGGCAGGAAAGCCAGTTGGAGGAACTGGCGGAAGAAATCGCCTCCCTCTCCAACGCGCTTGGGCTGGAACAAGACCGCAGCGCGACGCTCATCAATTCGCTCTCCGACGCGCAAGCCCGCGAAGTCGCGCAACAAGCTCTCATTGCGCAGCTCACCACGGATTTGGACACCGCACAAACTGCGTTGACCGCAGCCGAAAACCAGATCACTGGGTTTGAGGCTCAGGTCGCGGGTCTTTTGGCAGAACGAACGGTGCAAGAAGACACGATCGCCTCCCTTGAAGCAGAACAAACGCGCCTGTTGTCCGACCAAGAAGCGCTCAACCTTGCCCTAGCGCAAGCGCGCAATGAGATTGACGCCGGCGCGGAAGCCGCGCGCCTCGCCGCCGCTCAAGCGGATGCTTTGGAAGCAATGATTGCAGACTTGCAAGCTCAAGGCGATGCGGACGCCACGCGAATTTCTGAGCTGGAACAAGAGCGCCTCGCCAATGCAGAGCAAATCAGCGCATTGGAAGCGGCGGAACTGGCGCAAGCCGCAGCGGCAGAGGCGTTGCGCGAACGCTTGGCCAATGCGGATACGGAACTGACTGCGATGACACTCGCGCTTGAAGAAAAGCGTAAGGAGGCTGAAGAAACGCTCACCTTGCTCGCTGCGACGGAGGATGTGCGGGACCAGTTGACCGAAAACCTTGCCGCCGCACTTCTGGCGCAACAAGCGGCGGAAGCGGCCGTTGCAGATGCTGCTGAACAAGAACAATCCCTCACCGCGCAGCTTTTGGTCGCGATGGCCGCTCAAGAAGGGTCGGCCAATGCGATGGCGGAGTTGGAGCAGCGGTTGGAGGATCGTCTGGCTGAGATCGCGGCGCTTCAAACAGAGTTGGACGAGGCGACCGAACTGACCAGTACCAGCAACTTCGCGAACGAAAATTTGTCGGCGCAATTGGCGACAGCCCTTTTGGCGCAGGAAATAAGTGCAGAAGAAGCCGCCGCACGGGAGCAGGAGTTACAGGCGAAATTGGTCGAGGCCATGCTGGCCCAACAAGCCGCAGCGGATGCAGCGGCGGCAGCAGAGACAGAGCAAGCGAGCCTTCAAGACCGTCTGGCTGAGGCGCTCTTGGCGCGGGAGGCTTTGGAGGAGCGGATCGCGACACTCTCCACCAGCGGTGACGCCGCCGCGCAGGAAAACAATGAGTTGAAATCGCGCCTTGCGGCCTTGTTGGCCGAACAGGATACCACTCAAGCCGATATCGATCGCCAAGCGGCCTTGCTCGCGCGAGCGAACGAAGCCTTGAGCGCGGAGGAGGCATTGTCCGCCGAAAGCCGCCGCGAAGTAGCGCTACTGAACGCACAGGTCGCAGAGTTGCGCAGTCAGGTCGGCACTTTGCAAGAACTGCTCAACGTAGCAGCGGACGCGGACTCAGACGCGAAAGTCCAGATTGAGCGGTTGGGCGAACAGTTGAACACCGCCCTTGCCCGCGTCGCCGCAGAAGAACGCCGCCGCGCGGCATTAGAAGAAGCGGAGCGGATCAGGTTCGAAGAGGAAGCAAAGCGGTTGACCGCAGAAGCACAGGATTTGGAGCGCTTTCGGTCTGATTTCTTTGGTGAACTGCGCACTATCCTTGAAGGGCAGGAAGGCGTCCAGATCGTCGGTGACCGCTTCGTGTTCTCGTCGGAGGTTTTGTTCCAGTCCGCGAGTGCCGAACTCTCACCGCTTGGCCGATCCGAGATTGCGAAGGTGGCCAACATCCTGCGCGACGTTGCTGATGAAATCCCTGAAGGAATTGATTGGGTGATCCGCGTAGATGGCCATACCGACGACACGCCGCTTTCCGGCAGCGGACGCTACCGCGACAATTGGGAGCTGTCTCAGGCGCGGGCGTTGTCCGTGGTGCGGTTCATGACCTCCGATCTGGGCATCCCGCCGACAAAGCTCGCCGCCAATGGCTTTGGGGAATTCCAACCGATCAACACCGCCGACACGGATGAAGCGCGCGCGCAGAACCGCAGGATCGAACTGAAGCTGACAGAAAGGTAGCCGCATGAAGGTCACAGGGCACTGCTACTGCGGCAAGACAACGATCGCGGCGAAGTCCCCACGGACAACGCTCTATTGCCACTGCGACGATTGCCGCCGCTCTGCTGGCGCGCCTGTCACAGCCTTCGTTGAATTTGCGGTAGAGGATGTTGAGATTTCAGGCGGTCATGAAAAGACGGTTACCGTTAACATAGGCGTGACGCGCAGCTTTTGTGGCAACTGTGGGTCGCCTCTGTCCGGCATCTATGACTATCTGCCAGGCATGATCTATATCTCACTTGGTCTGCTCGATCAGGCCGCAGACTTGGGGCCTGAGTTACATGCGTTCTATCACCGGAAATACCCGTGGTTGGAGATTGCAGATGATCTGGAAAAGATCGATGAGGAATATCGGACCGATTAAATGAAAAGGGCCGCTGCTGCGGCCCTAATTCGTTAGTCTGCTGGAAGAAGCGGGGGTTTTTTCCCCGTGCCTTCGATCTTGCCCTGTTCGGGCTCCTCGATCTGCAGATCAAGCTCACCGCCTTTGACGCCGACCTTGACCAACCCGCCTTTGACGAGCTTGCCAAAGAGCAACTCTTCCGCCAGCGGCTTCTTGATGTTTTCCTGAATGACGCGGCCAAGTGGACGCGCACCCATTTTGTCATCATATCCTTTATCGGCCAGCCATTCGGCGGCTTTCGGGGTGAGTTCGATGTGCACATTGCGGTCAATCAGCTGCGCCTCAAGCTGAAGCACGAACTTCTCAACCACTTGCAAGATCACCTCTTTCGGCAGCGCCCCGAAGGAAATCACCGCGTCCAGACGGTTGCGGAATTCCGGTGTAAAGGTGCGCTCAATCGCAGCGGTGTCTTCACCCTCGCGGCTTTCGCGGCCAAAGCCCAAAGCGTTCTTGTTCAGCTCAGCAGCACCTGCGTTCGATGTCATGATCAAGATTACATTGCGGAAATCTGTCGTTCGGCCATTGTGGTCGGTCAGTTTGCCGTGGTCCATTACCTGCAACAGGATATTGTAGACGTCTGGGTGTGCCTTCTCGATCTCATCGAGAAGCAGAACACAATGCGGGTTCTGATCCACGCCATCGGTCAACATGCCGCCTTGGTCAAACCCGACATAGCCGGGAGGCGCACCGATCAAACGCGACACCGCGTGCTTTTCCATGTACTCCGACATGTCAAAGCGCATCAGCTCGACACCCAGTGTGTCTGCCAATTGCTTGGCCACTTCGGTTTTACCCACACCGGTTGGGCCAGCGAAAAGGTAGTTGCCGATGGGCTTTTCAGGCTCCCGCAAACCCGCGCGCGCGAGCTTAATCGCGGAAGATAGGGCCTCGATCGCCGCGTCTTGACCGAAGACAACGCGCTTCAACGACCCTTCAAGGTCTTTCAGCACCTCGGCATCGTCTTTGCTGACGTTCTTCGGTGGGATACGGGCGATCTTGGCGACAACGGCCTCAATCTCTTTCGTGCCGATGGTCTTCCGACGCTTGGACTCAGCGACTAGATGCTGTGCTGCACCAGCTTCATCAATCACGTCGATGGCTTTGTCGGGCAATTTGCGGTCATTTATGTAGCGCGCGGAAAGATCCACCGCCGTTTTGATCGCGTCCGCGGTATATTTGATGGAGTGATGCTCCTCAAAATAAGGCTTCAACCCACGCAGGATTTTCACCGCGTCTTCTACAGACGGCTCATTGACGTCGATCTTCTGGAATCGACGACTCAACGCGCGGTCTTTTTCGAAGTGCTGACGGAATTCCTTATATGTGGTTGATCCCATGCAGCGAAGCTTGCCACCCTGAAGCGCAGGTTTCAGCAGGTTGGAGGCATCCATTGCCCCGCCTGATGTGGCACCAGCGCCGATCACCGTGTGAATCTCATCGATGAAGAGCACGGCATCGTCGTGATCTTCCATCTCCGTCATCACCGCCTTCAGGCGTTCCTCAAAATCACCGCGGTAACGCGTGCCGGCCAGCAATGCGCCCATATCTAGCGAATAGATTGTGGTGCCGGCCAACACCTCAGGTGTTTCACCGTTGACGATCTTAAAAGCCAGGCCTTCTGCAATGGCTGTCTTGCCCACGCCCGGATCACCTACCAACAGCGGATTGTTCTTACGACGGCGGCAGAGTACTTGAATGCAGCGCTCAACCTCATGGGCGCGTCCGATCAGTGGATCAACATCGCCCTCACTCGCCTTTGCGTTCAGATCGACGCAATACTTCGCAAGTGCGCTTTCCTTTTCCTCAACGCTGTCGTCTTGGATGGTTTCGGTGTTTTCGTCTGTCGAACCTTGGACAGGGCGGGATTCCCCATAAGCTGGGTCTTTCGCCACGCCATGCGCGATGAAGTTCACCGCGTCGTAGCGGGTCATGTCCTGTTCTTGCAGAAAGTAGGCCGCGTTGGATTCACGTTCCGCAAAGATCGCAACAAGAACGTTTGCACCCGTCACTTCGGTCCGACCAGATGATTGCACATGGATTGCCGCCCGCTGGATCACACGCTGGAATGCCGCCGTTGGCACAGCTTCTGACCCTTCAACATCTGTTTCCAGCGTCGACAGGTCATCCTCGATAAACTCTTCCAAATCTTTGCGCAGCGTGTCCAGATCGACGGAACACGCCTGCATCACGCGTGCCGCGTCCGGTTCATCGATCAGCGCGAGCAGCAAATGCTCCAATGTGGCAAGCTCATGCTTGCGCGCATTGGCAAGCGCCAAAGCACCGTGAATAGACTGCTCAAGTGTTGTTGAGAATGATGGCACGCGTGCGCTCCTTCACTTTCAGGGGGCCTGGTTGGGAGGATACCCGATTAGACCATGCCCTTTTTTGTATTAAAGTTTGGTTTTATTCCCAAACCTTCAAGACCTTTTTTCACTTCTTTTACGACAAATAGCACGAAAAGCCGTGATATCCGCTAAATCGCACGAAATGTCGCAACCTTTCATGAATATACGATCAGAAATTGTCTTTCCTGCGCCGGATTTCCGCAAAAACCTCGGCGTCTGTCGCATGTGGAAGCCCGACCGCAGATTTCAATGCCGGATCGTCTGCGCGTAGGAACGGATTCGTCGCACATTCAAGCGAAAGGAGCGATGGCACCGTTGCCTCACCCGCCGTACGGGCTTTGGTGATCTCGGTGATGCGCTGTGACAGCGCGGGATTGTCTTCACTCAAAGACGCCGCAAACTTCGCATTGCTGGCGGTGTATTCATGACCTGACGCGATGACCGTATCGGCGGGCAGGGCGCGCAGTTTAAGAAGGCTTTGCCACATCTGAGGGGCGGTCCCTTCGAACAATCGTCCGCATCCCAGTGCCATCAGGCTGTCTGCCGTGAAAGCGATGCCGCTTTCGGAGAAATAGAATGCGATGTGACCGATGGTGTGGCCGGACACATCGAAGATGTGCACATCTTCCCCCAGTACCTGCAAAACGTCCCCTTCCGCGACCGCAACGTCCAAGTTCGGCAGGCGATGAGTGTCAGCCTTCGCGCCAATAACTCGCGACTTGCCTCGTAGCGAGTTTACGGCATCCGTATGGTCATAATGATGATGCGTGATCAGAATGTCGGTCAGGGTCCAGCCACGGTTTTCCAAAGCCGCCTCAATAGGTTCTGCCTCTGGCGCATCTACCAAGGCCGTCCCACCAGTTTCCGCGTTGTGTAGCAGATAGGCATAGTTGTCCGACAGGCAGGGAACGGTCACAAGTTCAAGAGGCATGGCAAACGCGCTTTCAATTGGTATGGTCACGCCAAGTTTTGCTTAAAGGGTCCGCCGCCGCAATGCATCTTGATGTTCAGGATCTCAAAAACTTCTACTACCGCAGCGCGCTGGGCCGTCGGGCGCAGACGGTGATCCGCGATGAGTTGAAAGTGCTTTGGCCTGAGGCGAAGGGCCAGACAGTCGCAGGCTTCGGCTTTGCGGTACCGCTACTTCGGCCCTATCTCAAAGACGCGCGACGGGTGATCGGGCTGATGCCGGGGCCGCAGGGAGTGATGCGCTGGCCGCATCAAGGTCTGAACGTCAGCCTGTTGTGTGAAGACACACAATGGCCAATTCCCACTGGGCAGGTTGACAAGCTTGTCGTCATGCACGGGCTTGAGACGTCGGAAAATCCGTCCGCGCTCATCGATGAATGTTGGCGGGTATTGGGGCCTGGGGGGCGTGCAGTGTTCATCGTACCGAACCGTGCTGGGTTGTGGTCGAGATCGGATAAGACCCCTTTCGGCTATGGTCGTCCCTATTCCATGTCGCAGCTTGATGTTCAATTCCGGCGGCATCAATTCATAACTGAGACCAGCTTCTCAACGCTTTACCAACCGCCGTCGCACAAAAAGGTCTGGCGCAAGTTCACCAACCTTATCGAACAGACCGGCCATAATATCCCGCTCATCAAAGCGGGGGGCGTCATTATCGCCGAGGTTTCCAAGCAGACTATCGCCCCCGTCGGGCCAGGATTGCGGGAAAAGGTCAAGCGACCGTTGAAGGCTTTAGAGGGTATGACCGCCCCAATTCCTGGAACTGCGGGCGCGCAGGGCTCAACTTCCGAAGTTTTTGACTGAAATTCCCCAGATTCGGGCAATGTGCGCGTCGGTGTCGCAGCTGAAATTTGCAGCGATTTCACAAATGCCCCGAAAACCTTTGTAAACATTGGAAAAGAGGCCCCTGATTAATTTCGGTGGGCGCTTGCCCGCTGCAATGTCGTCTGCTACATCGCAGTCGATTTTGATGCCCGCGCGGTTTGCGAGGGCGTTTTCGACGCCCACTCCCTTGGGATACGGGATGGGCCTAACGCATCGAAAGGGTGGACGTGTCCGAACCAACTTCGATTTCCTCCGGCATCGCAGAGCGGTATGCCACAGCCGTTTTCGAGCTTGCCAACGAAGGCAAAAAGCTCAAGGCACTTGAAACAGATATTGGCGCGCTCGAAGGCGCCCTGGCAGAGAGCGAAGACCTTCGCACTTTGCTAACCTCCCCGCTTTACAGCCGGGACGAGCAAGCCGGTGCAATCGCCGCTATTGCTAAGAAAATGAAATTGTCGCCCACCATGACAAACACACTCGCGCTGCTGTCTTATAAGCGCCGCCTGTTTGTCCTGCCGCAGCTTGTGCAAGCGCTTCGTGCGCAGCTGGCTGAAGAGCGTGGTGAAGTCACTGCTGACGTGGTGTCCGCAAAAGCACTCACCAAAGCGCAGTCAGACAAACTGGCCAAGACTTTGAAAGCACAAGTGGGCAAGAACGTTACAATCAACGCGACCGTCGATGAAAGCATCATTGGCGGTCTTATTATTAAAGTGGGCTCGAAAATGATCGACACCTCGATCAAGTCGAAGCTCGATGCACTCCAGAACACAATGAAAGAGGTCGGATAAATGGCGATCCAAGCGTCTGAAATCTCTGCGATCCTGAAGGACCAGATCAAGAACTTCGGTCAGGAAGCCGAAGTTGCTGAAGTAGGCCGCGTGCTGTCAGTTGGTGACGGTATCGCGCGTGTATACGGTCTCGACAATGTTCAGGCTGGTGAAATGGTCGAATTCCCCGGTGGTATTCGCGGGATGGCCCTGAACCTCGAAGCGGACAACGTCGGTGTCGTTATCTTCGGTTCTGACCGCGACATTAAAGAAGGCGACACGGTCAAGCGCACCAAGTCCATTGTGGACGTGCCTGCTGGTCCTGAGCTTCTTGGCCGCGTTGTGGACGCGCTGGGCAACCCGCTGGACGGCAAAGGCCCGATCAAATCGAAGAAGCGTTTAGTCGCTGACGTAAAAGCCCCTGGCATCATCCCACGTAAATCCGTGCACGAGCCAATGGCAACTGGTCTGAAGTCCGTTGACGCGATGATCCCAATTGGCCGTGGTCAGCGGGAATTGATCATTGGCGACCGCCAGACTGGTAAAACAGCTGTCGCGCTCGACACGATCCTGAACCAGAAGTCCTACAACGACGCAGCAACAGACGACAGCCAGAAGCTTTACTGTGTTTATGTCGCTGTTGGTCAGAAACGCTCCACAGTGGCACAGCTAGTGAAGCGCCTCGAAGAATCCGGCGCATTCGAATACTCCATCGTTGTGGCTGCGACAGCGTCCGAGCCTGCACCGATGCAGTACCTTGCACCTTATGCTGCGACTGCGATGGCAGAGTACTTCCGCGACAGCGGTAAGCACGCCCTGATCATTTATGATGACTTGTCCAAGCAGGCTGTGTCCTATCGTCAGATGTCCCTGCTTCTGCGTCGTCCACCAGGACGTGAAGCGTACCCAGGTGACGTTTTCTACCTTCACTCCCGCCTGCTGGAGCGTTCCGCGAAGCTGAACGAGGACAACGGCGCTGGTTCCTTGACCGCTCTACCGATCATCGAAACCCAAGGTGGGGACGTGTCTGCGTTTATTCCGACCAACGTGATCTCCATCACCGATGGTCAGATCTTCTTGGAAACAGAACTCTTCTACCAAGGTATCCGTCCTGCGGTGAACACAGGTCTGTCTGTTTCTCGTGTGGGTTCTTCCGCTCAGACGAACGCGATGAAATCTGTGGCTGGTCCAGTGAAGCTGGAACTCGCTCAGTACCGCGAAATGGCGGCCTTTGCGCAGTTCGGCTCTGACCTTGATGCCTCCACACAGCAGTTGTTGAACCGTGGTGCGCGCCTGACAGAACTGATGAAGCAGCCGCAATACTCCCCACTGACCAACGCAGAAATCGTCTGCGTGATCTTTGCGGGCACAAACGGCTACCTCGACAAGATTGCAGTGAAGGACGTGGGCCGGTTTGAGGCGGGTCTTCTGAAGCATCTGCGGACAAACGAAGCTGGACTGCTGGATTGGATCACCAAAGAAGATCCAAAGATCAAAGGCGAAGCATCTGACAAGATCAAAGCAGCCATTGAAGCCTTCGCAAAAGACTTCGCTTAAGTTTCGGACATAGGAGACCCTTATGCCCAGTCTTAAGGACCTAAAAAACAGGATCGAAAGCGTGAAATCCACGCGGAAGATCACAAAGGCGATGCAGATGGTCGCGGCGGCAAAACTCCGTCGTGCCCAAGACGCAGCCGAGGCGTCACGTCCCTACACAGAACGGTTCAACGCCGTGATGGCAGGGCTGGCGGCATCGGTTGGTGGTTCAGACTCCGCGCCCAAGCTGCTGAGCGGCACTGGCAAGGATGACGTACATCTGCTGGTCGTCATGACGGCGGAGCGTGGCCTTTGCGGTGGCTTTAACGGCAACATTGCAAAACTCGCCCGGACACACGCGCAAGAGCTGCAAGCTGCTGGCAAAACAGTCCAAATTCTGACTGTCGGCAAAAAAGGCCGCGACGCGATCAAGCGTGACCTTGGCGATACCTTCATCGGCCACGTGGACCTGACCGAGGTGAAGAAGGTTGGCTACATCGACGCTCAGAACATCGCAAAAGACGTCCTGAGCCGCTTCGACGCAGGCGAGTTTGATGTCGCGACGATCTTCTACTCCAAGTTCGTCAACGTCGTCAGCCAGACCCCGACAGCCCAGCAAGTGATCCCGTTTGTCGCTCCGGAAGTGGACGGCGACGCGGACACAACGCTTTACGACTATGAACCCAGCGAAGAGGCGATCCTCGCCGACTTGCTGCCGCGTGGTGTTGCCACGGCGATCTTCTCTGCGCTTTTGGAAAACGGCGCATCTGAGCAGGGTGCACGGATGTCTGCGATGGACAATGCGACCCGCAACGCTGGTGAGATGATCGACAAGCTGACCATCGAGTTTAACCGCTCACGTCAGGCCGTGATCACTAACGAGCTGATTGAAATTATTTCGGGCGCGGAAGCGCTCTAGACCGGAGAGACCAACAATGGCCAAAGCAAAAGCAACCGGCAAGATCACCCAGATCATCGGCGCCGTCGTTGACGTGCAGTTCGATGGCGATCTGCCAGAAATCCTCAACGCGCTGACAACAGACAACAACGGCAAGATGCTAACCCTCGAAGTGGCGCAGCACCTTGGTGAAAATTCTGTCCGCGCCATCGCGATGGATGCAACAGAAGGTCTCGTTCGCGGTCAGGCTGTGACAGACACCAAGGGCCCAATCAGCGTGCCAGTGGGCGACGCAACATTGGGTCGCATCATGAACGTGGTTGGTGAGCCTGTGGACGAAAAAGGCGCTGTTAAAGCGACTGAAACGCGCTCCATCCACGGTGACGCGCCTGCCTTCGAGCAGCAGTCCACTGCGTCTGAAATCCTCGTCACCGGTATCAAGGTTATCGACCTCCTCGCACCATACGCGAAGGGTGGTAAGATCGGCCTCTTCGGTGGTGCGGGTGTTGGTAAGACGGTTCTTATTCAGGAACTGATCAACAACATCGCGAAAGTGCACTCTGGCTACTCCGTTTTCGCGGGTGTGGGGGAGCGGACTCGTGAAGGTAACGACCTTTACTACGAATTCATCGAATCCGGCGTTATCGACGCGGAAGACCTGACAAAGTCCAAAGTGGCCTTGGTTTACGGTCAGATGAACGAGCCTCCAGGCGCACGTATGCGTGTGGCTTTGTCCGGTCTGACAATGGCTGAACAGTTCCGCGACCAGTCCGGCACGGACGTTCTGTTCTTCGTCGACAACATCTTCCGCTTTACACAGGCGGGTTCTGAGGTTTCCGCGCTTTTAGGTCGTATCCCATCCGCGGTGGGCTACCAGCCAACACTGGCGACAGACATGGGTGCGATGCAGGAACGCATTACATCCACAAAGAACGGTTCCATCACATCTGTTCAGGCGATCTACGTGCCTGCGGACGACTTGACTGACCCTGCGCCAGCGACATCCTTCGCGCACTTGGACGCGACAACTGTTCTCAACCGTGCGATTTCGGAGCTTGGCATCTACCCTGCGGTGGACCCATTGGACTCCACATCCCGTCTGATGGACCCAGCGGTTATCGGGGAAGAGCATTACGCCGTTGCGATGGACGTCCAGAACACGCTGCAGCGCTATAAGTCGCTGCAGGATATCATCGCGATCCTCGGCATGGACGAACTCAGTGAAGAAGACAAACTGACTGTTGCCCGTGCGCGTAAGATCCAGCGTTTCCTCAGCCAGCCATTCGACGTGGCGGAAGTCTTCACAGGCTCCCCAGGTGTTCAGGTTGCTCTGGAAGACACAATCGCGTCCTTCAAGGCTGTTGTGAACGGTGAGTATGACCACCTGCCAGAAGGTGCCTTCTACATGGTTGGCGGCATCGACGAAGTGAAAGCTAAGGCAGAGAAAATGGCGGCAGACGCCGCGTAAGGAGCCATAGATGGCAATGCAATTTGATCTTGTCTCGCCTGAGCGCCGTTTGGCGTCGGTTGAGGCGTCAGAGGTACACATCCCAGGTGCTGATGGCGACCTGACCGTGATGGATGGCCATACAGCCGTCATCACAACCTTGCGGCCTGGTGTCCTGACCGTCGTGCACAGCGGCGGCAGCGATGACTATGTTGTCTCTGGTGGCTTTGCAGAAATCAATGGCGCAAGCGTGTCCGTTCTCGCCGAAAGCGCCCTGCCAAAGGGCGAGATGACGCAAGAGGTTCTGGATCAGATGATTGCGGATGCAAAATCAGCCTACGCCACAGCGCAGGAAGGCTTTGAGAATGAGCCGGGTCCTGTCGATGATGCGGCGAAGCTTTTGTCCGATATGGTCAACCTTGGTGGTGAGATTGGGCTGAACGCCCAGCGATAATGCATCCTAAAGTTGTGAAATAGAGACAGGCCCTCAACTTTCTTGAGGGCCTTTTTCTTTTCATGCGCTTTTTTTGCCCGAAACCGCGATTATCGGGGGACCAGTTGAATGGTGAATTATGGTAGAGTCCAGAAAATACATGGACATCTGGTGGGCATAGATCAGGGCGAGGTTGTCCTGTTCAACGACTACAAAGACAACGGTCCAATGTGGGCCAAAACCGGTGAGCGGTCCGTCGTTAAAGAGATCACATTCTCGGAACCATTTGATGAGCCGCCCTCCACGACGGTTCGTCTGGCGATGTGCGATATGTTGAATGACGCTTACATGCATGTGGACCTTCGTACGGAGGAGGTCACGCGGAATGGTTTCAAAATCTGGTTCAACACATGGGGTGACACCAAAATCGCCCGCCTCCGCGTCGCATGGCAAACCACCGGTTCCTTCAGTTCCGACGACGCTTGGGATATTTGACCAAGCTTTGAGCGATTGCCCTTTTACGTCATTGGATAGCTGACATATGCAAATCTTCGGCTGTCCGGAGACCAGCTGTTCACATTAATCGTGCCTTGACCGCCGAAAAGGCTTACGGCGATTCTGGGCTCTGTCCAGTTCCTGTCTTCCACCAACATCAATTTGACCGGTTTGTTGGCGGGGTGGCCCTCGGTGCCTTCGGGATAGGCAAGGTAGACTGCTTGTTGTCCATCCGGGGACATATGCGGGAACCAGTCGACCGTTTTGGAATAGGTCAGACGCTGGGCATCCGAACCATCGGGTCGCATGCGGGCGATTTGGGCATGACCCGAAAAGGCCTCGGTATTGAAGTAAATCCATGCACCGTCTGGGCTGTACTCCGGTCCGTCTGTTGGAACGCCGTCATCGGTTAATTGCCTGAAGTTCTGCCCATCCGATCCAATCACGCAAATCTCCGCAGAGGCGAACCGCTCCTTATCATCGGTGAGCACTCCGACATAGGCCAAGTCTTTGCCATTAGGTGAAACACCATGCAGGAAGTTCAAAAGATCTTTCGGTCCTTCCTTGCCGGTGATTTGCACCACGTGTCCCCCAGCCAGTGGCACGCGATAGATCTGCCCATCATCATTGGTTGATGCGAAGATATGCCGACCATTTGGATCGAGGACATGATCGTTGTTTACCGGCGGTAATCCTTCAAGCGGAATGGATGACAGTTGGCCCGTTGCAGGGTCACACCGCCACAACAAACCATCGCCATTCAGGATCAGCGCATCATTCTGGAGCGTCCAGTTCGGTGCCTCAAACAAACGATCGCAGGTTTCAAACACCAGCCTATCTTCGCGGGTCTCCGTGTCATGGATCCAAACTTGACAGATTTGGCCTGGCTTTAGGGTGCGAGGTGCCATTGCGCTAATGTTCCGGCTGAAAGCTTCCTTGGACCTAGAAGGCAAGATTGCAGTTCATCTGGCAAGCGCCCATTCGCTGCTCAGCCGCTATACATGCCCTCGTAAATCGGCTTCAGCGCTTTGTGATTGAAGAGCGATGAGACCGATGTGCCGTTCCATGTGTTCATAATCGCTTGGGCGAACATGGGGGCGGTGCTGACGATGCGGATGTTCTTGCAGGCTGCAACCGCTTCGGTTGGCTGGATCGTGTCGGAGATGACGAGGTTCTTCATCACTGACTTGCTGATGCGGTCAACGGCAGGGCCGGACAGGACACCGTGGGTGATGTAGGAATGTACTTCTTTCGCTCCATTCTCCATCAACACCTCAGCGGCCTTGCAGAGTGTGCCAGCTGTGTCCACGATATCATCGACGATCAGACAGGTGCGGTCTTTAACGTCACCAATCACTGTCATTTCTGCCACTTCACCAGGCTTGCCACGGCGCTTATCGACGATGGACAGCGGCGCGTTGATCCGTTGCGCCAGATCACGTGCGCGGGCCACGCCGCCGACGTCGGGGGATACGACCATCACGTCGTCCATCTGACCTTTGAAGTTGTGCATCACATCCAAAGCAAAGACGGGCGAGGCATAAAGGTTGTCCACCGGAATATCGAAAAAACCTTGAATCTGCGTTGCGTGTAAATCCAGGGTCAAAACGCGCTCAATACCAGCTTCAACGATCATATTGCTGACCAGCTTCGCCGTGATCGGTGTGCGGGCCTTGGAGCGGCGATCTTGGCGGGCATAGCCGAAGTAGGGGATCACCGCCGTGATCCGCGCGGCGGAGGAGCGGCGCAGCGCATCCGCGATGATCAAAAGCTCCATCAGGTTGTCGTTTGCTGGGTTCGATGTTGGCTGGACGATGAACATATCCTCGCCCCTGACGTTCTCGAACACCTCGACAAAAATCTCACCGTCGTTGAACCGCTCAACCCGCGCGTCGACCAAACCCACTTCCATCCCGCGGTGCATCGACATGCGCCCAATAATCGCTTCAGCCAATGGTCGGTTTGCGTTCCCAGAGATAAGCTTGGGTTCGAGCAGTTGCGGCATTCTTCGGTCCTCTGGCAGAAGGAAATGTAACAGATTCGTGGCGTTGACTTCGCCTAGCACACCGCTACCGTCCAACCAACAAAATCACTGCGTCGGGGAGACAAAAAATGGCACATGTGGATTACTTCTTTTCTCCGATGAGCCCGTTCACCTATCTGACGGGGACACGGCTGGAAGATATGGCCAAAAATTACGGCGTAACGATCACCTACAAACCGCTTGACATCATGGGCTTGTTTGGTCGGACAGGCGGCCTGCCACCGAAGGATCGTCACCCAAACCGGCAGGAATACCGTCTCCAAGAACTGCGCCGTCGCGCGGCGCTTGCTGGGATGCCGATCAACATAAAACCGATGTTCTGGCCCACGAACGCGGCCCCTGCGTCTTACGCGATCATCGCGGCTCAAGCCGACGGCGGCGGCGACGTCGGCAAGCTCGTCAATCGCCTCACAGCCTGCTGCTGGGCTGAGGAAAAGGACATCTGCCAAGACGACACAATCCGCGCCTGCCTGACCGATGCCGGCTTTGATCCAGACCTTGCCGATAAGGGCATGATGGCCAGCGCTGATACGTTTGCGGCCAACCTTGAAGATGCGGTGAACCGTGGCGCGTTTGGCGCACCGTTCTATGTCACGGATGCGGATGAGCGGTTCTGGGGGCAGGACCGTTTGGACGACCTTGAGGCACATCTGGCAGGCAAGATCTAATGAAATTAGAAACACTCGCAGGCCGAAAGGCGCGTGTGATGCGAACGGGCAGCGGCAGCGAGGCTGTTGTTGGAATTCACTGCTCGCTCGGGCGTCTTGAGACGCTGCTGCCAGTGGTCAAAGCTATGGGTGGCGCGGCGCAGGCCACACTCTTTGATTTGCCCGGTCACGGGTCCAGTGAGGCATGGGATGATAGTTCCGAGTATCAGCTTGTCGCCGCCAACCAAGCGCTCGCGCTCTGCGACGGGCCAACCCATCTGATCGGGCATTCTTTCGGCGGCACTGTCGCGCTCCGCGCGGCGCTTGAAGAGCCGTCAAAGGTCAACCGCCTTACGTTAATTGAACCGGTCTTCTTTGCTGCGGCAAAGGGGACACCGGCCTATGCCCGCCATCAGGCATCGTTCGAGCCCTTTGCCAGAGCATGGGCCGCGCAGGATCGCGCGCTTGCCGCGCAAGTCTTTAACGACATGTGGGGCGTCGCCCCGTGGTCGCAATTGCCCGAAGCGGTGCGCAATGGGCTTACATCGCTCATCCATCTGATCCCGGTCGCTGCTCCGTCGATTGAGGACGATATTACAGGCGTCTTGGCCTCTGGCGCGTTGGAGGAGCTCGATATCCCTGTCACCTTGATACGTGGCAGTCAGAGCCCGCCCATCGTCCGCGCGATACATGAGGCGCTGTGCGAATGCCTCCCAACTGCAACCGACCATGTGGTCGAAAAGGCTGCACACATGCTGCCTGTCACGCATCCAGACGCCGTCGCCTCCGCCATGATGGCCGCAGCTTAGCCAACCATGAGCGCCAAAAAGTCGTCGATCACGGTCTTACTCATCGACCAATCTGTCAACAAACGCCCAGTGAGCAGTTCGTCTGGATCACCAGCAGTATGGTCGCCGTCCATGACATAATAGGTCGCGCCGCCCGATAGGACACGCGCATGTTGGGCGCGGGGCATCCGGAAAAAGATCATGTTAGCGTCTGGTTCGTACTGAAGCGTCACGTGGTCCATCCGGCGCAAGCCATCCGCCAGTTGCGCGCAGCGTGCATTGGCATTCGCGGCCATCTGGGTCCAAAGATCATCGGTTAGATAGGCGTCCATCTGCGCCGACAAATAGCGATGTTTGGAGAACAGATGCCCGCCACGCTTGCGGCGCAATTCGAATTCCCATGCGGTCTTGGAATCAAAGATGACGCAAGCCTCAACCCCCAAAAGGCCGTTCTTGGTGCCGCCAAAACTCACGGCATCAATTCCGGCTTTCCACGTCATCTCCGCCGCTGTGCAGCCCAGTGACACCATCGCGTTGGTGAATCGCGCGCCGTCTAGGTGGGATTGAAGGCCGTAGTCTTTCGCAACGCTGGTGAGCGCCTTGATTTCGTCTAGCGTGTGCACGGTGCCTTTCTCCGTCACCTGCGTGATGGAGATCGGCCCACGCTGCGGGCCATGAACGCCGCGCGTCTCTTCGCCCTCAATGCTTTGGCGCAACGCGTCAGGCGTCATCTTGGCATTGACCGCAGGGACCAGTGTCAGCTTTGCGCCTGAATAGAACTCTGGTGCGTTGCATTCATCCTCATGGATATGCGCCATGGGGGAACAGAAGATCGTCTGCCACGGCTGCGCCATTGTGGCCAGTAGGATGGAGTTGGCGGCTGTTCCAGTGGCCACCAGATACACTGCTGCTTCCGGCGCTTCGAAGACCTTCCGGATTTTGTCGCGGACACGGTCCATGATCGCATCGGCGCCATAGCCCATCGCGTAGCCGTCATTGGCCGCAACCATCGCGTCGAGAACTTTCGGATGTGCAGGGCCCGCGTTGTCAGAGGCGAAAAACATCAGTTGGGCTCCTCAATTATGTGATCTTCCCAGTCATCTTCATCAATCTCCGCCTCGGACACCGTCCGTCCGATCATCGACATGCCCGCCTCATGGACGGAGTTTGGATCGCCGGAGATCAGTGGATGCCAAGGCTCCAATGGCTTACCCTCATAAATCAGCCTGTAAGCGCAGGTCTGGGGCAGCCAATACATGTGATTTTTGATTGAGCTTGGTGTCAGCACAATACATTCCGGCACAAACTGGTGGCGGATTGGGTACTGGCTGCACAGGCAGGTCTCATCATTCAGCAGTCGGCAAGCCACGCGGGTGAGTTCGACAGTGCCGTCATCATCCTCAAGCTTGTTGAGGCAGCACTTGCCGCAGCCATCGCAGAGCGCTTCCCATTCAGCCTTCGACAATTCCTCCATCGGGGTTTTTGCCCAAAACTCCGGCGCAAGGTCTGAGCGGGGGATGCTATGCGACATTGGACAGAATATAGCGCGCTTGGTCGCAATCGGCGTTCATTTGGGAGATGAGCGCGTCGAGGCTGTTGAATTTCAGTTCTGGCCGCAGGAATTCGACCAGCGCTACTGAGAGCGACGCGCCATAAAGGTCGCCTTTAAAATCAAAGAGGAACGTCTCACAATTCGGCAGGTTTTCCCCAAACATGGGACGGGTACCAATGGACGCCGCCCCGTCATAGGTGCCGGCATAGGCGCCATCCAAGACGTCAACTTTCACAGCATAGACGCCGAACTTAGGCGGATGCAGTGCATCAAGGCCCATGTTTGCCGTCGGATAGCCCATATCGCGCCCACGTTGATCGCCGCGGATGACTTCGCCCTCAATCCGGTGCCAGTGGCCCAGCATCGCCGCAGCGTCCCTTGGGCGGCCGTCGGTCAGTGCATCGCGAATGGAGGTGGAACTTACCTCACCCACGCCAATCTCCACCATTGGCGCAATGGTCAAGCCAAACCCCATTTGTGTACCAAAGGCTTGCAGGTCCGTCACGGTCCCCGCGCGGCCTTTACCAAAGCAGAAATCCTCACCCACGACGACATGCTTCAGGCCAAGGCGGTTATGAATGATCTCTTGCGCGAACTCTTCGGGGGTCAGCGCGGCGAGGGCCTTGTTGAAGGGCACCTCATAAAGCTTTTCTACACCCAGCTTTTCCATCTGGCTGGCTTTCGACTCCGCATTCATCAAACGAAATGGCACGTCCACGCGGCCGAAAAAGCTGCGCGGGTGGGGCTCAAACGTCATGATGCCAAGGGGTGCGCCGCTCTTTTCCGCCTCTTTGCGCGCAATATCGATGACTGCCTGATGGCCAAGGTGCACACCATCGAAATTGCCAATCGCCGCAGCAGCGCCGCGGTCGGCAGGGTCAATGAATTGAGTGTCACGGATGATACGCATGGGGTTGCGTAACGCGCCGCCGAACGAGGTTCAAGACTAGTCGAACTTGCCAGATGGCGCGAGCACAGTGGCTTCGCCCAAAAGCACCTTTTTGCCGTTCACGAGGCAGCGCGTTTCCATCTTCACGCGGCGCTTGGGGTAGTCGATGTCGATAACCTCAACCTCTGCCAACACCACGTCTCCAGGACGCACTGGGGCGAGGAATTTGAGCGATTGGCCCATGTAGACTGTGCCGTGGCCGGGAAGCTGTTCACCAATAACGGCAGAGATCAGGCCCGCGGTCAGCATGCCATGCGCGATGCGGCCGCCAAAGATCGTGTCTTGGGCGTAGGATTCATCAAGGTGCACAGGATTGCGGTCGGTGGACACCTCCGCAAAGAGCTCAATATCGCGATCCGTCACTTCCTTGCGGAGGGATCGGACCATGCCAATTTCGATGTCTTCGATGACAATTGTGCCGCGGGGTGCGTTGTCCAACATGAAAGCTCCATAGGGTAACAAAGAACCGTTATTGGGCTTATATTCGTAATTTAATTACTTTGCAATTGCAGAAAGAACTTATCTCAACATCCCGATCGCATAGGTCGTGCTGATCATTTCCTTTTCCAAATAGGCACTTAGCGCCTCTGGATCAGGGTCACGCTTGGTTTTGGTCTCAATCGCGGCCAAGCCGCCGGTGATGTAAAGACTGTCGAGGTCCTCTTGCTGCGCGCCAAGAATGTCGGTGATGATTCCGTCACCGATGCAAATGATGCGCGGATCGGATGAGGTTTTTCTTAACGCGGCGAGACGGCGGCGTGCGAGGTCGTAGATCGGCGGATGCGGTTTGCCGAAATAGAGGCTTTCGCCGCCCATCTCTGTATAAAGTTTCGCCAAAGCCCCCGCGCACCATTCGCGTGTGACCCCGCGGTCGACAACGATGTCAGGATTGGCGCAGAGGAGCTTTAGCCCCATCTGTTTGGCGAGTAGAAACTCAGGGCGGTTCACCTCCGGATCAGCCATGGGATCGAACGGGCCACAGCAGATAATCCCTTCCGCGTCTTTGAGCGGGACCTTTTTAATGTCTACGGGATTGTCGAGTATTTTCAGAGGCTTAAAAAAGTCATCATCCCGCGGGCTTTCCCCCATAAACCAGATCTTTTCACCCACCGCCCCTTGATACATCGCAGACCGTGCGCTGTCACCAGAGGTGGCGATGGTGTCATAAGCATCCTTTGGCACACCCATGCCTGCAATCTGATCGGCCACGCTGTCGCGCGGGCGGGGGGAGTTTGTCAAAAGCACTACAACACCGCCTTTAGC
Organism: Cognatiyoonia sp.; assembly: GCF_965661665.1. Lineage (NCBI taxonomy): Bacteria > Pseudomonadati > Pseudomonadota > Alphaproteobacteria > Rhodobacterales > Paracoccaceae > Cognatiyoonia > Cognatiyoonia sp. The sequence continues at coordinate 95,539 of NZ_CBFIEO010000003.1, read as the reverse complement.
GCGGAAGTCCTGCATGGCTTTGACTGCGACTGGGAAGGCTTTAATCCCGTCATGAATGCAGCCCCAGAGATCGACAAAAGCGACATCATAATTGGCTGAGATGTCGATGAAACGGTCGATGATCTGGGTCATGGGTGCGGGCCTCTTTGCCATGTTTTTCACGTACACCGTGCGTACACAGCCTGTACACAGGGCGTATGTACACATGACTATGGGGCGGCGGCGCTTTGGACAAGTCTGGGTCCGGCGGAACCGGCGCAATTGGCCCTGCCAATGCGCCCCACCCGCCGTTCCGTTGGGTCAGACTTTGAGTTTCGGGATGATCTGTTTCTTGCGGCTCATGATGCCAGGCAGAACCACGGTATCACCACTGACGGTTGCGTCAAAGCTCTGCTCCGCCACGGATTTCACCAGATCGTTTGGCACCAGCAGCGTCGCTTCTTCATTCAAGATGTCGACCACGAAGAGCAGAACTTGGTCGACGCCATCCTCTGACGCAACATCACTCATCGTCGCCATCAGGCTATCCTTGCGATCGAGTACGATTTTGGGCGCTGTAGTTTCCAGAACGGAGACACGGAATTTCGTGTCGCCAACGGCGTATTCCTTGCTGTCCATGCGCAAAAGCTCCGCATCGGAGAAGGCGGAGACATCGGATTTCGCCTCGAACATCTCACCCGCATAGGCGCTGAGGTCGAGACCGAGGTCGGCCGCCAGCTTTTCGGCAAGGGCTTTGTCAGTGTCTGTTGTGGTTGGGGAGCGGAATTCCAACGTGTCGGACAGGATGCAAGACAGCGTGAGGCCCTTGACCGCATCTGGCATCTCGGCGGCTGTGTGGCCCATCAAGTCGTGCATAATGGTTGCGGTGCAGGCGAGGGGGCGGACTGTGATACTGATCGGGCCTTTCGTCTCCAACCCGCCGACCAGTTTATGGTGGTCGATGATCGCTTGCACGCTCGCGCCGTTGATGTTGGCAGGCAGTTCCGCTGGGTTGTTGGTGTCAACGATCACGCACGGCTGATCGTCGGCCACATCCGCGATAATCTCCGGCTGTGCAAAGCCCCACCGCTCTGCGACGAACGCGGCCTCTGTGTTGGGCGTGCCCAACAGCACCGCTTTCGCATCGGTTCCTGTGTGGTTCAGATACCAGCCCCAAATCAGGGCCGAGCCGAGGCTGTCGGTGTCAGGGGCTTTATGGCCGAATACGAGCGTGGTCATCGCGGAAGAATCCTCAAATTCAAAAGTCGCGCCCCATATAGGGGCGCTGGACTTCGGTGTCACCCCGTTGGGTGGTAATACTTTGGCGCGGTCTAAGTAGGATGTGTTCTGCGAAGACGAGTAGGATTGAAGGGTCTGAATTTCGGTTTGACATTGAAAATATGAGGGGGATTTAAGTACGATATGGCACGCGAAGCTGACCTATATCCGCCGATCAAGGCGTACCTTACCCGCCAAGGGTATGAGGTGAAGGGTGAGGTGGGGGCTGCGGATGTGATGGCGGTGCGCGGGGATGAGGCGCCGGTTATTGTTGAGTTGAAAAAGGGTTTTTCGTTGTCGCTTTTCCATCAAGGGATTGAACGGCTCAACGTCACTGATCTGGTCTATGTCGCCGTCCCCAAGGGTGCGTCGAAGGCGGGCGACCGGGCGTTGAAGGACAATGTGAAGCTCGCGCGGCGCGTTGGGTTGGGGGTGATGACCGTGCGGTTGAGGGATGGGTATGTGGAGGTGCATGCCAATCCCGAACCCTATCGCCCGCGCAAGTCAAAGAAGAAGCAAGCGCGGCTGTTGAAAGCCTTTGCGCGGCTTGATGGTGATCCGAACGAAGGTGGCGCAACGCGGCACGGGATCGTGACCGGTTACCGCCAAGATGCGTTGAAATGCGCGCGGTTCTTGGCGGTGCATGGTCCATCGAAGGGATCAACGGTTGCAGAATGGGCGGAAGTACCGGATGCCACACGTATCATGGCGGCGGACCACTATGGCTGGTTTAAGCGGGTGAAGCGGGGCATTTACGGGCTGACAGCGAAGGGCAAGAAGGGCCTTGCCGACTGGGCGGACGTTTAGTTTGCCGCCGGTGCAGAGTGCAGCAAGCTGCGTGGTCCGAAGGGTGAAGAAAAGCGTGATTGCGAAACGCATAAGGTGTCCGTTGTTGTTTAATTCGGATTAACTGCATCGCAGTCTATTGTGCAATTCGTTGTGATGTCGCATTTGGGGGCGTGAGGATAAACGACAGATTAATTTTTCTCGGTCGCATCCGTTGACTCGCTCTGTCGACTTGCCTATGTCACGTCCGTTATCACTCGACCCAGTTGAGTGCTAACGCGAGAGAAACTCGAACTGGAGAAAGTTCTGAAATGGCATTTACACCACTTCATGACCGCGTTCTTGTCCGCCGTATTGAGGGCGACGAGAAGACAGCTGGCGGCCTGATCATTCCTGACAGCGCAAAAGAAAAGCCCGCTGAGGGCGAAGTCGTTTCCTGCGGTGCAGGCGCACGCAAAGACAGCGGTGAGCTGATCGCGATGGACGTTAAAGCTGGCGACAAGGTTCTGTTCGGCAAATGGTCCGGCACAGAGGTTAAGATCGATGGCGAAGACCTTCTGATCATGAAAGAAAGCGACATTCTGGGCATCCTGTCCTAAGTCCTGCTTTCCCCCGACAATTTGAAATTCAAGGAGCTAATCAATGGCTGCTAAAGACGTAAAATTTGATGCCGATGCGCGCGCGCGCATGATGACAGGCGTCAACACTCTGGCAAATGCTGTCAAAGTGACCCTTGGCCCAAAAGGCCGCAATGTTGTGCTCGACAAGTCTTTCGGCGCACCACGCATCACCAAAGACGGTGTTTCTGTTGCCAAGGAAATCGAACTGGAAGACAAGTTCGAGAACATGGGCGCACAGATGGTGAAGGAAGTTGCTTCCCGCACCAACGACGAAGCTGGTGACGGTACAACAACCGCAACAGTTCTGGCGCAGGCGATTGTCATAGAAGGCATGAAGTCTGTTGCTGCTGGCATGAACCCAATGGACCTCAAGCGCGGCATCGACATGGCAACTGCTGCTGTTGTTGAAGCCATCAAAGCGGCTGCGCGTCCTGTTTCTGACAGCGACGAAGTTGCGCAGGTTGGTACAATTTCTGCCAACGGTGAAGCTGAAATTGGCCGCCAGATCGCAGATGCGATGCAGAAGGTTGGCAACGAAGGCGTCATCACTGTTGAAGAGAACAAGGGTCTTGAGACAGAGACTGACGTTGTAGAAGGCATGCAGTTCGATCGCGGCTACCTGTCCCCATATTTTGTCACCAACTCCGACAAGATGACAGCAGAGCTTGAGGACTGCCTCATCCTGCTGCACGAGAAGAAGCTGTCTTCGCTGCAGCCAATGGTTCCACTGCTTGAGTCCGTGATCCAGTCCGGAAAGCCGCTCCTCATCATCGCTGAAGATGTTGAAGGCGAAGCGCTGGCAACACTGGTTGTCAACAAGCTGCGCGGTGGTCTGAAGATCGCTGCTGTGAAGGCACCAGGCTTCGGTGACCGTCGTAAAGCCATGCTGCAGGACATCGCGATCCTAACAGGTGGTCAGGTTATCTCCGAAGACCTCGGCATGAAGCTTGAGTCCGTGACTGTCGACATGCTGGGCTCCGCCAAGCGCGTGAACATCACCAAAGACGAAACAACAATTGTTGACGGTGCTGGCGACAAGGCAGAGATCGAAGCACGTGTTGCTCAGATCCGCACTCAGGTAGAAGAGACAACATCCGACTACGACCGCGAAAAGCTGCAAGAGCGTGTTGCGAAACTCGCAGGCGGTGTCGCAGTGATCCGCGTTGGCGGTATGTCCGAGATCGAAGTGAAGGAGCGCAAGGACCGCGTTGATGACGCCCTGAACGCAACACGCGCTGCTGTGCAAGAAGGCGTTGTTGTGGGCGGTGGTGTTGCACTGGTTCAAGGTGCAAAGGCACTTGACGGTATGGAAGGTGCAAACTCCGACCAGACTGTTGGCATCAATATCGTACGTCGGGCGATCGAAGCACCATTGCGTCAGATCGCTGAGAACTCCGGCGTCGATGGGGCTGTGGTTGCGGGCAAGATCCGTGAAAACAGCGACGCGGCCTTCGGGTTCAACGCGCAGACAGAAGAATATGGCGACATGTTCAAGTTCGGCGTGATCGACCCTGCGAAAGTTGTGCGCACAGCACTGCAAGACGCCTCTTCCGTCGCTGGTCTGTTGATCACAACCGAAGCGATGGTTGCAGACAAGCCAGCCAAAGAAGGTGCAGCACCTGCAATGCCCGACATGGGCGGCATGGGCGGCATGATGTAAATTGCGGCTTGGGCTTTGCCCAAACGCAATTATCGGGTGGCAGGCGTTTCGCTGGAATGCCGAGAACTCGAAGCGAATTCTGCCGACAAGCGGCAGTGCAAAGGGGCCCACGGGCCCCTTTGTCACAAGGCATTTTGGTTATAAAGCGGAAATCCTTATTTAAATAGACCTTCCATGCGCTCAGCGCATAACGGGGTTTCGGTCAGCATGTTTGTCATTGGTGGGGGTGCTGCATAATTGAATGAGCAAGAAAAGCGTTCAATTTTGTCCTAGAAAGGACCCGACCGATGGCATCATTTGTTTCTACTCAACCGCTCGCCCCTTCCTTTTTCCAGTTCGTCAAAGACGGTTTTGCCTCCCTTTCTGCGGCACTCATCCGTGGCCGTATGTTGAGCGCGCTGCATGCCATGTCCGATCGTGAGTTGGCCCAAGTTGGTATCACTCGCGCGGACATCCCAAGCTACTCCGACAAACTGGTCGCCGACGCAAAATAACTGAAACGTAGCTGGTGCGCAGACCGGCATCGCTGGTGCGGAGTCCTTTTGCTCAACCGCGTCTCGCCTATTGCCCGCGTCGGCTGAGGGGAGCGCCTCACAAAGACGTTCAGTCAAGGCACTGCCCAGTTTTCTCAGGCATCGTGCGTGGATGTCGCGGCGGCGAATCGAAAGTGTCGAATGCCGCCGTAGCGTCCTACATTTCCATCATCTCAGCAACTTCAACGGACCCAGACCCATCCAAGACCATTGGATTTTTTGGCTGCATGGCCGCAGGCCTCTTCATAATTTGCGGCTTTAATGATCGTGTAGCCTGAGATCGGGTTGGCCCCGCTGTTTTCGACATGGCCATCCTTTGAAATGGTATGGGATTGTCCCACCGGTGCACCGGGATCAACGGCCGCTGCTTCCACGCCTTCATACCAGACTCCCCAAGCCGCCATCGCTTTTTCACCTTCTTCTGGGGACTCGGGTATTCCGCCCCCATGGTAGACAAATAGATACTTTGGCATCTTATCCTCCCTGGTTGGAATAGGGTCATTTTGTCCGAAAAAGCGGCTTTGGCACAAGTTTTGCGCTGCGCGATCAGAGGGATGGTCTTTGAGCATGATGACATTTCGCCCATTGTCCGCCCCTCGGACCCAGCGTTTTTCCCAGAAAATCTACGCACGCAAAGGCCGATTTGAGCCGCTGACCGACGTTTAAGGTCGTTCTTGCGCTTGCAGCGGTCTGCGAGGGCACGTAGCCGTCTTTCGACGGATACGGGAGACGATCAAATGACCAAAACTGTTGTCAATTCGTGGAACGAATGGGACCCGCTCAAGCACGTGATTGTTGGGCGTGCGGATGATTGTCACATCCCGCCGGAAGAGCCTGCGCTGGACGCCAAGGTTCCTGAAGACAGTGACATGCGCGGCCAATGGGGTCGCCGTCCGCAAGAGACGATCGACCACGCGAATGAGCTGCTCGACAACTTTGCGCGCCAGCTAGAGGCCCGCGGTATCCGCGTTGATCGTCCGACACCGATCGACCATTCGCTGCCTGCGACCACGCCCGATTTCAACACCGAAAGTCAGTTTGGCTGTATGCCCCCGCGCGACGTGCTTTTGACCGTTGGGTCGGAGATGTTGGAAGCCACGATGTCTTATCGTTGCCGGTGGTTTGAGTATCTCAATTACCGCCCGCTGATGCAGCAGTATTTCAACGAAGATCCGAATTTCCGCCACGAAAGCGCGCCAAAGCCGCGGCTGACGGATGCGGATTATCATCCTGATTATCTGAGTGATAAAATCGGCGTCGCTAAGCGTCTGGAATGGGCGGCGGAGAAGTTCTTTGTCACGACCGAGGAAGAGCCGCTTTTTGATGCGGCCGATGTGCTGCGGTTTGGACGCGATCTTGTGGTCCAGCACGGGTTCACCACGAACTTGAAGGGGATCGAATGGCTGGCCCGCCACTTCCCAGAGCATCGCGTTCATACGGTCAACTTTCCTGGCGATCCCTATCCGATTCACATTGACGCGACTTTCACGCCCTTGCGCCCAGGTTTGATTTTGAACAATCCACACCGCAGATTGCCCGATGATCAGCGCGTGATGTTCGAAAAGAACGGATGGGAAATTGTGGATGCGGCCAATCCAGCGCACAATTCGCCGCCACCGCTCTGCTATTCCAGCGTTTGGCTCAGCATGAATGTGCTGGTGCTCGACCCCAAAACCGTCTGTGTGGAGAAGTCAGAAGTTTATCAGGCCGAACAGATGGACAAGCTTGGCATGGAAGTGGTCGAAGTGGACTTGCGCGACGCCTACGCCTTTGGCGGTGGTCTGCATTGCTGTACCGCAGACGTCTACCGCGAAGGCAAGTGCGAAGACTACTTCCCGAACTTGAGCTAACCTTCAAACACCTGTGAGCCTGCGGGTTTTGCTTGCCTTTGGGCGGCGGCCCCGTCAGGGCGGTGGTATGAGACTGCTGTTCCTGACCACCGTGGTGATGATCGCCTTTGCCAGCAATTCGGTTTTGAGCCGGATCGGGGTTTTCACCTATGGCATGGATCCCTTTGCCTTTGCCGCGTTGCGTGTCGCGGCAGGGGCAGCGATTTTGGCCGCATTGGTTATAGGACACGAAGAGAAGCCACCCGTGAAAAGCCCGCGCAGTTGGGCAGGGGCCGTTGCGCTGGCTACTTATATGGTGGGATTTTCATCGGCCTATTTGCAGCTTGATGCGGGGCTGGGGGCGTTGATCCTATTTGGTGTAATGCAAGTGGCGATGTTTGCTTTCGCGGTCGCGCGCCGCGACGTGATCCCAATGATGCGCTGGATCGGGGCAGGGGTTGCTTTGGTAGGTCTCACCATCCTGTTGCGGCCCGGTGGGTCCGCGCCGATACACGGGGCGAGTGCTTTTGTTATGGCTATTGCGGGGCTCGGATGGGCTGCCTACACGTTGATCGGGCAGAAAGCCTCTGACCCGCTGTCCGCCAGTGCCGCGAATTTCCTGTTGTGCTTACCTGTGGTGGCAATTGTCTGGGTTTTGGCGGGGTCGAGCGGCGTGACGTTTGGCGGCGCTGTCGCTGCTGTCATCTCTGGTGCCATCACCTCTGGCCTTGGTTATGCGCTCTGGTACCGAGTGGTGCCGCAGCTTTCGACGACTGTGGCGGCTGTAGCGCAGTTGAGCGTGCCGGTGATCGCGGTGGTGGCAGGGGTGATTCTGCTCGCTGAGCCGCTCACATCCCGCCTTTTGATCGCGGGGGCGTTGGTGTTGGGTGGGATTGGCTTGTCACTTATCAAGCCGCGCTCCGTTCATTCCTGAATGGGTTCCAGCGCGTCGTAAGCGGCCGCTTCGCCGCCCCAGGCGACGGAGGGGAGGGATGAGGGTTTGAAGGGCAAGGCGCTCAATTCCGCCCTTGTGACCCACCGGCGGTGGGAGATGATCCCTTCTGGGTCTTGCCAGGTCTCGCTAATCTCGCCCGCGATGACGGAGCAGCGGAAGAAAACCTCGATCTGATGGAAATCGCGCTTTGGATCGTGAAATTCATTCACCAGGCAGGGCTCTCCAACGTCTATGGTCAGCCCAGTCTCTTCCAACACCTCACGGGCAAGGTTTTCCGGCAGGCTGGAATGGTCTTCTGCACCCCCACCTGGCACGCACCAAAGCCGCGTGTGGCCTTTCCAAGCGTTGACGATCAAAAGACGATCATCTTGAAGAATAACAGCGCGGGCAGCAATCCGGGGCATGGGAGCACCATTCGCATTTTTAGCCCGAAACGCAAGTTCATGACGCCCTGACCTTTGAAATCCGGCGAGAGGTCCTTAGCTTTAAGATATGACACGTCTCAGCATAATGGCCGCCGCTTTGATCAGCATCTCATCCTGCGCTCTTGCGACTGAAGAAACGAACGAATGCGTTGTGCTGCTCCACGGGCTGGCACGGTCTGAGATTTCTCTGAGCCCGATGCAGCTTTTTCTGGAAGCGGAAGGCTATGAGGTCATCAACAACGGCTATCCGTCGACGGAAGACACGATTGAAAAGCTCGTCTCCGAAAACGTGAGCCGCGACGTGGAGGCTTGTGGAAATCGAAAGGTGAACTTTGTCACCCATTCGATGGGGGGTATTCTGGCGCGTGCGTGGCTGACCAACAACCGGCCCGAAAATATGGGCCGCGCCGTGATGTTGGGGCCACCAAACGGTGGGTCAGAACTCGTTGATATCTTTGGCGATTGGGAGCCGTTTCAATGGGTGAACGGCCCTGCGGGACTTCAGCTGGGAACGAAGGACAACAGCGTCCCCAGCCAGTTGGAATTGCCCAGCTATGAGGTCGGGATCATCGCAGGCAAGGGGTCGTTGAACCCTGTCTATTCATCGCTCATCGACGGGGCGGATGATGGGAAGGTGTCGGTCGAAAGCACCAAGCTGGAAGGCATGACAGACCATATTGTGCTTCAGGTCACACACACCTTCATGATGAACAACCCGCTGGTGATGGCGGAAACTTTGCGCTTCTTAAAGGAAGGCAAGTTTGATCAAGACCTCAACATCGTTGATGTGATCTTGGGCAACGACGATTAGTCTGTTGGTCCCGTCACGCGGTTGATATGCCCCATCTTGCGACCAGGCTTTGCGTCCGCTTTGCCATAAAGGTGGATCGCGGTGTTTGTCGTTGCCAGCTCTGGAATCCGATCCACATCGTCGCCGATCAGGTTCTCCATCACCACATTCGAATGCCGTGATCCATCGCCAAGCGGCCAGCCCGCAATCGCGCGGATGTGCTGTTCGAACTGGCAGATGGTGCAGCCGTTCTGCGTCCAATGGCCGGAGTTGTGGACGCGCGGGGCGATTTCGTTGACGATCAAGCCCTCGGGATTAACGAACAGCTCAACCCCTAGCACGCCAACGTAATCCATCGCGTTCAGGATTTGCGCGGCCAGCAGCACCGCATCTGTGCGCTGGTTTGGCTTTAGGTTGGCTGGCACAGTCGTGGTGCTGAGGATACCATCGACATGGACATTCTCCCCCGGATCAAAGCAGGAGACTGCGCCATCCAGCCCGCGCGCGGCAATGACGGACACCTCATGGCTGAAATTTACGAACCCTTCGAGGAGGGCTGGAGCCCCCTCCATATCCGCCAAAGCCTGCGCCGCATCATCCGATGATTTCAGGCGTGACTGCCCTTTACCATCGTATCCCATACGGCGCGTTTTCAGGATCGCTGGTGTGCCAATCGCCGCTATCGCGGCATCCAAGGAGGCCGCATCGGTCACACCCGCGTAAGGCGCAGTTTTCAAACCCAAACTGGTCAGAAAATCCTTCTCCGTCAGGCGGTCTTGGCTCGTGGCCAATGCCTTGCGATTGGGATGGATCGGTTTGATTGCTTCCAATGCATCCAAGGCGGAGGTTGGGATGTTCTCAAACTCATAGGTTATGACATCGACGCTTTCGGCGAATTGCCTGAGCCCATCAAGGTCATCATAGCTTTTTTGGAAATGGTAGTTGGCGACATGGCTCGCCGGACAGTCACCGCCAGGCTCATAGATGCAGGTTTTAAACCCAAGGCGGGAGGCTGCGACCGATAGCATCCGGCCCAATTGCCCGCCGCCCAAAATTCCAATCGTTGCACCGGTCGTCAGGGGTTTAGTCATCGGACGGCTCGTCAGGGATGGAGGCGGAAAGCGCCTCACGCCATGCATCTAGACGCTGCGCAAGGCCGGCGTCGTTCAGCGCCAAAATACCCGCCGCCATGAGCCCTGCATTCTTGGCTCCTGCTGTACCAATCGCCATCGTCGCAACCGGATAGCCGCGTGGCATTTGAAGAATGGAATAAAGACTGTCGACGCCGGACAGTGCCTTTGTCTCAACCGGCACGCCAATCACCGGAACACGGGTCTTGGACGCCATCATGCCAGGTAGGTGTGCCGCGCCGCCGGCACCGGCGATGATGACTTGCAAACCCCGACGCACAGCCGTTTTGCCATAGTCCCAAAGGCGGTCAGGGGTCCGGTGGGCGGAGACGATCTTGGCCTCATAGGCCAAGCCAAGCTCATCAAGAAGATCAGCAGCTTCTTTCATGGTGGACCAGTCGGACTGGCTCCCCATAATGATACCTACGGTTGGTTGGGTCATTCATACCCCCTGTCAAAGGAAGCGGCACTATAGCCGCGCCGGGCTGCAGCGCAACGCTTTTAGGCGATGATATCGGGGGTAATCCGGTCTTCTAGAACGGCAATCCGGTCTTTTAGGCCAAGTTTCTGCTTTTTCAGCCGTTTCAGCGTCAGCATATCGGCCGAGCGGCGTTCTTGCAGGGCTTCAATCGCGTCATCAAGGTCGCGGTGTTCGCGGCGCAAAACCTCTAGTTTTACGCGCAAAACTTCTTCGGTTTCCATTTCAGACGATGAATTCATAAAAACATGCCCCTCAGCGCTCTCTATATAGGAGATTCTGAGCGATCCGCCTAGTGCTTGCCCCTTGTAGGACGCGCCAAAGCCACCCATATTTTAACAACGGTCGCCGAAACGGGGCCAATTGAGATGTCGCTTTGACGAAGGACGTGTCTGATGACAAAACTAGCCTTGGGAACACATCCGTTCCTTCTGGGGTTTGAACAGCTGGAACGCTTGGTGGAACGCACCGCCAAAACGGGCAACGAAGGCTATCCCCCTTACAATATCGAACAAACCTCCGACCATTCATACCGGGTCACTTTAGCTGTCGCAGGCTTTAGGATGCGTGATTTGTCGATCACGGTAGAGGACAATACCCTGATGATACGGGGTCGGCAGGAAGATGACAGCGAAGGGCGCGTGTTCTTGCACCGCGGGATCGCGGCGCGTCAATTCCAACGCTCCTTTGTTCTGGCCGATGGCGTTGATGTCGGCGCGGCGGTGATGGAGAATGGACTGCTCCACGTTGATCTCACCCGTCAGGTGCCAGAAAAAGTCATTCAAACCATTGAAATCAAGAAAGGGTAACGTCATGCAGACAAAACACGAACTCAAAGCCCTTGCGGGCAACATGATCTATCTCAAGCCGGTCGCCACAGCCGACCTGCCTGACGAGGTGCGTGAAGATGCCGGTGCCCTTGATGAGGTGTTTGCAGTCCATAACGCCAAAGGTGAGCAGGTGGCCTTAGTCGCCAACGCCGCCATCGCAGCGGATTTTGCCGAACAAAACGACATGCAGGTCGTGTCGGTTCACTAGGTTTTAGGCTTACACAACATAAAACGCGCCGGAAGCGATCCGGCGCGTTTTTCTTTGCCTTGGTGAAAAGCTTAGGCTTTCCTCTTGCGACGCATCGCTGCAAAGCCACCCATGCCATTGAGCATCAGAGCAAAACCAGCAGGCAGCCGTAAGGCTTGGACTTCAAGCGGGTAAGACGTTGTTACGCGGGAGTTGCTGTTGGTCGGGTTGGTTGCGTTGATCCCGAAGAAGTCCGACCAGCGGCTGCGACGATGAAATAGGATAGTGTGCTACCATCGAGAGTTACTGGGCCAGCGAATGCGTTTCCGAACTGGAAAGCTGCATCAAAACCATTGTCAGGCGCGACCAAAGACATCGTAACTATGCTGTTCTGGCTGAGCTTGATCGTCGCATAATCAGGATAGTTTGTGTTGTTGGTTCCTGACGCTTCTGCAACGAAGCCGAGCAAGGATCCTGCTCCAAGAAAGGTAAGGGCGTCACTAGTGCCTAGGCTGTTGGACAGGTCTGCATTGCCGCCGAGGTCACAGTCCGTGCCAGTCCAAACGCTCAGGTTTTGGCTTTCACAGAACGACCGACCATCGCCTATGTTGGCGACGATTGCTGCGGATGACGATGTTGCGAAAAGAGTTGCTGCGGTTGTCGCTGCAGCGAGAAGCGTGGTTTTCGTAACGAAGTTCTCAAGTACTAAGTAATAATTGCCGTGACGCTATGAGAACTTGGAGCTTTAGACAAAAAGTCTCCGCAGTTTTTTCGAAATTTCTGCATATTTTCCAAATATTTATGTCACATTTGATGAGTGCGACTGTTACTCCGCAAATCTTTTTCAACTGTCTGAAGCAGCGCAATCAAACGCATTGATAGCTTTCTTGCCCTCGCGATTCGCTGAAATTCTGATCAAAATTTTGGAACTTGGTGTTGTTGCGGGTTGTCCGCTACAGATGTGGTCCCGCCGGCATCCAGACTTGCCGGCGGGACCAATTGTCTTAAGCCTTAATCAGCCCCATGCTTTCCAGCTTCAAGATCACCTGATGAGCGCAGTTGTCGACTTCGACGTTTTCGGTCTCAACACTGAGTTCGGGGTTCTCTGGCACGTCATAAGGGTCGGAAATACCTGTGAATTCTTTGATCTTGCCTTCGCGTGCGAGCTTATAGAGGCCCTTGCGGTCGCGGCGTTCGCATTCTTCGATCGAGGTGGCGACATGCACCTCACAGAAAGCACCGAATTGCTCGATGTCTTCACGCACCGCACGACGGGTCGTCGCATAGGGCGCAATCGGCGCGCAGATGGCGATGCCGCCGTTCTTGGTGATCTCGGACGCGACATATCCGATGCGACGGATGTTGAGGTCGCGGTGTTCCTTGCTGAAGCCCAGTTCAGAGCTAAGGTTTTTCCGCACGATATCGCCGTCCAACAAAGTCACTGGGCGACCGCCCATTTCCATCAGTTTGACCATCAGCGCGTTGGCAATGGTGGATTTGCCGGAACCGGAGAAGCCGGTGAAGAACACGGTGAAGCCCTGTTTGGCGCGTGGTGGCTTAGACTTGCGGAGTTCTTCAACCACAGTTGGGAAGCTGAACCACTCAGGGATTTCCAGACCTTCGGCCAGACGACGGCGGAGTTCGGTACCAGAGATGTTCAGAATCGTGACGTTGTCTTTGTCCTTGATCTCATCGGCAGGCTCATACTGGGCGCGCTCTTGCACATAGACCATGTGTTTAAAGTCGACCATTTCGATGCCCATTTCTTCCTGATGCTCACGGAAGAGGTCTTGCGCGTCATAGGGGCCGTAGAAATCCTCACCCGCAGAGTTTTTACCGGGGCCAGCGTGGTCGCGGCCGACGATGAAGTGGGTGCAGCCGTGGTTCTTGCGGATCAGGCCATGCCACACAGCCTCGCGCGGGCCCGCCATGCGCATGGCGAGGTTCAGGAGCGACATCGCGGTGGTGGAGGCAGGGTATTGATCCAGCACCGCCTCGTAACAGCGTACGCGGGTAAAGTGATCGATGTCACCTGGCTTCGTCATGCCGACAACGGGGTGTATGAGCAGGTTCGCTTGCGCTTCTTTCGCGGCGCGGAAGGTGAGTTCTTGGTGCGCGCGGTGCAGGGGGTTGCGGGTTTGGAAGGCCACAACCTTTCGCCAGCCCAGCTTGCGGAAATAAGCGCGCAGTTCATTCGGCGTGTCGCGGCGGGCGCGGAAATCATAGTGGACGGGCTGCTGGATGCCTGTGACGGGACCGCCGAGGTACACTTCACCCGCCGTATTGTGCAGATAATTCACTGCCGGATGTGCGCTGTCGTCCGCGCCAAACACCTTCTCCGCTTCGTGGGATTTGTTTGGCGTCCAGCGATCCGTGACTGTCATCGTACCAAGGATCACACCCTCTTGGTCGCGCAGGGCGATGTCTAGACCAATCTCGATGCTCTCAGCGAAGTCTTTGCTCACATCTAGTGTGATTGGCATCGGCCAAAGCTCACCCGTCGTCAGGCGCATTGTGTCGACGACGCTGTTGTAGTCTTCTTCAGACAAGAAGCCCTTCAGCGGATTAAAGCCACCGTTCATCAGCAGTTCCAGGTCGCAAATCTGGCGCGGGGTCAGATCGAGGCTGGTCAATTCGGCCGCGTCCATCTTCATCTTCTGGGCGCTGTCATAGGAGACATAAAGCTCAGGAATAGGAGCAAGGTTGTTATGCATCAGGGTCATCCTTTGATTGGGAGGAACATAGCCACTTGTTGAGCCGGTCAGCTCACCATGAAGGGCGTCATACTCTTCAAATTTACGGGCAAGAAATTGGTCAGTAAGGCGCGTCATCAGGTTCGCACCTTTGGTGGTCAGAACATAAGCGTCGCGCTTGCGTTTGTCGGTGCTGGCGCTTGCGCCAATCTTGATTAGCCCGTCGGAAATGGCAGATTTCAATTGCGCATTAAACCGTCCAAGGGACACCCCAATTGCCAACGCAGACGCACGCTGAGACGCCTCTGGCGCAAAGTTCACTTGTCGCAGGAGGCGAAAAAGCGTTTCCTCCTCGTCGGTTATGGGTTTTGCCTTGGGGGACACAGGCGACTCACTCTTTGTTCACAGATGAACATATACAGAAGTATGTTCAAAATAGAACAAACTTTTGGACGCAAGTTGGAAACTGTGTTTTTCAGGCGATGTGAGCGGGAAATTTGGGTTCAACCTTTCGCAGTGGGGTCATGCTGGCCTGCACGACAGCCACTTCAAAACATCAGAGGACAGGTAGAATAGTGTTCGCTGCATCCATGCCCGCCGCTTCTGCCGGAAAAAGCCGCTGCAAATGCCGGATCGTGGCCTCTGGTAAGTCGCTGTGGACAGCTTCACCGAGGAAGAGACATTCCGTCAATAGACCGCTGCAATTCACAAGCTCATGCTGCTCAATTAGCAGGTGATAGTAGGTCACGCTTTGGCAGGCTTGATCGGTATGGATCGTGCTGTTGTTGAGCAGGGATTTTGCAGGAACCAGAACATTCATTTCCCCAAACAACATCTCACATTCGGTCGACTGCAGAGCGATGCGATGTTGAGGCGACAGCCTGATGGCTTGATTTGGTGTGTTGGCGTGTAGCGCGTGGCGCGCGATCACCATTGGTCTCAAGCGTTTGTTCCGCTCAAGGTCCGCGGCGTTCAGCGTGTTTTGCCGAATTCATTTGATTGGTTTAAATGAACCGTGAGCTGTCTTAGCCAAATCTCCAGATTTCAAGTCTTTAACTGCTTTCAGCACATCCTTGGTCTTGATCTTCGTACCATTCGCAAAACAAACGTAATCGGGGTAGATCGACATAGGGATCATTGCGGGTAGGAACGATGTTGTTATTTGTTCCGGCAATTGTATCGCCTACACTGACGGTCCCTTCCTTCATGACCATATAATGCGTGCCTTGCCCTTGCAGCAAAGTGAAGGTCACGGGCACCCCGCCGACATTTCCGTTTTATGTTTCATAGACTTGAAAGCTGGTGGAATCGCCGACGAAACCTGGAACCCCGCTGACATCCAATTGCGGGCCGCTGGCGTCGTTGCCCACTAGGTCGCAATCCTTATCGAGGATATCGACAGTATAAGCAGCCAGTACATCCAAATTCGAGTTAGAAAGTGGGTCTGCGCTAATTTCATATATGATCGTCGTCGGCATTTGGCTGCCCTCACAACGTCAAAATCGCAAACTAAATTCTGCTCAACAGTGTCCGTTCACCAAACACCACTCTTCATCACTTAGGCTTATCAGAAGGGCATCCAAATTCAACCATCGGTAGTTGAGTAGGCGTTACTCGTGTTCGGCAAGGAACTTTTCAGCATCAAGCGCAGCCATACAACCCATGCCGGCGGAGGTTACCGCCTGCCGATAGATGTGGTCCGTCAGGTCGCCCGCGGCAAACACGCCTGGGATCGCTGTGCGGGTGGAACCAGGCTCGACCACGACATAGCCGCCGTGATGCGTTTCCAACTGTTCTTTCACCAGTTCTGACGCAGGCGCGTGGCCGATCGCGATGAAGACGCCCTTGCAAGGGATTTCGGTGATCTGACCGGTTTTGCTGTGCTTCACCTTCACGCCTTCGACGCCCAACGGGGAGTCTGCGCCGATCACTTCATCAATCTCGTGGAACCAGAGCGGTTCGATCTTTTCATTCTTGTAAAGGCGATCTTGCAGGATCTTTTCAGCGCGTAGCTCATCGCGACGGTGGATCAGCGTCACTTTGGAGGCGAAGTTTGTTAGGAACAGCGCCTCTTCCACGGCGGTGTTGCCGCCACCGACGACCACGATTTCCTGGCCGCGATAGAAGAACCCGTCGCAGGTCGCGCAGGCGGAGACCCCGAAGCCTTTGAATTTTTCTTCCGACGGCAAGCCTAGCCATTTGGCCCGCGCACCAGTGCATAGGATCACAGCGTCGGCGGTGTAGACGGTGCCACTGTCAGATTGCGCGGTGAATGGGCGTTTTTGCAGATCAAGCGACGTGATGATGTCGCCGATGATCTCACAGCCCATCGCGCGGGCGTGGGCCTCCATACGCACCATAAGATCAGGGCCCTGAACTTCGGTATCACCGGGCCAGTTTTCAACTTCGGTCGTGGTTGTCAGCTGACCGCCTGGCTCAATCCCTTGCACCAAAATCGGCTCCAACATTGCGCGGGAGGCGTAGACGCCAGCGGAATACCCTGCGGGGCCTGAACCGATGATGAGGATTTTGGTGTGTCGGGTCTCGGACATTTGGGCAGCCTTGTCTCTTTGATGTTTGGTCTCCTGATATAAGACGGGCTGTGGGCGGTTGGAAGCCCCAACAAATGACCACAATTACGTTCGACCCTTCCGAATTATTGCGCAACTTTGAAATATTATTGCGCACAGGAAATTCTTGGCGTAGTATTCGGCAAAATCCAGGGGGATGCCATGCCGGGCAGCAAATTAGACGAAATCGACAGAATGATTCTGGCTGAGTTGCAGGCTGATGGGCGTATGACCAACGTCGAATTGGCCAAGCGCGTGGGCATTTCAGCACCGCCCTGCCTGCGTCGTGTGCGTACATTAGAAGAGCAGGGCTATGTGCGGGGCTATCACGCCAACGTCGATCCGCGCGAGCTTGGGTTCGAAGTGCAGGTGTTCGCGATGGTGGGTCTGGTCAGTCAGGCCGAGGCTGATTTGACAGCTTTCGAAAACCTCTGCATCGGATGGCCGCTGGTCCGTGAATGCCACATGCTTAACGGCGAGGTGGATTTTATCCTGAAATGCGTGGCACCTGATCTGCGCACCTTCCAGCGGTTCCTGACCGAAGACCTGACAAGTGCAGAAAACGTCGCCTCTGTTCGGACATCACTTGTGATTCGTGGCGCAAAGGATGAGCCGAGCGTGCCGTTCGACGTTTTGGAAGAGCGTTTGGCGAAAGAGGCTTAAGCCGTTTCGAAAATATCGAAGTCTTTCAAGCGCAAACGCGGGTGCAGCATGGATCCGAAGTCCGCAAATGATGCTTTGTGTGGGAACACCGACATCAAAAGTCGCTGCATTTCCAGTTTCAAGTCCGGCATTTGCAATGCACCAGGATGCAAGCTTTCAATCTCTACGCCTTTGACGCATATGCGCTCATGACGGTCAAACCCGAGCTGATAGACAGTGACTGGCGCCACCGTGTTCAATTCGATGAACTGATTGTTGTCGGTGAAATCGCGCACCGGGATAAAGGCAGCGTCGGATCCGGTGAGCGTTTTGACGCCTTCGGATTTGTGAACGACGCGCGCCGAAGGTCCAAGCACCAGATCAGGTTATGGACGACCCAAACAAAAGGTGTCGGCGGCAATACGTCTCATCTTTGGTGGTTCGGCTTCATTTGGTTTGGCATCCGGAACAAGCGTCATGGAGCCAATCCATTGGACGGTTTGCAGGCCGCTGGAGGCGGTCAGAACCTTGTCACCGGGAAGGATATCGTCGATCGCGCGGGGGCCCATATCGGTTTGTAGGATTGCGCCGCGACCTAGGGCCGCAAAGCAATCTTCATACGCTTCGATCGCAGGGGCGAGGCGCGTGATGTCGTGGATTTCGTGTGGGGAGGTCAGATGGGCGATCTCATAGCGGCGCATCAGAGGACTTTTGCGCTCAGATCGCCCATCTTTACTAGCAATCCGGCTCGTATTGGCCGGAGGGGAATGGGTTTCTGTCGCGAGGCCTGCGGCAGTGGTCGAGGTCATCTTCATGTGGCTCACCATCTGGTTTGTCACAAAAGCTGGCCCCCATCAGCAACTTCTAATGAGTTCTTGTTGACGCTAAATTTAATGCCCAAGCGCTTTCTGTCAAAGAATGGGCCGATTTTTTCAATTCCTGCGATCAATCCTGCTGTTGGCGATTTGATTGTTCATGAATTCTGTTCGGTCCTGCCATATTTGTCCAAGAATCGATTCTTGTCAGGCGTTAGAACACAAAAAAGCCCAGTCGCTGGGACCGGGCGAAAGGAGCGCCCTCAGGGGGGGCGGAGGGAGAGGAATTCTGTTATGCGCGGATCGCTTCGGTCAGCCAGTTTGGCAAAGGTGCCAACGAGACCGGAGCAGCAGGTTTGTCATCAGCGGCGCGGCTCGCGATGAAAGCGGAGCGGCGTGCGCCGCGTTCCCATGGCATCTTCACATCGCGTTCTGCCGCGGCATTGACTGTATTCTGCATCCAGCGCTTGTTCGGTTTCATTTAACTGCTCCAAATTTTTTTCGTCTGTTTCTTTGACGTTGGGGTAAGTTTGGAAACTGGTTTTGGCAGTAGCAGGGCGGCAAAACTTTTTTCTGAATTTTTTTGCGGGCTGAGAGACGATTTTTTCGCCCGCCGGCCCAAGCCCTATAAAACAAGGAGATTGTCGCCCATTGTCGTGACAATCACGCCGCTCAAACAGGATTGTTTCGCAGAATTAGGCAATCAAAAGGCAGAGCGTCGCCGCATTGCTGCCCAGATCACAAAGAAATCGCTGAAATCATGCGCCCGTAATCGGGTTCGTTCCAATGCACTGATCGGCGGTAGCTGTAAAAGCTTTCGGTATCCGCATAAGTGCAGCGCCCGACCCAGCGTGCCTGTCTGACGCCTGCGGCTTTCAGCTGCGCAATCCCGTATGCCGGTAGGTCAAATAATAAACGGTCGTCTTGTCCTTTGAGAAAGTGACGATCCGCGGCCGCATCATCTATTGTAATCTTATCTCGAAATTCCGGTCCAACTTCGTAGTTCTGCTGGCTGATCGACGGCCCGATGACGGCAATGATGTTGTTGCGCTTTGCCCCTAACGCCTCCATCGCTGAGACGGTGTTCGCCAAAATGCCAGCTTTCGCACCCTTCCATCCGGCATGGGCGGCGCCGATGACTTGCGCGTCTGAGTCGGCAAACAGCACGGGCTGGCAGTCCGCAGTGAGGATCGACAGGGCAACACCTTTGGTCGCTGTCACCAAAGCGTCGGCCTTAGGTTTGTTTGTCGTTGGCTCTGTAACGGTCACGACATCCGCTGAATGCACCTGATACACACCGCAAAGCGCGCCGGCCGGAACTTCCATCGCGTTGGCGACGCGGGCGCGGTTGATGGCCACAATCTCTGACTGGTCATCGCTACCCGATCCACAGTTCAGCCCCTTATAGATGCCCGATGACGCCCCACCTTGCCGGGTGAAAAACCCGTGGCGCAGCGGCGCAAGGCTGTCGTCGGTCAGGATTTCGAGTGGCATGGCGTCAGTCCAGGTGGTGGTGGTGCGGTATCGGGGTAGAGCCCGATCACTTTGAAAAGGGTGCCCATCTCCTCTGGGTGGGTCAAGCGCCGATGTGCCGCGATATGGCTCTTCAACGACGGGCCGTCGAGGGTCCGGGCCAGTGCCTGCGTCCGTGGCGTGATGCCCAACCGTTCGAGGAAGACACCTTGCGGCGTGGTCTCCGTCACCGCTGTCCCCGCTGCATATGTAATGGCCGCGAAATCGACATGCGCGGTGAGGTCGGCCTGACCAGGCTCTTCTAAAGGATCGACTTTTTGGTGTGCTCGGACGGCCTGCAATGTATTCCCGCGCGTTCCATCGCCGCCGTAGTCGATGAAAAGCGCGACGCCGCCATGTCTCGCGATCTGCTGACCTATGGCGCCAACGAAGGCGGGCAGGGGGCCACAGTGCTCGATCATCTCGCCGTGTTCTGCGCTTTCCAGATACCGGTCCAACATCTCAAGCGGGGCAGGAGTGGCTTGACCGAAGGCCAGCGCTTCACCCTCCGCGCCAATCATCCGTTCGGACCAACCTTTGGGATCACGCACAAACTGTCGGATCGGCAGGGCGTCGAGGAATTCATTGGCAATCAGGAACAACGGCAGGTCGGGCAGCGTGTCTATATGGTCATGGAACTGCGCATCTGGGACGCGCGTGCGCTGCTCGGCCCGCAACGGCTCAGACGCCTCAACCAAATGCACCTCCGCCACGTCCGCAAATCCTGGCACCTTGCTGGCGGCGCGCAGGATGTCGGCCATCAACGTCCCGCGACCAGGGCCAAGTTCGACCAAGGCAAACGGTGCTGGTTGCCCCTGATCGAACCAGCTTTGCGCCAGACAAAGGCCGATCAACTCCCCAAACATCTGGCTGATTTCGGGCGCGGTGGTGAAATCGCCCTCCGCGCCAAGCGGGTCGCGGGTGGCGTAGTAGCCAAGCTCAGGGTGCCAAAGACACTCCATCATATAGTCCGCAACCGGCATCGGTCCGGTCCGCGCGATTCGTTGCAAAAGATGCTGCTTGAGCGTGGTCATAGCGCGTTGCGTTTGGCCAACATGATGACAATGAGACCCAACGCGATCATCGGCGTCGACAGCAATTGGCCCATCGTCACACCCCAATTGCCAAAATCAAGCGCCCAGCCCAGCGGGTTTTCTGGCCCGCGGAATTGCGCATCAGGCTGGCGGAAAAACTCAACGAGGAAGCGGGATGCCCCATAGCCTGCAAGAAACATACCCGTCGTTAGCCAAGGCAGTTTGAACGCCCCGCGCCGGATGCAAAGATAGTGCAGCAGAAGACCCAGAATTAGCCCTTCCAATGTCGCCTCATACAGCTGCGATGGATGCCGCGCGCAAAGGATCTCTGCCACCGTCGGGCAATCCTGCGCGGCCTCGGATGGAAAAATGACACCCCAAGGAGCATCGGTTGGTCGGCCCCAAAGCTCCCCATTGATGAAGTTGGCGCAGCGGACAAGGAAGATCGCAGGCGTGGCGGCCAAGGCAATGACGTCTGACAAATGCGGCAGTGGGATTTTGTGTTTCCGGCTGAACAGGATTACCGCCAGCACCACGCCAATGAACCCACCGTGGAACGACATGCCGCCGGTCCAGATCATCGGTATCTCGAGTGGGTTCTGAAGGTAGTATGCTGGTTTGTAGAACGTCACGAACCCCAACCGCCCGCCGACAATGACGCCGACCACGATATAAGTGAGCAAATCTTCCAAATGGCGATGCTTCAGCGGGGGGGTGTCGTTTGGCCACAGGTGCGGCCGGCGGATCATCGCGGCAATCACCATCCAGCCCAGCGCGATGCCCGCAATGTAGGTCAAAGCGTACCAGCGCAGTGCCAAATTGAAGCCAAAGACCTCTATCGCGAAGATCTCGGGGCTGATGTTGGGGAAGGAAAGGGCTGCTAACATTGTCCTTATTCCTCATGGCGTTGTCTGATGAAGTCAACACCAGCCGTTGCACCTGCGCGGTTCCCGCCCCATATAAGTGAGGACTTTAGAAATCTGGAGCAGGGCACATGCAACAGCGCGGAAAAATTTTTGACGATCTCAGCCAATTGATGACGAACGCGATGGGCGTGGCCCAAGGCGCGAAGGATGAGGCCAACACAGCGATGAAATCCATGATGGACCGCTGGCTTGCCGACCATGACTTCGTCACCCGCGAGGAGTTCGACGCGGTGCGCGCGATGGCGCAAAAGGCGCGCGAAGAGAATGAGGCGCTGATGGCGCGGATCGAAGCCTTGGAAGCTATGAAGAAAAAGTAGGGCGTTTAGGGCGCAGCGCGCGCGCGCCCAAAACGCACAGGCCCGCCAGCACGGCCAAACCGGCAGAGGCGACATACGCCTGCGCCCCGTACATCCCGACCAGCCAGCCAAAGGCGATAAGGCCGAGGGATGACACCAACAGCTCCATATTCACCAGTAGGCTTTGCGCCTGTGCGGCGTTACCCTCGAGCACTGTATCCGCGATGTAATTCGTGATGGCGAGGAAAGAAGAAGCGTAAGTTACGGCGTGTAGGGTTTGGAGCAGCACCAACGTCGGCACCGCCGGCGACGTTGCCATTGCGAGCCAACGAATGACAGAGGCGGCCACCCCGATCAGGATCAGCGTCAGCGGGCGGAACCGTTTTGCGACGGCTGCAAAGCCAAAGAACATGAGCGTCTCCGCCCCCGCGCCAAGCGCGATGAGCAGGCCGATCACCTCTGTCGAGATGCCTTGTCGCGCCCAGAGCAATCCTTGGAATGAGTTCAAAATGATGTGCGGCGTATCGAGTAAAGCGTAGCCAAGGAGCGGCAGCAGGAACCACGCTTTCATCACTGATCCGAGGTTCGGTAATCCTTGCGGGGCAGTTTCCGGTGTTTGAGCGCGGAACTTGGGGAGGAAGAGGGACGACAGTCCGCGGAGCAATCCTAATCCGATGAAGAGCGGCAGGAACAGCTCCACGCCCTCATCGCGCAATACGTAGCCCGCGAAGATGATGACGAGGAGGTAGCCGAGCGTCGACAACCCGCGAAACATCCCAAAGTTTAACCCTTCCCGTCGCGCCATGCGTATCGCAGCGGCGTCAGAGATGGGGAGGCCGGTGCGCTGGGCGACACTCCCTGTGCTCCAAAATAGGAGGATGCTCAGAAAGCTGTTCACAAAGATCAGTCCGAAAGGAGCAAGGGCCGAAACAACCGCGCAGAAGATGATCACCTGCCGCCAATCGCTGGCGCGGTCTGCGATGCGTCCGACCCAGACGACGATCAACAGAACGATGATGTTGGGCACCGCGCTGATCGCACCGATCTGGACGGAGGAGAGCCCCCGCGCGTCAAACCAGATGCCCGCATAGGCATTGACCATGCCAATGCTCATGAATTGCAGGAAGAAGTAAATCTGAACGCGGCGCGCGGCTGTCATGGGTATACTCTTTCCGCGTCAGACGCCGCTACTTGAAGCCAGCGAGATAGGCGACAAGCAGGTCGCGGGCGGCTTCAAGGTCAGACTTTTCAATCATTTCCGTGACGGTATGAATGTAGCGAGTGCCCACAACGATCCCGATCGCCCGGGCGCCAGCGGCGGCTTGTTGGGCAGCGGCACCGTCCTGACCACCTGCACCCAGAATAGTCCGCTGATACTGGATGTCGTTCTTTTCGGCGACCCTTATGAAGTCGCGGACAAGTCCCTTGTCTGCGATGAAGCTGCTGTCGCGCACATGGATGCCGACGCCATCGCCTTGCACGGTGGTTGTGTCCTTCTCCGGCACGCCGGGGGTGTCGCAGGCCAGCGTCACATCAATCCCGATCCCGATGTCAGGCTTCACCGCAAAGGCCGACGTCCGCGCCCCGCGCAGGCCAACCTCCTCCTGCGTGGTGAAGACGACGTGGATTTCCGCGCCTTTGCCCTTCTTACCCAGTTTGCGGATCACTTCGACCCCCAGCCAGCAGGCGATGCGGTTGTCCAGCGCCTTCGACACGACCTTGTTGCCAAGGTCGAGGAAAGGCTCGTCCATCACAACGTAATCGCCGATGCTCACGTGGTCCTTCGTGCCGTCCCCCATGCCGAGATCGATCACAAACTCCCCAACTGTTGGGATTTTCTTCCGTTCTTCTGGGGTGGAGATGTGCACCGGCTTGCCGCCGGGGTTCATCACCCCTCTGAAATCACCCTTGTCAGTGCAGACCAGCACTCGACGGGAAAAAAGGTTGCGTGGGTCAAAGCCGCCGACAGGCTGCACATAGATAAAGCCCTTCTTGTCGATGTGACTGACCAGGAAGCCGATCTCATCCAAGTGGCAGAGCATCATGATCTTCGGGGCGCCCATTGTCTTGGCGTGCCGCACGGCGTGCAGTGATCCCATGGCATCGGTGCGCACTTCGTCGAAAAGGCCACCAATCTCCCCCATCACAACCTCACGCACGCGCTCTTCATGTCCGGGCACGCCGGGGGTTTCACAAAGGGTTTTGAGCAGGTCGATGTTCATGGAAGGCTCCTGAAAATGATCAGCTTATCATTAGACTGCCCCGCTCCAAGCGCAACCAGACAAATGTGATCAAATCTCAGGCTTATCCCCATATTAATTTCGGAAAACTCACTTATCCCCAAGAAATAGCTTTACAGATCACCCCCTCTGCGCCCACCATATGTCGTAGGGAGCAGGAATAAAAAACACTGCCCCTTGAGCAGTCACATAGCGATGGGGCACTGCCATGTCCTCACCGCAAGACAGGCGAGGTGACCCAATGGCATTATCCGAGCAGTTTCTGGACGTGGAAGACCTTCACCCGATTGATCTGGTGGAACATGTTGCCGAACACCATGCGTGGGAGTTCGACCGCATCCACGACGATCAGATCACGATGGCGGTTGAGGGGCAGTGGAAGACCTACTCTGTCACGCTTGCATGGTCTGGCTACGATGAAACGCTCCGATTGATCTGCACGTTCGAGATGGAGCCACCTGCAGAAAAGATGCCTGCGCTCTATGAATTACTGAACGGCATCAACGACCAGTGCTGGGCAGGAGCCTTCACTTGGTGGCCGGAGCAGAACCTGATGGTCTACCGCTATGGGCTTGTGCTGGCAGGCGACCAAACCGCTGGTCCCGATCAGATCGACACGATGATCAATGTAGCGGTGATGAGTTGTGAGCGGTACTACCCCGCGCTGCAATTGGTAAATTGGTCCGATCGCTCCCCAGCAGAGGCGCTGGATGTTGCTATTGCAGAGGCATACGGCCGCGCCTGATCGCGCGCGATTGGTTGCAGGTCTCAAAATGATCGCATAGCGTCCCCGCGACGGTGCAGGAGGGCGCGATGGACGAAGTATCCCGCAAAGGATTGGTACTGCTTGGGTGTGGCAAAATGGGCTCGGCGATGCTGGCAGGCTGGTTGGATCGCGGTGTGCCGCCTACGTCCGTTTATGTCCTTGATCCGAACCCTTCCGATTGGTTGAAAACCACGGGCGTTCACATCAATGCTGCGTTGCCTGATGCGCCTAAAGTCGTGCTCGTCGCCGTGAAACCGCAAATGATGGGGGAGGCGTTGCCTTCCCTTCAAGGTTTGGGCGCGGGGGACACACTCATTATTTCTGTCGCCGCTGGCACCCCTTTGTCGGCGTTTGAAACTGCCTTTGGAGCCAGCACGCCCATCATCCGTGCCATGCCCAACACACCCGCTGCGGTCGGTCGCGGGATTACGGCGCTGATCGGCAATGCGGCGGTGGGCGAGGATTTGATGCAAGTGGCGGAAGAGCTTTTGCAAGCGGTCGGACAGACTGTGCGGCTGGATGATGAGGGCCAGATGGACGCGGTCACTGGCGTCTCCGGCTCCGGCCCCGCCTATGTCTTCCATTTGATCGAGACATTGGCTGCGGGCGGTGTTGCGCAAGGCTTGCCTGAAGGGCTTGCCATGCAATTCGCCAAAGCCACAGTCGCGGGCGCGGGAGCTTTGGCGGAGCAGGCCGAAGAAGACCCAGCTCAATTGCGCGTCAACGTCACATCACCCAACGGCACAACGCAGGCCGCGCTCGAGGTTTTGATGGATGAGGCGCGCGGTTTCCCAATGCTCCTGCCCGAAGCCGTTGCAGCGGCGACCAACAGATCAAAGGAATTGGCCAATGGCGGATGAGATCACGTTTGACGATTTTCTAAAGGTCGAAATTCGCGTGGGGGAGGTAGTCAAAGCCGAACCCTATCCCGAAGCCCGCAAGCCCGCGATCAAGCTCTGGATCGATTTTGGCGGTGAGATCGGGGAAAAGAAAAGCTCCGCCCAGATCACCGCGCATTATACGCCGGAGGGGCTCATCGGGCAGCAGTTGATGGCGGTGGTAAACTTTCCACCCCGTCAAATTGGGAAATTTATGTCAGAAGTGTTAGTTCTTGGGTTTCAGGATGTAGAGGGGGAGGTTATTCTTTGCCGTCCTGATCAAAATGTACCCAAGGGAGGACGCCTACATTGACAAAAATACTACTGACTCGCCGCTTTCCGGGCTCCATCCCCGATCAGGCGTCCGCCGCGTTTGACACTACGATCCGCGAGAGCGAGGAGGGCATGTCGCCCGACGAATGCGCCGCCGTGTTGCGCGATTATGATGCGATCCTCGCGACCCTGGGGGATCAGTTTTCCGCTGCGGCGTTTGAGGGAGACGTCCGCTGCAAGATGATTGGCAATTTTGGCGTCGGCTATAACCATATTGATGTGGATGCTGCTCAGAAAGCAGGGGTCACAGTGTCCAACACGCCTGATGTGGTCACCGATGCCACTGCTGACATTGCGATGACGCTGATCCTAGCGGCTTGTCGCCGTGCGGGTGAAGGGGAGCGTTTGGTACGTACGGGCGGCTGGGACGGTTGGACGCCGTCCTTTATGCTGGGCACGCATGTAACGGGCAAAACCATCGGCATCATTGGCATGGGCCGCATCGGTCAAGCGGTCGCGCGGCGCGCGCATTTCGGCTTTGAGATGCCTGTTATCTACTTCAATCGTTCTGTCAAACCCATGGATTTCCCTGCCGTTCAGCGCGAAACGCTGGCAGATGTGATGGCAGAGGCGGACATCATCGTTGTCACCGTGCCGGGCGGTGGTGCCAACACACAGTTGATCGACAAAGATGCTTTGGCCGCGATGAAACCAACCGGTATTTTCGTCAACGTTGCCCGTGGCGATGTGGTGGACGAAGCGGCGTTGATCGATGCGCTTGAGACCCGTCAAATCGCGGGCGCGGGCCTTGATGTGTTCGAGAAAGAGCCGTTCGTGCCAGAGCGTATGCGTGCCTTGGAAAACGCGGTTCTGCTGCCGCACCTTGGTACTTCCGCCATGGAAGTGCGCGAACAGATGGGGCAGATGGCGCTCGACAATATTATCGCGTGGAGCAAAGGGGAGACCCCGCCACAGGCGGTTTAATCGCCCACGGCCTTGCGCCAGTGACGCCGACAGAGGGAGACATAGGTCTCATTCCCGCCAACTTGGATTTGGTCGCCGCTCGTGACGACGTTTCCGTCGGCATCTTTCCGAATGACCATTGTCGCCTTCTTGCCGCAGTGACAAATCGTGCGCACCTCGCGCATTTCATCTGAGAGGGCGAGTAAGGTCGCAGAACCGGGGAAGAGGTTGCCGAGAAAGTCCACGCGCAGCCCGTAGCACATCACTGGCACGCCAAGGTCATCGACCGCGCGGGCCAGCTGCCAGACTTGATCAGGTTCCAAGAACTGTGCTTCATCGATGAAGACACAGGCGCATGGCCCTTTCGCCAGCCTTGCTTCCAACTTGGTGAAGAGATCTTCGCCCGCTTCAAACGTATCGGCGTCTTGACCAATGCCGATCCGGCTTGCAATCCGCGCATGGCCTGCACGATTGTCAAACTTCGCAGTCAACAGATACGTGCTCATCCCGCGTTCGGCATAGTTATGCGCCGCTTGCAGGAGCACCGTCGATTTGCCGGCGTTCATCGTGGAATAATTGAAGTAAAGCTTGGCCATATAGCGGTGATAGGCGGCGTCGCGTGGAACTGCAAACGGTTGGTGCTGAAACTTTGACGATGCAGCGATTTGACGAACTTAATGACGTGAAACATGCGCCTGACACGGGATCTTTAACCGGGTGGAGGCCTCGAAGCCCGTCATTTGGCTTCGAGTATAAGAACAATTTCTTCACGAAATCGAAAATGTGCATGTGACGAAACGTCCGGTCTCATTTAATGGAAAGTCTACCACTAAATCCCACAAGACGTCTCTATCGAGTATCTCTAGGGCAAATCAGCAGGCACGCGGAGGGACACGTATGACGAGTCAGGGGAAATACCTCAAAAAACATCCTGTAGCCTTTGTGAAGGATGTCGGGATCGAGGCGGCCTGTGAACTCACGGGTAAATCCAAAGCGACACTGGGACGATACTATTCGGACAATCCGTAACGTAGCGACCGTTTCATGCCGGTGGACGCGATCGCGGCGCTGGAAACCGCGTCAAGCTAACCGCATTTGACGTCCGCTCTGGCAGAACTCAATGGAATTACGCTGTCTTATGATAAGGACACGCCAAACCAGACGGTTGGCATTAACTCAGACGTTGTGGCCTTGAGCCAGCGTTTTGCGGTTTTGATGGGTAAATACAACCAGTCCATTGAGGACGGCGTGATTTCAGTCAATGAAGCGAAGCGGTTGCTGCGCGAAACAACTGCGTTACAACAGGTGCTGATTGAAATGAAGCCGCACCTTGAGCATGAAACAACCGACTGATCCGCTAGACACCTCTGACATGCCAAACATCGTAGAGGGACAGCTTGTGCCGCTCAACGGACTCGCTTTGGCACCTGCCAATGATCCGGCTCACCCGCCGCGCATTTTGCTCCTCTATGGTTCGCTGCGAGAAGAAAGCTATTCCCGCGCTGCGGCGGAGGAAGGCGCGCGGGTACTGCGTGCGCTTGGGTGTGAGACAAAGTTCTTTGATCCCAGCGGCCTGCCATTGCCGGGCGACGCAGACGAAAAGCATCCGAAGGTTGCCGAACTACGCGACCTAGTCATGTGGTGCGAAGGCATGGTTTGGTCCAGTCCTGAGCGCCATGGCACCATGACCGCCGTGATGAAAGCGCAAATCGACTGGATCCCGCTCGCACCCATCGGCGGCATCCGCCCGACGCAGGGCAAAACTCTTGCTGTGATGCAGGTCAACGGCGGCTCGCAATCCTTCAACACGGTCAATGAGCTGCGTATTTTGGGCCGGTGGATGCGTCTTCTGACGATCCCGAACCAGTCATCCGTCCCGAAAGCGTGGCTTGAGTTCGAGAAAGGCCGGATGAAGCCAGGCCCCCTATACAACCGTATTGTCGATGTGATGGAGGAAATGGCCCGCTTCACTTGGATGACCCGCGCCCGCAAGGAAGAGCTTGTGGATCGCTATTCTGAACGGGTGGAAACGGCCGAACAGGTCCACAAACGTTTGGGCAAGTCTTAGCCCTTTACGTTCTCGGCCATCATCGAAATCATCTCAAACATGATCGCCGTCGCGGTCAACGCTGTGATCTGGTTGGGGCTGTCTTTCGTGGGCATCATACAAACCACGTCGCCCCCGACGATGTTGAGCCCGCGCACGGCGTGGAGCAGCCCCACCGCCTCATCAATGTCAAGTCCCTTCTCCCCCGGTTCGATGTTCGACACACCGGGCGCGATGGTGGGGTCGAGGCAATCGAGATCAAAGGTGATGTAGACGGGTTTTCCATTCAACACCTCCCGCGCTTGGGCGACGACGTTGGCCAAACCCCGAGCGCGGAAATCCTTCATCGTAACGACGTTGTAGCCATAATCATAGGACGGTTGCAGCCAATCCAGCGTGCGGGCGTGGCCGCGCAGCCCGATCTGCATCGAATGGGTCGGATCGACTTGGCCTTGATCAGCCAGATAGGCGCCCCAATGCGCCGCCGATTTCTTGGCGCCAAGGAAATGATCCACCTTGGTGAAGACGTCCGTATGCGCGTCGAGGTGGAGGAAACACACAGGCTCCCCACCTGCAATCTTGCCGCGTCCCAGCGCTTGAACGATCCCGCCGGTGATCGAATGATCCCCACCAATGGACACAGGCCGCGCGCCTGCCGCGTCGATGTCTGTGTAGAAGCGCGTGATGTCCGCGATGCAGGCTTCATTGTCGTTGGCACGGGGGAAGGGGACGTCGCCCACGTCGATAATCTTCGCCGCAGTCCAAGGATCAATCTCAAACCCGCTGTGCATCCGCCGCGATACGCTTGAGACGTTGCGCAACGCGCGTGGCCCCAAATGCTGATCCCGCTCCGTCGTGCCGTTGCCCGCTGAATGCGGCACGCCCACCAAAGCAATATCCGCGCCTTCCGGCCCCTCATTGGGGCAGCGGAACATCGTTGGGATGCCCCACCAATAGAGGTTCTCCATCATGGAGGCTTCATGTCTGTCGGTCATCTGTCTTCACTTTCCAAAGCCGCGGCATATCCGTCGAGCACGGTGGTTAGGTAGGCATCAAAGGCCGTATCGGGTTGGCGCAACTCGAACACACCGTCGAATGGATCTGCCACATGGATCGCGCTGCCTGACATGCGCTGCAAAACTGCGTGCCCACAGAACGGCACGTAGTTTTCAGAATATCCGCCCTCATGCGACATCATCAGCCGTCCGCCGCACACTTCATCCGCCAGAGCCATCACCTGATCGCTCATCGCGGCGAAGGTCTCTTGCGTGGCGAGCATCCGCCCCAAAGGATCATTCGCCCCCGCATCAAAACCACACGCGATGATGAGTACATCGGGCTGAAACGCGCGGATCTCGGGCAGGGCGAGCTTCTCCATCGCTTCAAGATATCCCTTGTGCCCCGCACCGGGCGGCAGAGGGATGTTGAGGTTGCCCCCAAGCCCCGCGCCTTCACCACGGTCCGCGAATGCACCCGTGTCCATTGGATAATTCCGGTCTTGATGGATCGACACGGTCAGCACGTCGTCGCGGTCGTAGAAAATCGCTTCTGTCCCGTTGCCGTGATGCACGTCCCAATCGAGCACCGCAAAGCGCTGCGCCAACCCCGCCGCTTTCGCCGCTTCAATCGCGATGGCGATGTTGTTGAGCAGGCAAAACCCGTTCGGATAATCCGGCAAGCAATGATGCCCGGGCGGGCGCGCGAGCGCGTAAGCGTTCTTGTGATCGCCCTTCAGAACCGACGCCAAAGCCGCCTTCGACAACCCTGCCGACAGAGCCGCAATCTCAAACCCACCGGGGCCAAACGGCGTGCGGCGACCCAGTTCACCGCCTTTGTCGTCTGACAAACGCTGAAATTCGTCCAAATATGCCGCGGGATGCACCCGGTCCAGATCGGCGCGGGTCGCCACCTCAGCCCCTTGCATCGCCAAATCATGCGCCAGCCCTGTGACACGCAGCAAGTTCACCAAACGGCGCTTCGTCTCCGGGCTTTCGGGCAGGCCGGCAGTTTCTGACGGTTGCACCAATCCGCCCACGGGCAAAAGTCCCGCATAATTGCCGCTGCCATGCCAAAAGCACCGCTCATCATAGAAAAATCCTGTGCTCATGACGCTGCCTCATTCGGCACCAAGCGGTAGACGCCTTCGGGCAGGTCCAGCGCCGCGCCCAAATCGCGAATTTGGGACATCGACAGCGTGATCACGCTGTCTTCTCTCAGGCGAAGATCGTATTGTGTGATGGTGACGCAATCCTCAAAAGCGTGGATGATGACGTCTTCTTTCAGGGGTGCATCGGCTTCATCCACCAAGGTCACGACGGTGGAGTCGAATTCGTGTTCTATCGTAAACATGATCTCAGACTATCGGGATCACTCTCCCATGCAAGAGAAGTCTCGCCACTGACGAAATTGTGGGGGTTGGGTCACTGGAAACGGGGGCATAGGTCGCTACACTCACCGAAAAGCAATCCGAGGCAGTTTCCCATGCGCGTCCTTCTCGCGGTTCTATTCAGTGCAGCACTCACCGCCTGCGCCCCTGTGCAGGTGGAACAAACCCCCAACACGGGTCTGGGCAAACTTCCCGTGCCGGCTGCCCTGCTCTTTGACAGCGTGTTGGAGCCGGAAACCGCGTTGCGAAACTTCATCAATGTGGTGGAGACCGTAGAACCTGTGGCAGAGCAAGTTTGCGGAGAGCGCAGCCCGGGCCAGAACTGCGACTTTCAGATTGTCGTGGATCGTCGGGTGAATGCGCCCCCAAATGCGTTTCAGACCGTGGATGAGGCGGGGCGCCCTATCATTGCGTTTACCACTTCACTCGTTGCCGGGGCGCGAAACAGGGATGAACTTGCCTTCATCATGGCGCATGAGGCTGCGCATCACATCCGTGGCCATCTAAGCCAAACGCGGCAAAACGCGACCTTGGGCGCGGTGATCGCATCGACGCTTTTTGGGGGTGACACTCGCGCGGCAGAGGCGGCGGGGCAACTGGGCGCGGCCATCGGCGCGCGGACCTATTCGAAAAACTTTGAGCTTGAGGCCGATGCGCTGGGCACCGTGATTGCCAAGTGGGCTGGCTTTGATCCGGTGCGAGGGGCGCAATTCTTTGCGCGTATTCCTGACCCTGGCAACAGGTTTTTGGGATCCCACCCTGCGAACGCTGACCGCCTTGCGACGGTGCAGCGCGTCGCAGCGGGGCTTTAGGCGCTTAGTCCAAGCGGGCTATCGGCGGAGCGACCCTGACGCGAAAACCGGACGTAGATCCCCCAACTTGAGATGCCAATCCAGAAGATCTGGATCAGAGCAGACGCCAAGTTAAACGATTGCATCAAACCAATTGACACAAAGGTCGCCGCCAACCAGTTCAGAACAAAATACGACGCTTGTTCCGAGCTGACCTCTTCGATCGTCAACAACAAGTAATTCATCACGTAGAGCGCAAAAGCCGCGACACCGATCGCTTCGTAGATGTTCATTTCAACCATGCTTGTCATTGCCGTTCCTCCCAATGAACGAGGCGTTTCATGCCGTACTCGCTGTTGGGATTGAACTTAAAGGGATGGTTGGGATTGGCAGGTCATGGAAACCTGACCTCGGACATCAACAAGGGTCAGATTTACCTTACCCAGCGTCAAGAAAGGTCGGGATTTTCTGACCTGATGTCAGGCTTGAGCGGCGACGCCAATGAAGATGGCTGCGAAAAAACAGGCCGACACTGCTACGACGAATCCGTGCCAGATCGCCGTTTAGAACTTCTGTTTGTCGGTTTGATAGAAGATCACTTCAGAGGTATAGAGCGCGCCGCCAATCGCAATCAGGCCCAACGTTACGCCGGGCACGACAGGGATCATGCCCCAAACGAGGGCTAGGCTGAGCCACCCCATGACGTGATAGAGCCCAGTGCTGAACCAGCCCGGCCGACGCCAGAAGAAAATTTTCAGCGTGGTCCCTAAAATCGCTAGCGCACAGACGATGCCTAGAATGACATAAGAGAACGCCGACCCGATTATCACGACCAGGTGCGTGTAGGTGCCTGTGATCTTCAGATAGGTAGCCGCATGATCGATCTGACGCAGTTTCGGCTAGATGCCTTTCCACGGTGGCAGATGGTAGAAGGCCGAGGCGCTGAAAGTGGCGAGCAGAGCCGCGCCGTAAATGCTCAAGGCCCATATCTGCCCTGCATCCGCGTGACCAGCGGCCCAAGCGATGCTGGCAGTAGCGCCGACAAAAGCACTTAATACGCCCAGCCCATGCATCACTCCATCCGCGATCCGTTCCGACCGCACCATGTTTGCATACGGCCCTTTTCCGTGTCTCATGACGCAAAGCTAGCGTGGAGGTGCAGAGTCACAAAGGTTGACTTTGGGTCAGCTTGACCCGCTCGTGATCAGATATGAACATACGCGGTGTTAAGGGAAGGGAAGATCATGACCGGATTTATCAAAGAACAAGCAAGCCGGGTCGTGAAGCGTGCGGTCTGGTCATGGATAGGTTTTGTCCACGTCTATCGCACAGAGGGTTCACTGTCTCAATGGCTTGTCTTGAATGCCATTTTTGCAATTCTGGCGTTTGTCTTGCCCTTGAGTGCGGGAGAGCGCGGTTTTCTTCTGATGGGTGGGATCATCGTGTTGGCGATGGAGTGTATGAACACAGCGGTTGAGCGTGTGGTCGATGACATCTCGACCGAAAAGCGTGAGCTGGCGCAACAAGCTAAAGACTGCGGGTCAGCGGCGGTTGCGGTATCTGGTATTGGCGTTGGCATCGGCTGGGTCTGCGTGATCATCGGATTTCTGGTCTGATTTGACGCAATGAAGATCATCGAAAACGCCCTGAAAGACCGTGGGTCGAAATACGCGGTGTCTGGTGGGCCCGTCAGTACCGCTGACGATGCGAAAGCGTTGCTCAAAGACCTCTGCGGTAATAAGAAGTTTGCGAAAGCGACCCACAACACTTGGGCCGTGATCTTGCCCGATGGAACACCGCTCAAGAATGACGACGGTGAAACCGGCGCAGGCATGGTGATCCTACGGATGCTCGAGCGAGAGGGCATCAAAGGGGAAATTGTGGTCGTGACCCGCTGGTTTGGAGGCACGAAACTGGGTGGCGACCGATTTCGTCGTGTGCAAGACGCGGTGCGCGTCTACCTCGACAGCCGCTAAAGCGCCCGCGCGCGGCGACGCTTGCGGATCAGGTGCCACTGATAAATTGCAGGCGCCAGAACATAGTCATAAGCCGCGCTCGCCAGTTGCTTGATCCCCGGTAGCGCAACGAGTTTCGCCAACCAGCGATACCGGGGCATTTCTTGCCAGAGCACAAGGAACGCAGGGATGCCGGAATAGAGCTTGCCCTCATGCGTCACGTAAAGCCGCCGCGCGGCCACATCCTCATCCAGTCCCCATTGCGCCAGACTCGAGCCGTTCAAATCATCAAACCGGATCGGCAGGTTCCTTGCTTCAGAGTATTTTGCATAATGCGAAATCTCGAAATTACACACGGGACACTCTGCGTTGTAAAGAACGGTGGTCTGCGGGTTTTGTAGTGATGTTTTGGTCATGTGCTTCATGTAGGTGCTGCATCGAACGAAGCCAGTGGACAAAATGTCATCCTTCACAGATTGCCTATTTGGGTCGCAAGATTTGAACAAATTGGGCGATTTGGACCTGTTTTTGCCCCAATTCGCCACCGGGCGCTTTGGGCGAGTTTGAGGTGTCTGCTGTACCGCTTCCAGCATCTGCGCTCTTGCTGCTGGCCGGCGTAGGCGGATTGGGCATCGCGGGGCGTCGCAGTTCCTGATCATATAGACATCCAAGACGAAGGGCTCCCAAGTGGGAGCCCTTTTGCGTTGCGCGCACAAAAAAGCCCGCCGAAGCGGGTCAATTTGTAGTTCTAAGAGGTCTTACCGCCGACGGTCGCGGCGGGTGCTCATCGGCTGGAACGCGACGCCGACATGGGCTCCGCAGTAGGGTTTGCCTTGCTGCACAGGCAGACCACAGAACCAGAAGTCATCTGTCGCGGGGTCACCAACTGGCCATTTGCAGGTCTTCTCCGTCAATTCCATGAGGGAAATGCGCTTGGCGGATTTCTCCACCTCTGACACCTTGGCCAACGCTTCTGGGCTGATCTCATTCGCAGAGGGCTGCGGGGGCAGGGGTTGGCCTGCCGGAATGATCGCACGGCGTGCGGCAGAGATTGGGATACCATTCTCGTCCAGCTCAGGCTCCTCCTTCTTGGGCTTAGACGCTGGTTCGGCCTTGGCTTTTGGAGGTGCTTTTGGTGTGGCGGGTTTTGATGGCGCTTTTTCCTTCGCGGCCGCCTTGCCAGCATTGCCGCCAGAGCCAGCACGGTTGGAAAGACCCAAGCGGTGAACTTTACCGATCACAGCATTCCGTGTGACGCCACCCAATTCTTTCGCGATTTGGCTTGCCGATTGGCCTTCGCCCCACATCCGCTTTAGCGTCTCAACGCGGTCATCTGTCCAGGACATTCGGATTCCTTCATTTCGAAAGGCGGGATGTCATCACATCGGGCCTTGCTTAATTC
This sequence comes from Cognatiyoonia sp., assembly GCF_965661665.1. Lineage (NCBI taxonomy): Bacteria > Pseudomonadati > Pseudomonadota > Alphaproteobacteria > Rhodobacterales > Paracoccaceae > Cognatiyoonia > Cognatiyoonia sp. The sequence goes on along the minus strand of NZ_CBFIEO010000003.1, from coordinate 59,870 downwards.
ATCGAACACCTATTCTAAGCATTGCAAGAGCGGATACAACCACTCTGCAAGCATTCTAAGTAGGTATCGTAATGTCACAACAATTAATGGGCAGCCGCCGCTTTGGTCGCGTGAACTGGATTGGCGTCGCCACACTAGTGGAGCGGGAAATCAAACGATTTCTGAATGTCTGGGCGCAAACCGTCATGGCGCCGTTGATCAACGCGGGCTTGCTTGTCTTGGTTTTCACAATCGCGATTGGCCCGACACGCGGCGATGTGATGGGCGTGCCCTTCATGACCTTTCTGGTGCCAGGCATTCTGACGATGACCGTGATCCAGAACGCTTTTGCCAATACCTCGTCCTCGATCACATCTGCCAAATTGGGCGGAAACATCGTCGACACACTGATGCCCCCGCTCAATGCGTTAGAGCTCTTGGTGGGATACCTTCTGGGTGCAGTGACGCGCGGCGTCATTTGCGCGGTTGTGATTGCGTTGGGTGGATGGCTGTTTCTGGGCGTAACCATCGTGAACCCGCTTTGGATGGCGATCTTCATCCTGCTTGGGACGTTCTTTATGAGCGGTCTTGGCATCATCGGCGGGGTTTTTGCACAGAAGTTTGACCAATTATCGGCGATCCAGAACTTCCTGATTACGCCGCTTGCCTTCTTGTCCGGCACATTCTATTCGATCACTGCCCTGCCGCCCTTGCTGCAAACGATCAGTCACGCCAACCCATTTTTCTACATCATCGATGGGGTGCGATACGGCATGATTGGCACCAGCGACAGCTCCCCTTGGACAGGGCTCGCTGTTGTCTCAGTCTGCTGTGTGGTTGTGCTGACAATTTGCTGGTGCTGGCTAAAATCCGGCTACCGGCTAAAAGCCTAGGCTGAGGGCAGCGGGTCTTTTACTTCGATCCCGTGCTAGGCCATCACTTCGCTCGAAAGCTGAATGTCTGGCAAATCGCCTGCTGGAATATGCTCTTCCGTGCCATCGGCATAGACAAGCATGACATCGCTGTTTTCGGTCCAATGCGTCATACAGAGATAGTCAATGTCCTCCAGTGGCACGGGCTTTGGATCACGCCAAGCAGTCAACGTGAAGTACCGGTCATCAACTCGAATGCCCGCAACGAGACTACGCGACAAAAACCAGATGATTATCGCAGCGCAAAGGCCCCAAACAGTGCCTAGGATCAGCGGATCCTGATTGTCCATGGCGAAGGCCAACAAAGCTGCAACTGCGATTGCCGCCAACCAAGTTAAGCGGTGGCCAATGCCCATCCGGTATTCGTAAACGTTTTCCACGATCTTTCAGCTAATTCTCTATTGCGTCGGCATTAGGGCGCAAATTCGGAAAGTTTGCGTAAGAACCGTCGCTGCAGGTCGGGGGTTCACAGGTCGTCTGCTTTGATCTAAGCATGCCTACGTGAAGCAGATGCGCACCTTCAAACGCCGACGTTAAAGCTCCGCCCGATCGGGCTTTTTACTGTTTCTGTCCATCAAAATGTTGACTTGGGCCCACTGCTCCGGCAGGTCTCGGGCTTCAAAATTAAGGATGACCCGATGATCCCGTCCGTCTTGCCGACCTACAACCGCGCACCGCTGACATTCGTGTCTGGCGAAGGCTCTTGGC
>NZ_CBFIEO010000003.1:0-58241 GCF_965661665.1 Cognatiyoonia sp. | reverse complement strand
GTTGAGGCTGACGGCCGACGTTTCTTGGACTTTGGCGCAGGGATCGCCGTGAATGTTCTGGGTCACGCCAACCCGATTTTGACCAAGGCACTGACCGATCAGGCGTCTCAACTTTGGCATGTCTCAAACCTCTACCATATCCCCGCGCAGCAGGCGCTGGCGGACAAATTGGTTGATCTGACCTTTGCGGACACGGTGTTTTTCACCAATTCCGGCACCGAATGCTGCGAACTGGCCGTGAAGATGGCCCGCAAGTATTGGTTTGAGAAAGGCGAGGATCGGAGTGAGATCCTGGCCTTTGACGGCGCTTTCCACGGTAGGTCTTCCGCCGGGATCGCGGCAGCTGGGTCCGAAAAGATGACCAAAGGCTTCGGCCCGTTGCTCCCCGGCTTCACGCATTTGCCGTTTGGCGATCATGATGCGCTGGCTAAGGCGATCACCAACAAGACCGCCGCTGTCATTGTTGAACCGGTGCTTGGGGAGGGTGGCATTCGCCCGCTTCCTGATGCTTGTCTCAAAGGTTTGCGCGATCTGTGCGACAAACACGGTGTCCTGCTGATCCTTGACGAAGTGCAATGTGGTGTTGCCAGAACCGGCAAGCTTTTTGCCCATGAATGGTCCGGCATCGCGCCCGACATCATGATGGTCGCCAAAGGCATTGGCGGGGGCTTCCCCCTAGGCGCAGTGTTGGCCGCTGAGGACGCTGCAAGCGGAATGACTGCAGGAACGCATGGCTCCACCTATGGCGGCAACCCGCTGGGATGTGCCGTCGGCAATGTCGTCATCGACATCGTCGCCGCGCCGGAGTTTCTGGATGAGGTGAACCGCAAAGCGGGGCTCTTGCACCAAAAGCTCGAGGGGCTGGTTGCCGAAGTGCCGGAGGTGTTCGACCATGTCCGCGGTTCTGGCCTGATGCTTGGCCTCGTCTGCAAGGCCACAAATATGGATGTGGTGAATGCCGCCTACGCCGCCGGCCTCCTGACCGTTCCGGGGGCGGAGAATACCGTGCGGCTTTTGCCTGCGCTGAACCTTACCGATGACGACATCGCAGAGGCGGTTGAGCGGCTCCGCAAAGCGGCGGCATCCATCGCGTAACCCATTCACCAAAAAAAGTTTCCATCCTCTCAAGGATCACCCATGACCGATTTTCTCGACATACACAAAACTTCCCCCGCAGAGCTGCGGGCCATCATCGACACCGCGCAAACCATGAAATCTGCCCGCGCTGGGCGTCCCAAGGGCGCGCCTGACGACGATCAGCCGCTCGCGGGCCATATGATCGCGCTCATCTTTGAAAAGCCCTCCACCCGCACCCGCATTTCCTTCGACGTTGGCGTCCGTCAGTTGGGCGGCGAAACCATGGTCCTTTCTGGCGCGGACATGCAGCTGGGCCACGGTGAAACCATCGCTGACACCGCCCGCGTGCTTAGCCGCTATGTCGACATGATCATGATGCGGACGTTTGAGGAGGATACACTCCTCGAAATGGCGGAATACGCCACGATCCCTGTGATCAACGGCCTCACCAACCGCACGCATCCTTGCCAGATCATGGCCGACGTTATGACGTTTGAGGAACATCGCGGCCCGATCAAAGGCAAAAAGGTCGTTTGGTCCGGCGACGGCAACAACGTCTTTGCCAGCTTCGCCCATGCGGCCAAGCAATTCGAATTCGATCTTGTCTTCACAGGGCCAGAACCGCTCGACCCCGACCGCTCCCTTGACGGGCTCTATGAGATCATCCGCAACCCGCAAGAGGCTGTCGCTTGCGCCGACCTCGTTGTCACCGATACTTGGGTCAGCATGCACGATCCCCAATCGGCGCGGGAACGGCGTCACAACCAGCTGCGCGGCTATCAGGTGAACGATGATTTGATGTCTCATGCTAACTCTGATGCTCTCTTCATGCACTGCTTACCCGCGCACCGCGATGATGAGGCGACGTCGTCTGTCATGGATGGCTCGCATTCGGTGATCTTTGATGAGGCGGAAAACCGTCTACACGCCCAAAAGGCGATCATGCGACACTGCCTTGGCGTTTAACGCTTGTGTGGCTTGGCCCGCAGCGTCGGGTCAGCTACGGTTGGGTCTTCTGGCCACGGGTGCTTTGGGTACCGTCCCCGCATATCGCGCCGCACATCTGCATAGGATGTCGCCCAAAACCCCGGGATGTCTTGCGTCGTTTGCACCGGCCTTTGCGCAGGCGACAAGAGCGTAATTCGTAGTGGCTTCGACCCCACCATCGGATGTGTCGTTTGGCCGAACATCTCTTGCAATCTCAGCGCAATCTCCGGCGCGGGACCGCTGTAATCAATGGGGATCTCCCGTCCGAGAGGTGTCGTGAAATGCGCGGGCACCTCCGTATCCAGCCGCTGAATTTGCGGCCAGTCAAGCATCGCGCGCAACGCGGGCAGGGGATCGAACGCTTTCCAGTCTTCTGCCGTTTTCACCCTGTCGAGATAGGGCAAGAGCCAGCCCTCAAGCCCTGCCAACAGGCTCTCATCATCCATCGCGGGCAATCCGTCCAGCAGCGCAACGCGCGCCCGAAACCGTTCGGCCGTTGGCGTCAGACGCAATCCAAGCTGCCGCACCCCCAGCAGCATTGCTTGGGCAATATCGCCCGCAGGCACGTCCTTCCAAATCCGGTCTTGTAGCGTGATCTGGCCGAACCGCTCCTGCTGTCGGGCCAAAACACGCCCCTCACGCCGCGACCACTCGCATATGCCAACCCAGCCGATCTGAGCGCCGTAAATCTCCCGCAACTCTGCTTCTGTGACAGGCGCGCCGAGCCTGATCTTGGCCTCCCGCGCATCGCCATCGAGGTCACACGCCACGATCAACCGCTGCCCTGCCAGCACCTCCCCCGCGTCCATCACCGCGCCTTTGCCGCCCGACAGGACATAACGCGGGTCATCGCCCTTGCGCCGCAGCCCGACCCTGTCAGGGAAGGCGAGCGCCAATTGCTGCCCCACGGACAACCCCGCCTCCGGCCCCCCCAACTTGGCAAAGCGCTTCGCATCCGGCCCGATCTCCTTAAACCGCGCGTCGCCAAAGGCCATCGCTCTCAACCGCGTCTCAAGATCAACGCCCACCCCCTGCATCGGATCGCGGTGGCTCAGAAGCGCCGCCAATGGCGCGGAAGATGGCCCCGCCCGCCGCAGCATGTGTGCCAAACGCGGGTGCAGTGGCATCCGCACCACGTCCGCCCCATGTGGGGTCAACGCGCCATTCGCTAAACACCCCAAATCCCCCAGCAGCGCGCGCGCTTCTACCAATCCTTGCGCGGGCGGCGGGGTCAACAGCGCCATATCCTCTACAGCCCTGCCCCATTGCGCCAGTTCCAGCGCGAGCCCCGCCAAATCCGCCGTCTCGATCTCTGCCGGTGGAAAGGCGGGCAGCGCCCCTTCCTCTGCCTTGGCCCACAATCGGTAGCAAATCCCTTCAGCCACACGGCCCGCGCGCCCCGTCCGCTGTGTTGCCTCCGCACGGCTCACAGGCTCCGTCACCAGCCGTGACATGCCGGAGCGTGGGTCAAACCGCGCCCGCCGCGCGCGACCGGCATCCACCACAACGCGGATGTCTTCGATGGTTAGCGATGTTTCCGCAATAGATGTGGCCAACACCACCTTCCGTTTCGGCCCCGTACCGGGCCAGATCGCTTCCTGCTGCTGGGCAAAAGGCATGGCCCCATAAAGTGGCAATACCTGACAGTCCCGCAGCTTGGAGGTAAGCCTGGCCTGCACCTCCCGAATTTCCCCCGCACCAGGCAAAAACACGAGGACACCACCCTTCGTCTCCACCACCGCTTGCGCCACCAGTTCAGTCGCGGCGCCCACAAACCCCCACCAGGTGAGCGGTTTGCTTAAGGGCCTCTCCAACCACCTCACATCCACCGGAAAGGCACGCCCCTCCGATGTCACCACGGGCGCTTCGTCCAAAAGCGCTGCGACAGGCGCGGCCTCTATGGTCGCCGACATCACAACCAGCTGCAAATCAGGCCGCATCGCCTGCCGAACTTCCCACACCAGCGCGAGCCCCAGATCAGCATTGAGCGAGCGCTCATGAAATTCGTCAAAGATCACGGCCCCGATGCCAGTGAGCTCTGGATCGGCTTGCACCATGCGGGTCAAAATCCCCTCAGTGACGACCTCGATCCGACGGCCTGCAACCGATGCACCGCGCATCCGGTAGCCAACGGTGTCTCCAGGTTTCTCCTCCAGCTGCTCCGCCAATCGCTCCGCCGCCGTCCGCGCGGCCAAGCGGCGCGGCTCCAGCATGATGATCTTGCCGTCAACCTCAGACAGCATCGCCAATGGCACGCGGCTTGTTTTGCCCGCGCCCGGTGGCGCCTGCAAAACCACGCGGCCCGCTTGGGCCAAAGCTGCCAAAACCTCCGGCAGCACCTCTTCAATGGGTAAATCGCTCATGGCCTCATATCGCCCGCATATCCCTCTGCAGGCAAGCCGATCTTCTTTCGCGTCAAATACCTCGGCCGGAGGTATGAAAAAAGCCCGGTTGCAGTAGCAACCGGGCCCTCTATCTCAAATCGCGGGTGGGCTTACGCCGCAGACGCCTTTGAAATCTCTTTCTTCACCTTCAACGCGTTGGCAGAAAGCTCCGCGTCCTTTGCTTTTGCAAGAAACGCATCAAGTCCACCACGGTGATCGACAGAGCGCAGCGCCGCATTGGAGATGCGGAATTTGAAAGCGCGACCCAGCGCGTCAGACTGAAGCGTTACGTCCTGCAGGTTTGGCAGGAAGCGACGCTTGGTCTTATTGTTGGCATGGCTGACGTTGTTGCCAGACATCGGCCCTTTTCCAGTAAGCTCGCAACGGCGTGACATGAGCATCTTCCTTCGTCTTTGTCGGCGTCCACAGGCCCGATTGGCGGGACGCTGGTCAACAGGTGGGCGACCTCGCATCGCAGGGCCATTAATTCAATCCGCGCGGGATAAGAGGATTCCTCCGACCGGTCAAGTGGCATTCTCCAAAAATGGCGTATGGAACGTCAGTTCCATACCTTTTGGAAACGGCACGTTAGATTTTCGCCGTCACTTTTGCAGCCGCTGCCGTCGCTGTTATCTCGCCACGGCTCACCGCATCCTCGACTTTCGCAATTTCCGCACGGATTGCCGGATCGCGGTAAAGCCGCTCCAAAAGCTGCAAATGCACTTCTTCCCCAAACCAATAGCGCGCTTGATCGGCGCGGGTTCGGTCCCAGATGCCGGAGGTTTTGCGCCACTCTGCCAACTCTTGCATCGCCGCCCAACCAGCGTCTAAGCCATCCGCCTCAAGCGCCGATACCGTCAGCGCCTTTGGGTAGCCATCTGGATCTTGCGCGCGTTTGCGCAACAGCCGCAGCGCGCCTGCGTAATCCGCGCAGGTCCGGATCGCTTGCGCTTTCAAATCGCCATCGGCCTTGTTGACCAAAATAATGTCCGCCATCTCCATGATGCCGCGTTTGACGCCTTGAAGCTCATCCCCACCCGCAGGTGCCAAAAGCAACAGGAAAAGGTCTGAAATCTGGGCCACAACCGTCTCGGACTGGCCAACGCCCACGGTCTCCACCAACACAATATCGTATCCGGCGGCCTCGCAGAGCGCGATGGCCTCCCGCGTACGTCTTGCCACGCCCCCCAATTGTGATTGGCTGGGGGAGGGGCGGATGAAGGCATTGGGATCGCGCGACAGCCGATCCATCCGCGTCTTATCGCCCAAAATCGACCCGCCAGAGCGGGCGGAGGAGGGATCGACCGCCAAAACAGCGACTTTTAGCCCCTGATCGGTCAGCATCAGACCGAAACTTTCGATAAACGTCGATTTTCCAACACCGGGCGTACCTGACAAACCAATGCGGATCGCCTGCCGCTCTGAACCCACAGCTGACAACAACGCTGTCGCCGCCGTGCGATGATCCGCACGCCCACTTTCGACCAAAGTGATCGCACGGGCGAGGGCGCGCCGCTCTCCGGCGCGAATGCTTTCTGCAAGCTTCAGGATCTTTGCGTCTGTCATGGTGCCGTTCTGCCCAGTCCCGCGGGCCAAGTCTAGCCCATGATCTCTGCCACCAATGCAGGCACAACCTCTATGGTGGGGCCATAGCGGTGCTGCGTGAAAGACTATTGCACGTCAGAGGGCGCCAAATTTAGCTCCAATGTGTCTGCGCCAGACGCATCAGCCAGTTGCATGAAACCGGCCGCCGGATAAACTGCGATGCTGGTGCCGATTGCAACGAAGAGGTCGCAACTGATCAGATGCTGCTCAATCACCTTCATGTGATAGGAATTTCACCGAACCAGACGATGTCGGGCCGCGTCGTGGCCGCATCGCATCGGGGGCAGGCGGGTGGCACATCGGCAAACCGCCTTACACGCCCATACAAAACGAAGGCCGCGAGCTGGTGCGCGATATGTCAGACCTGCGCGCACGGCAGTTCACAGTCGCGGATTTCTATGACTTCGATCTGATCCTCGCGATGGACGCGGACAACCGCGCCGACATCAAACGGCTCAGACCCGCTGGAAACGCCACACCCGTTCAGCTTTTTGCAGATGGTCCTGTCCCTGATCCCTGATACACGCGGGATTTCGACGGTGCTTGGGCCATGATCGAAGCGGCAACGGACGACCTTATCAGCCGCAAAGTTGTTCTGAGCGCTGGGTGAAGACTTTGTAGCGGTCCCAGAACCGTTCATCGCTGTGTCGATCTGATTGCCGCGTTTGCTGGGCTAGTTCTGGATTGGTAAAAAACTCTGCCGCGCGGATCTGGTCTGATCCATTCAAAGTTGCGTTGGCCGCTTGCTGGACGCAGGCGCAGAGCATGCGTGTTGCCGCACTCCGATCCGCCTCTATGCAAGCGCGGCCCACTTCCCCCGTCACGCGCGGCCCGCAAGAGGCCACAGCCAAGAACGATAATCCGAAAAAGATGCTGCGCATGACGTGTCCCAATGTGTTCTTGCCTGCCTGCTTAGAACTATATGGCGATTCCCTCTCTCAGCAATGAACGAAACCGTGGGATACGCGATTGCTCGCGGGGTCTTGATTTCGCACCGCTTTCTGGTGACGGTCACGTGACCGGTGGGAGAGGGGACGATGAGCGATTTTGTGGCACTTTTGGGCGTGCGCGGCGGGCCAGCGGTCCGGCCTGGTTCTCATATGCCGACCTCAAATCTCGTGGTGATGAATGATCTTACCATCGTGCTGGATGCTGGCATTGGGGTGATCCGTGGCATTTGTGATCAGGGCGTGCGTCTCATTGATATTGACGTGATCCTGATCTCTCACCTGCATTCGGACCACTATGCCGAACTTGGCCCACTGATCCACACCGCTTGGACAACAGGCCTCACCCGACCGCTCACCGTCTATGGCCCCAAAGGCCTTGCCGACTATTGGCACCACTTTCAGCAAGCGATGATGGCCGACAATGCGCTGCGCGTGGAGAATGAAGGCCGCGTCGATCTAGCAACGCTCATCACTATTGTCGAGATTGAGGAGGGCGACGTGTTCACCCAAAAGGGCATCACCGTCACGGCGCTCCGCAACCATCACCCGCCGATCGACCACAGCTATGCCTTCCGCTTCGAGACTGCCGACAAGCGGCTCGTCGTCTCTGGCGATACAACTTTTATCCCCGAAATGATCCCTTTCGCCCAAAACGCGGACGTCTTCGTCCATGAAGCCATGCTCACCGAAGGCGTCGAAGCCATCGTCAAACGCAACCCCAATGGCGATGACCGCCTGCGCCAGCACATCCTGCGTAGCCACACCACCGCGCAAGACGCCGGACGCATCGCGACGGAGGCGGGCGTCAAACGCCTCGCGCTCACCCATCTCGTCCCCGACGACCTGCCAGAGTTCACCCACGCCGACTGGATCGAAGCCACGCGACAGACGTGGGATGGCCCGCTCGACATCGGCATTGACGGGCTCAAAATCGAATTCTGACGCCCCTGACACAACGCCCCATTGACGGACCGCCAAAACCCTTACATATCCCAGCTATGACTGACCTTTCGCGTATCCGTAACTTCTCCATCGTGGCGCACATCGACCACGGGAAATCCACGCTCGCCGACCGCCTGATCCAAGACACCAATACCGTCGCGGATAGGGATATGAAGGCGCAGCTGCTGGATTCGATGGACATCGAACGCGAACGCGGCATCACGATCAAAGCCAACACCGTGCGGCTTGAATACACCGCCGAGGATGGGGAGACGTATATCCTCAACCTCATCGACACGCCGGGCCACGTGGATTTCGCCTACGAAGTCTCCCGCTCGATGCGCGCGGTCGAAGGCTCGCTTCTGGTCGTCGACAGTACCCAAGGGGTGGAGGCGCAGACGCTCGCCAACGTCTACCAAGCCATCGACGCGGATCACGAAATCGTCCCCGTCCTCAACAAGATCGACCTGCCAGCATCCGAGTGTGACCGCGTGGCCGAACAGATTGAGGATGTCATTGGCATCGACGCCACCGACGCGATCCAAGTCTCCGCCAAGACCGGAGTCGGCATCAAGGAAACGCTTGAAGCAATCGTGCAGAAACTGCCCGCGCCTGAAGGCAACCGCGATGACCCGCTGAAAGCCATGCTGGTCGACAGCTGGTATGACCCGTATCTGGGCGTTGTCGTCCTTGTCCGCGTGATCGACGGGGAAATGCGCGTCAAAGACCGTGTGAAATTCATGTCCAACGGCACGATCCACCAAATCGACCGATTGGGCGTCTTCCGCCCTCAGATGGCCAACATCGACGTGCTCGGCCCGGGGGAGATTGGCTTTATCACCGCCTCCATCAAACAGGTGCGCGACACCCGCGTGGGTGACACCATCACATCAGAAAAGAAAGGCACCGAAACCCCGTTGCCGGGCTTCAAACCGTCCCAGCCTGTGGTCTTCTGCGGTCTCTTCCCCGTGGACTCCGCCCAGTTCGAAGATCTGCGCGACGCCATCGATAAACTGGCGCTCAACGACGCGAGCTTTTCTTATGAGATGGAAACCTCTGCAGCCCTCGGCTTTGGCTTCCGCTGCGGGTTCCTTGGCCTTCTACACCTCGAAGTCATCCGCGACCGTATTGAGCGGGAATATGACATCGAACTCATCACCACCGCGCCCAGCGTGATCTACAACGTCTACATGCGCGACGGCACGATGATTGAGCTGCACAACCCCGCCGATATGCCCGACCTCACCCACGTCGATCATATTGAGGAGCCGCGCATCAAAGCGACGATCCTTGTGCCGGATGAATACTTGGGCGACGTGCTGAAACTCTGCCAAGAGCGACGCGGCGTGCAGGTGGATCTAACCTATGCGGGCAGCCGCGCGATGACGGTCTATGACCTGCCGCTCAATGAGGTGGTCTTTGACTTCTACGACCGCCTGAAATCAGTGACGAAGGGCTACGCATCATTCGACTATCAACTCACCGGCTATCAGGCCGACAACCTCGTCAAGATGAGCGTTCTGGTGAATGAAGAGCCGGTGGATGCGCTCTCCATGATGGTCCACCGCGACCGGGCAGAGATGCGCGGCCGCGCGATGTGCGAAAAGCTCAAAGAACTCATCCCCCGCCACATGTTCAAAATCCCGATCCAAGCGGCGATTGGCGGCAAAGTGATCGCGCGGGAGACGTTGTCAGCGCTCCGCAAAGACGTGACCGCGAAGTGCTATGGCGGCGATGCGACGCGGAAACGCAAGCTGTTGGACAAGCAAAAGGCGGGTAAGAAGAAAATGCGCCAGTTCGGGAAAGTGGACATACCACAGGAAGCTTTTATTTCCGCTCTAAAAATGGACAGCTGAAAGCTGACCATTTTTGAGCGAGTGCGGGAAAACGTTTGGCAAAGCCAAATGCAGCTGCACACCCTCGAAAAACTGGGTGCTAGTACAGCTAAAGCTGACTATTTACGACGCTTATTGAGGCCAGTGCGCCGCAGGCATTTTTGTGCAGTAAATGTGCCGAGAGCGGCACCCTGTGGCTATTGAATTGCGAAACGTTTGGTGCAGCCGAATTTGGTTGCACGCCTTGGAAGTTTAGGTGCCGAAGCATTCAAATCCAACTTCCGAAGAGATTTGTGATTTACGAGTGGGAAGCGCTTGCGTGTGTAACGCAATACAGTCTCACTTAAATACGAATTATTCGCTAGGCCCAAGACCGAAAAAACGTCAGATTTATTCTAGCTGCTTTGAAAGGTTGAATCTTGAATAGCTTAAATAAGGCGCCAGCCGGTTGGTTTGTCAGCCGTCCAATCGTGTTGGTTTCCTAAGCGCTAATTGGTTTGTTTGGATGTTCTAGCATTTTCTATTATGGCTTTTCCTTAGGCCTTCCAGAGGCGCTGTGGCCATTTTGGGTCGGCAACTTCTTTGCAACACTATCATTTCAATTCTTTAGTAGCGTAGCAGTGGCAGTGATATTTTCGCGTTGTGTTTTAGTTTGTTTCTTTCTCGATTTCTGCGAAATTTTACTGAACTTGTAGGTGACCCGTTTTCAGGAATCTTGGAGTGATTTTCCGGAAAAACGGGGCACGGCCAATTGATCGGGAAATCCAAGTTCGGGTGAAGCTGATCGCTCGTTGGATTAGACAAAAAAATCCTAGTCTCGACCCTCATCGGACTGATAGTATTTTCGTGGCTCTTTCTCGGAATACATAATCTTCGGTATGTGCCGGCTGGCATCGTGATTTTCCCTTTGCTGTGGACATTGACTAGCCTTGTTGAGCTGCGGCGGCCGTTTGCCACTCCAGAAAATACCAAACAATTCTCAAAACATCGGGTTGCTAAGGCATTTTCTTTGTTTCTTGCAATGTATGTTAGGGTCTGCGTGTTTCTGCCTGGACTGGCAAATCTCCAAAGCTGTCTCGACACTAAAGTCAGCATTGGTGTCGCGGGAGGAGCACGGCATTCTCCAATCGTAGCTGTGACTAGTGTTGGTATTTTGGTCGCGAAAAGAAGAGACAACCAATCAACTTGGTCAAATCTTTTTGCTATATCCGGGGATTTCCTACCATTTGATAATGTTCTGTCAATTGGACAGCAACACTGAGGGATTATTGCTATCCAATACCGGGCATCGCCGGGGCCGGGGCTCCGCCCATTCGTGGTTGAAAAGGTTTCCCAGACCATTTCCGATACGCCGCGCGCACCCCCCGAGGTCCACGCGCTTCCGTAGGTTACTGCAACCCTAACTAACCGTCCTTAATCAGTCAGTAATGAAGTTTTGCTGCGAAATCGTTTCGCGTAACTTTCTCCACGGACGTTAAGGTAGCACTCCTGTCCTTTTGCGCCTGATAATATAAACGCAGCAGAGCAGGACGGCGGCGGCGGGGATGCCGGCCTCAATCGGGGGGAACATGACGTGGTAGTAGATCGCGCCTAAAAGCTCGCACACCCCGATGAACGTCCCGAACCAGCTTGCCAGGCCGAGGTCGACAAAGCTTTGCAGCGCCACCTCATTGCCGGACAATTTCAGCGCAGTCGCCATCAACATAACGAGGTTCACAATACTCATGGCGATGTAGTTGACGTATTTCATGGGTGTCCCCTTCCCATTGCTTCTAGCTGACCCCAGTCAGCACCAGAAATTTCGAAAATCGCAAAAAAATGCAGTGTGCTGATTTTTCAGGCGGAATCCGCGTCTTCCACAGCTTATCCACCGACCTCTCCCATTTTTCCCCCACAAGAAATGTTTGCACCCCCCTTGCTCGACTCACGTCACTTGCCCCAGCCTCAAGTCATCGCCAAGGAGCTTCGGCAACCAAGCGGGACGCAGAAGACCCACTGCGGAGGATGAGAGACGAGACAGGCAACTGGATCGAGGATCAGAGACCACAGGGATAGAAGCTAGAGACTAGGGTTTCTTTGAAGCCGGAGGATCAGGGCGGTATCAGTAGGGACTATGCGGGTCATCAAGGGCAACCGCGATGATCGTTGTGGAGGATCGAAAGAGACAAAGCAGCAGCGAGGGGACCTTCGGGGACCTGAGCATTTGAAGGCGGCATCTTCGGATGCGGTTTTCAGAGAAGGTGTCAGGGGGCTTCGGCCAAGCACAGACCGCGTCTATGCACCTGACACCTTTTTATATTTTTAGATATTTGAAGCTGGAACGGGGCTTGGATCCATGTTCCAAGCCCCGCCGTCAGGAATGCAATTACCGCGTCTATAATGCACCAGTATTTCTCACCTAGCGGAGAGCGAATCACTTATCAACAGGATATTGTGGATAAGTCGTCAGGTTTTTTGTGTCGTGGGCGCTGTGACGGGTCGTTTTCGCGGTTGCGTGCGGGCGGGCTGTTGCCTCTAGTACTGCCATGTCGAACCCACCCATCATCGTTGTCGGAGCCGGAATAGTCGGGGTCAGCACCGCGATTTGGTTGCGGCGGTTTGGCAAAGCGGTGCTGCTTATGGACCGCGCCGCGCCGGGGGAGGGGGCGTCGTTTGGCAATGCCGGCTTGATCGCACGGTGGGCTGTGACCCCCGTGACGACTCCAGGGCTTTGGAAGGACATTCCGAAGTTTCTCAGTAAACCCTCCAGCCCGCTGTTTGTTGAGTGGGGCTACCTGCCGCGTATGTTGCCGTGGCTGATGCGCTATCTGTCCCACGCCACGGACCGCAAAACATTGCAGATCGTTGATGACCTTCACCCATTGCTGCACGACGCGGTGGATCAGCACAAAGCGCTGGCGCAGGGTACGTCGCTGGACCGTTGGGTGCGCGATAGCAAGCTGAGCTACGTCTACAAGGATGAGGCAGCGTTCCGTCAGGATGCTTATAGCTGGGCCCTCAAGGCGCGTTGCGGGTTCGAGCCGACGCTGATCACCGGTGGGGCGGTTCAGGAGGAAGAGCCGATCCTTGGTTCACATGTCCAATGTCTGGCCGTGCTGGAAGGGCAGGGGCACAGCACGGACCCTGGCGGTTACGTCAAAGCGCTTGCGCAGCTTTTCGAAGAAGAGGGCGGGCGGTTTGTTCAGGCAACGGTGCAGGATATCGGGAAAGAGGACGGTAGAGTCTGCCATGTTGCGACCGATCAGGGGCGGTTCGACTGTGCGGAGGTGGTGCTCACTGCGGGGATTTGGTCGAAAGACCTGATGGCCAAGCTGGGGCTGAAGGTGCAGCTCGAGGCGGAGCGGGGCTATCACGTTCTATTCGAAGACCCCTCCATCCTGCCCCGTAACCCGATGATGATGACGAGGGGCAAGTTCGCCGTGAACCCGATGGCGCTGGGATTGCGCTGCGCAGGTACGGTTGAATTGGGCAGTCATAAGACTGGCCCACGCCAAGCTCCGACAGACTTCATAAAGAAGAGTGCGGCGGAGGCGTTTCCGACCTTGCGGTATTCCGGCACGAAAGATTGGATGGGGTTCCGCCCGTCCACGCCTGATAGCCTTCCCATGATTGGGCAGATTGGAGCGACGGGCATCTATACTGGGTTTGGGCATCAGCACATCGGTTTGACTGCTGGACCCAAGACGGGGCGCATTTTGGCACAAATGTTGAGTGCGCAGACCCCGAATGCGCCGCTCGGCGCTTACGACCCCATGAGATTTCTGGGATAAGAGTTAGAAGCGGTCGATCGTTTCTGCCGCCGCTTGATGTCGCGGCCGATGCCTTTGACCGTCTCACAGGCGCTCAAAGCCAAATTGACGATCTCTTCGCGTCTAACCGCTAAACAACAGAAAAGAATACAAGGTTTTTAGCGGCCTAATCGCTAGAAACAAGTGAGGTAAGAGTTGATCTGTTATCCTCAAAACTGGTGGGGGCCATGTAAAACGGAGAACAAGACATGACAAAGAACTACATCGCCATCGCCCGCACTCGTCGTATGATTGCACTGAGCGAAATTGAAAATCGGAAGCGCAACGGCGCTACGATTTCAAAAATCCAAACATTGCCAACACTGACCACGCGCCACATCGACGCAACATTCCGCTCTTGCCGCACTGTTCAGTCAGCTGTCGCACTCGCAGCTTAAGTCGCTCAAATCTACACCTGTACCTACGTAACTATTCTGATCGTTATCCGTTCCGGGTGGTGACCAATTATACGGAGAACAATATGATCATCAAATACGCAAAAATCGCTCAAAACCGTCGCCTTGTTGCTGTTGCAGCGCTCGCTAAACGCGCCAAGCACGTACAAAAGTCAGCTGACGTTATTGCTTTCCCAAGCCGGAAAACACGTTTGGCGCAGGTCGCCAATGATGCGCGTCGCTCCGCGCTGTCATTCACTCAACTGTCACTCGCAGCTTAATCAGAACACTCAGTACACGTTGTAATTATTTGTTCGTTACCCGTCCCTTGGGGGCTACTAAATCAACGGAGAACAACATGACTACATCATACACAGAACTCGCTCGCTCACGCCGTCTTGTCGCAATCTCTGCTGTCGCAGAACGTAAGTCCAACGACGCCACCGTCACCAAAATTCTCACGCTGCCAGGTGTCACTCAACGTCACATGGACACAGTGTTCCGGACCCGTCGGACTTTTTCAGCGCCGGTTTACGAGGTGCCGCTCGCAGCTTAGGGGCGTTGCGGCAAGGCTGGGCCCCGCCGATTGCGAACACGATCGCATGCCCATGCAGCCGCTAGACGTACCCCCCAGTTGGTAAGCAGGCCCTCGACCCAATTTTCCCGCCTCAGGAAGGATTGGAGGGTCTGCTTGCCAAACTTTTCGAAGTTTAGGGGTCATGAAACGCCAGAAATGCAGCTACCGCCGCCTCAAATTCGCGAGGCTTCTCCGCATGAAGCCAGTGACCTGCTTGGGGAATTCTCGCGAATTTGGCGGCGGTAAACAATTCCCGGATAACGTTGCGGTGGTCCGTTTTGACATAGTCCGAGACCGCCCCCGACAAAAAGAGCGTCGGGACGTTGGTGGGGGTGACATTATCCGGGAAGCCTACAATCTTATCCATTTCTTTCGTTAGAACATCGAGGTTGAGGCGCCAAGTTTTTGATTTGAGATCATGGCTTTGGAGCAGAAAATCAGCCAATTCTGGGCTTACATCGCTCAATTGATCCTTTGCATCGGACCTGCTGTTCACTTTCGTCAAATCAACAGCGCGCATCACATTGATCGGACCCATCTGGGTGTGTGTGTAAGTGACGGGTGCGATGTCAGCCACGATGAGGCTGACCACTTTTTCAGGGTAGAGCGTGGTGAATAGCATCGACGCCTTGCCGCCCATCGAATGCCCTAAGACGTGCATCGGTTGATCGACGATTTCGGCCAGATCAGAGGCCATATCCTCATAGCTATGGGTGTCGAACCACGGGCTCATCCCGTGATTGCGCATGTCGACAGCGATGACTTCGCGGTGGGCGGATAGGCGTTTGGCGATGACGCCCCAATTGCGGGCCGAGCCGAAGAGCCCATGCGCAATCAGCAAGGGGGGCAGGTCGGCGGCTGTGCCGTGTCGGATGAAATTGAGCATAGGGTTTCCCGCGTTTGTCCTGTCATAGCCATTGAGAATTGGTCTGGCTACCGCTAGGAGCGGGGCAATGGTAGAAACGACGCTTTCAGAGCAAGTCACAACAATCTGTACGCTGTTTGAAGAGCGGATGCGGATCAAAGGTGCGACGTTGGAGCGTCAGATCTACAAAGCGGGGCGAACGCTACCGAAGTCTGTTCGGAGGGCGGCGAAAAATATCGCGGCGGTGCAGGCGATGTCGGAGCATCCGAAACTGTCGAAACAGGTTGATCACGCGGCGCTGCGCAAGGATGCCGCCTTGGTGATCGCGCATTTGCAAAAGAAGGACGCGCGGGATGAGCGGATTGGCCGGATTTTGGTGTTTCTTGCCAAGATCTCAACCGCTCTGATCTTGGGCTTTGTGCTGACCATTTGGTATTTGTGGTCACGCGGGTTGGTGTAGGGCCCGCGTTTCAGCGGACCCTATGAATCACTTAAGCATTTGGATAGATTGGGAATTTATCGCAAAGTGCCTCAACCTCGGCGCGGACTTTGGCCTCGACCTCGCCGTTGCTGTCTTCGCCATTGGTGGCCAGCCCATCAACCACTTCGACGATCCAGTCAGCCACTTGGCGGAACTCTACTTCGGTAAAGCCGCGTGTGGTGCCGGCTGGTGTGCCAAGGCGGATGCCGGATGTGACCATTGGCTTTTCTGGATCGAATGGAATGCCGTTTTTGTTACAGGTGATATGGGCGCGTCCAAGGGCAACCTCAGTCGCGTTGCCTTTGACGCCCTTTGGACGCAGATCAACGAGCATCAGGTGCGTGTCGGTCCCGCCGGAGACGATGTCGAGCCCGCCTTTCATCAACTGATCGGCCAAGGCTTGCGCGTTTTTGACAACCTGCTCTTGGTAAGTTTTGAACTCTGGGCGCAGCGCCTCCCCAAAGGCCACGGCTTTGCCTGCGATGACATGCATCAGCGGGCCACCTTGGATGCCAGGGAAGATGGCGGAGTTGCACTTCTTGGCGATGGTTTCATCGTTGGTAAGGATCATGCCGCCCCGTGGACCGCGCAAGGTTTTATGCGTTGTCGTCGTTGCCGCGTGGGCGTGTGGGAAGGGGGATGGGTAGATGCCCGCGGCGACAAGACCCGCGAAATGTGCCATATCTACAAGGAGATAGGCACCAACACTGTCGGCAATCTCCCGCATACGGGCGAAATGAATGACGCGCGGGATAGCGGAGCCCCCGGCGATGATCATCTTTGGCTGATGCTCGGTCGCGAGGGATTGCACCTCATCATAATCAAGCAGGCTGTCTTGCTTGCGTACGCCGTATTGCACGGCGTTGAACCATTTGCCCGATTGGTTGGGCTTGGCGCCGTGGGTCAGGTGGCCGCCTGCGTCGAGTGACATGCCGAGGATCGTATCACCCGGTTGAAGAAGCGCTTGAAACACGCCTTGGTTCGCTTGGGACCCGGAGTTTGGCTGCACGTTGGCAAATTCACATCCAAATAGCTGCTTTGCGCGGTCGATGGCG
This sequence comes from Cognatiyoonia sp., assembly GCF_965661665.1. NCBI lineage: Bacteria > Pseudomonadati > Pseudomonadota > Alphaproteobacteria > Rhodobacterales > Paracoccaceae > Cognatiyoonia > Cognatiyoonia sp. The sequence continues at coordinate 41,300 of NZ_CBFIEO010000003.1, read as the reverse complement.
AGGTTTTCGGCCACATCGACGTGCTGACAGCCGCCGTAATAGCGGCGACCGGGGTAGCCTTCGGCGTATTTATTGGTCATCACGCCGCCTTGCGATTCCATCACGGCGGCGGAGACGATGTTCTCGGAAGCGATCAGCTCTATCTCTTTGCGCTGGCGGCCTAGTTCGGCCTGCGTTGCGGCGTAGATTTCAGGATCGCGGGTGGCGAGGGTTTCGGTGAAGAAACCGGAGTCTTTGACGGTGGCATTCATGGGGATTCTCTCCGGAAGCAAGCAATTTGAGCGCCTGATACAAGAAGTTTCCGATAGGAAAAAGTGACAAAACGTCCAACATCATCATGAGTCCGACATGTTACCGCTCGCAGCTGCGACTTGCGTTTCCGGTTGGATCATTGGACAACCTGTCTGAACAATTCGAAGGTTTTCCGATGCCGCGCCAAAAGATAGCGTTCCTTGCCAGCGAAGTGCCGATTGCGCTGAAAGCGAAATCGACGCTTGAGAAGCGATATGGCTCGGGCTCTGTCGAGGATGCGGATGTGATTGTCGCTTTGGGCGGCGATGGGTTTATGCTGCAAACCCTGCACGCGACGCAGCACAATCCCGCGCCTGTCTATGGGATGAACCGCGGCACGGTGGGGTTCATGCTCAATGAGTTTTCAGAGGATGACCTGTTGGAGCGGTTGGATGCAGCAGAGGAAGAGATCATCAACCCGCTGCGGATGACCGCGCTTTGTGTTGATGGGTCGATGCATGAGGCCTTGGCAATCAACGAGGTGAGCTTGCTGCGGGCCGGTCCACAAGCGGCGAAGCTGCGGATCACGGTCGACGGCAAGCTGCGGATGGAAGAGCTGGTCTGCGATGGCGCGTTGGTGGCCACACCTGCGGGATCGACAGCCTATAACTACTCCGCCCACGGGCCGATCTTGCCGATTGGATCGGATGTTTTGGCCCTGACCGCGATGTCTGCGTTCCGCCCACGCCGCTGGCGGGGGGCTCTGCTGCCAAAACGCGCTGTTGTTCGATTTGATGTCAGAAATCCCGAAAAACGACCCGTTATGTCCGATGCAGATGCGAAATCTGTAAGAAATGTCGCGAGCGTGGAGATCAGATCAGAGCCCGATGTGGCCCATAAGATCCTGTTTGATCCGGGTCATGGGCTGGAAGAGCGGTTGATCAGAGAGCAGTTTGTTTGAGGGCTACTCGCTACAAACCTTCTCGAGAGCGCCTAAAAATCAGCGGAACGATAATATCTGTATTTTTGATTTCAGCACTTTTGGCGTGTTCTGACGAGACATCCAAGCTGAACCAAATTGAAATTAATGACAACGGGAACGGCAATTTCAGTGGTACCGCCGGAATTAGTTTTGACGGGAGAGATGTTGTTGGGTTTGTCGAGGTCACCATTTGCGACGAAGATCAAGTCGTAGTTGAGTTTTTCAGGGACTACACCTTAGGGCTCGGAGGGTTTCGAGGACGCTGCGGAGACTCCTAGCTATAGCCTCGACCGAATTGAAACAGTAAACGCTCGCAGTCGTTCTTGAGTTGGCTTTAACTCAACTTTTAGGACTAAATCGAAAGCCTAAGGCCCGGAACAACCCGAAGGCGCCGGGCCGACACCTTGGGTTCCGCCCGTTCTTGGCTGAAACGATCCACTGGATTGGTTCCAAGACACCTCGAACTCCCGGCGGGCTGGTGTTTTGGGTTCTGTTGATTTCAGAAATTCTGGGGAATGCGTTTGGCGGCCATAAAGTGTTGTCGAAATGAGGTCAGAAAACTACCCCCCGGGGCAGGTGTTGGCCCTCTGTCAGGACGACGGGCTGATGATCTCGACCGTCTTCACGTCCAATTCCGCTTCATAGTCCGCGCCGTAGGCAACAATCCCTACGCTAGTGATCTGGGCATGATCAAAGCGGTCCGGTAAACCGCCTTGGGGTTTGAAGTCTGACCAGTTCAGCGTCACCTCTGACCAATCCGCTGTGCTTTCAAAGCTGGCGGCGTAGTACTGCCACGGGCGGCGGGAGGTCGTGGGGCGGAGGTGGATGTAGTAGCGTTTGCTGTTGCCGCGAGCGGTGAGCCGGATGCCAGTGGATGCGGCCGGAAGGGCGGTCGAGAGTTGGCGTCGGATTTGGATGAAACCTCCGTTGTTGGCGGTGCTGACCTCTCCCGATAGGCGGGCAAATGTCTCGTCCCCTTCTTTGAAGAACGCCGCGCCCCCATTCGACACGCCGCCCATCACACGGTCGCTGACATAGGACCAGCCGGTCGCTTCGCCGTCTGTGAAATCCTCTATTATCATCGGGTTAGCCCATGTGGTGCTGGCCGTGAGCCAGAGCGCTGCAATCCATCTCATGCTGAAATGATAGGGCGTGCGGGGCCTAGGACAACCGACCGTAAAACGTCATACGCGCGCTTTCGGACAGTTCAACGCCGGGTTCAGCATTGTACGCCAGTACCGCCAACATGCGGGTGCGGTCGCTTTCATTGGGGGAGACGCGATGGATGGAGTTGCGGCCCCGAAAGAGCACCAAATCGCCGGGGTTCATGGAGAGCACGTCCGGCTGGGTGCGGCAATCAAGTAAGGCGGCGACGCCTTCAAAGTTCATGTCGCCCGCGTCGGCGTCGCGCAGGTCTTTGATGTACTCAAACGCGCTGCCCGCATCGGGCTTCTGAATGAGGAGCGTGATCGCGAAGGATGAGTTGTCGAAGTGCCAGCCCAATTCCTGCCCGCGGTTCGCGTAGTGAATGTTGATGGAGGACAACGGATCGGCGTAGGGGTGCAGCTCGGACTGGCGGACGGTGTTTTTGATGAAGCTGCGAAAGGCAGGATCATCATAAAGTGCGCGAAGGGGGCTTTCAGCGGCAACCAAGTCGTCGCAAATGCAGCCTTTGGAGGAGACGACTTGTCTGTTGGCGGGGTGGTCGTCTGGAAAGGCCGGATCGTGCGGCGTGAGATAGACGGAGTGGTTTTGTGCGCAGAAATAGGCGCGGGGTTGGCCTGCTTCCGCCTCCACCTGCATCGCTTTGAGTGCGTTGGGTTGGATCAGGTTCGGGAGGACGAGCACGCCGTCCTGATCGAGAGTCTCCGCACAGCTCGCAATGTAGGCGTCATCGGTGAGCGGGTGCGTTGCAAGATCGACGATGTCCCCAAGCTGCATCACTGACCCTTTGCATAACCCATTTGGATCAATGCCTCTTTAATCTCGTCAAGGATGGCAGGATCGTCAATTGTGGCGGGCATTTTGAAGTCTTCATTGTCCGCAATCTTGACCATTATGCCGCGCAGGATCTTGCCGGAGCGTGTCTTTGGCAGGCGATCAACCACGGTGACGAGTTTGAAGGCAGCAACTGGGCCGATCTTTTCGCGCATTAGTTTGATGCAGTCTGATTTAATTTGATCCTCCGGTGTTGTGACGCCTTTGTTGAGACAGACAAATCCCATCGGCAGTTGCCCTTTCAACTGGTCGGTCACGCCGATCACGGCGCATTCAGCGACGTCGGGATGGGCGGCCAAAACCTCCTCCATCGCGCCGGTGGAAAGGCGGTGGCCCGCGACGTTGATGACGTCATCGGTGCGGGCCATGATGTAGAGGTATCCATCCTCATCAATCATGCCAGCGTCGCCCGTCTCATAGTAGCCGGGGAAGGTGTTGAGGTAGCTTTTCTTAAAGCGATCTTCGGCGTTCCACAGCGTGGGGAGAGTGCCAGGAGGGAGCGGAAGTTTGACGGCGATGGCGCCGAGTTCGCCGGGGACGACTTGGTTGCCGCCTTCGTCGAGAATCTGGACGTCAAACCCAGGCATCGCCACGGTGGGCGAGCCGATTTTGACAGGCAATGCCTCGATCCCCGCGGGGTTGCCCGCGATGGTGTAGCCAGTTTCGGTCTGCCACCAGTGGTCATAGACGGGCACGCCAATTGTGCGTTGCGCCCATTCAATCGTGTCTGGATCGGCGCGTTCGCCCGCAAGGTAGAGCGCGCGGAGGCCGGACATGTTGTATTTCTTGATCTCTTCGCCTATCGGGTCCTCGCGTTTGATGGCGCGGAAGGCCGTGGGTGCGGTGAAGAAGCTGCGGACGTTGTGTTCTGAAATCACGCGCCAGAAGGTGCCAGCATCAGGGGTGCCGACGGGTTTGCCTTCGAACACAACGGTGGTGTTGCCGTGGATAAGCGGGGCGTAACAGATGTAGCTGTGACCCACGATCCAACCCACGTCGGAGGCGGCCCAGAACACATCACCTGGATCGCATTGGTAGATCGCTTTCATGGTCCAATTGAGCGCCACGAGGTGGCCCGCGGTCGGGCGCACGACACCTTTTGGCTGACCCGTCGTACCAGAGGTGTAGAGGATGTAAGCGGGGTGGTCGCCTTTGACGGGAATACAGGGGGCGGGGTCCACACCCGCCTGCAGCTCTTGCCAATCTATATCGCGGTCTGTGAGTGCGGCCTTGCACTCATCCCGTTGTAAAATAACGCAGAAATCTGGCTTGTGGGTGGCGAGATTGATGGCCCCGTCGAGCAAAGGTTTGTATTCGACGATGCGGCCCGGCTCGATCCCGCAGGAGCCAGCGATGATGGCTTTGGGTGTGGCATCATCGATGCGGACGGCGAGTTCGTTGGCCGCAAAGCCGCCGAACACGACGGAGTGGATCGCGCCAATGCGGGCGCAGGCGAGCATGGCGGTCAGCGCCTCTGGCACCATCGGCATGTAGATGATGACGCGGTCGCCTGTTTTCACGCCTTTTGCCAAGAGGCCGCCAGCCAAGCTGGCGACGTCATACTTGAGTTGGGCATAGGTGATCGTGCGTTTGGTGTTGGTGATCGGGCTATCGTAAATGATAGCGGCCTGATCGCCACGGCCGTTTTCGACGTGACGGTCGACGGCGTTGTAGCAGGTGTTCACTTCTGTATCGGTGAACCAGCGGTAGAGGGGCGCGTTGCTGTCGTCGAGCGCGGTTGTCGGAGCTTTGACCCAATCGATGGCCCGCGCCTGTTCGAGCCAGAACTCTTCAGGTTTATCGGCGGCGCGTGCGTAGACGTCTGCGTACTTCATTGGGCGGTCCTCCCTCCACTCTGTCAGACAGTGGTAGGCAGGATCAGAAAGTGCGGCAAGTGGGTTTTGAGGACGTGTGGGTGCTGGTGTAAATTTTTTTGCAGCTTTGGGTGGTTAGCCGTATTGCGCGACCGGCGTGCCAGCGAGGGCTGACATGTTGAGGAGGCCCCGCGCGGTGATCGACGGTGTGACGATGTGGGCGCGGTTGCCCATGCCCATCAGAATAGGACCGACTTCGAGCGCGTCGCCCTTCATTTTCAATATGTTACGGACGCCTGAGGCCGCGTCTGTGTTGGCGAAAATGAGCACGTTGGCGGGGCCTTCGAGGTGGGCGGCGGGGAAGACGCGGGCGCGCAGGTCAGGATCGAGCGCTGCATCGATGTGCATTTCGCCTTCAAACGCGAAGTCGCGCGGTTCCGCATGGAGGATATCCATCGCGGCCCGCATCCGGCGGCCGGAGTCGCTGTCGAGGTTGCCAAACTGGCTGTGCGAGCAGAGCGCGATATTGGGGGTCACCCCGAACCGCTGCGCATGGCGGGCGGCGCCGATCACGGTTTCGGCGATCTGTTCGGGTGTGGGTTCCGTGTGGATTTGCGTGTCCGCAATAAAAAGTGGGCCATCTTCGAGGATCATCATGGAGAGCGCCCCGACAGGGCGCAGGTCATCGGTGCCGAGGATTTGTTGCACGTAGTTCAGATGCCAGAGGTATTGGCCGAAGGTGCCGCAGATGAGGCTATCCGCCTCCTCCCGATGGACCATCACGGCCCCGATGGCCGTGGTGTTGGTGCGCATGATCGCTTTGGCGAGGTCGGGTGTGACCCCTTTGCGGGCCATAATGTCATGGTAGGTGCCCCAATAGGCGCGATAACGCGGATCGTTTTCGGGGTTCACGATTTGGAAGTCCTCACCCGGTCTGATTTTGAGGCCAGCGCGTTTGCAGCGCGCCTCAATCACTTCGGGACGGCCAATTAGGATTGGCTCCTCAGGCGTTTCTTCCATGATGGCTTGGGCGGCGCGCAGGACACGCTCGCTTTCGCCTTCAGCAAAGACGATGCGGCGGCGGGCGGTTTTGGCGGCCTCAAAGACGGGGCGCATCAGGAGCGCGGATTTGAAGACGGAGCCGTCCAGCAATTGTCTGTAGGCAGCGATGTCGGCGAGGGGGCGGGTCGCGACGCCGCTGTCCATCGCAGCTTTAGCCACGGCGGTGGCGACAACGCCCATCAGACGCGGATCAAAGGGCTTGGGGATGAGGTAGTCCGGGCCAAAGGTGAGCTCTTCCCCCTGATAAGCGGCGGCGGCTTCGGCGGAGGTGGTTTCGCGGGCGAGGGCGGCGATGCCTTCGACGCAGGCGATCTTCATCTCGTCATTGATGTCCGTTGCGCCGACGTCCAATGCGCCACGGAAAATGAAGGGAAAGCAGAGGACGTTGTTGACTTGATTGGGCACGTCGCTGCGGCCCGTGGCGATAATCGCATTCGGGTTGGCTTGGCGGGCGGCGGTGGGGTCAATCTCCGGTGTTGGGTTGGCGAGGGCGAAGATAATCGGCGTGTCGGTCATCTTGCCGACCATTTCGGGGGTCAGGATGTTGGGACCGGACAGACCAAGAAAAAGATCAGCGCCTTCAATTACTTCGGCAAGTTTCGCGGGTGTTGTGCCTTGCGCATAACACGCCTTTTGCGGGGTCATCTCCGCCTCCCGCCCTTCGTAGACGAGCCCTTCGATGTCAACCAGCCAGACGTTTTCGCGCTTTACGCCCATCTTGAGGAGCATGTTGAGGCAGGAGATGCCAGCGGCCCCGCCGCCAGTGCTGACGATCTTGATGTCCTCAAAGGATTTGCCTGCCAGACGTAGCGCGTTCTTTGCGGCCGCGCTGACAACGATGGCGGTGCCGTGTTGATCGTCGTGGAACACAGGGATGTTCATGCGCTCGCGGCAGATCTTTTCGACGATAAAACAATCCGGCGCTTTGATGTCTTCAAGGTTGATCGCGCCGAAGGTTGGTTCCATCGCGCAGACGATATCGGCGAGCTTTTCGGGGTCAGGCTCATCGAGTTCTATGTCAAAACAGTCGATATTGGCAAATTTCTTGAAGAGGACGGCTTTGCCTTCCATCACGGGTTTGGAGGCGAGGCCGCCGATGTTACCGAGGCCGAGCACGGCCGTACCATTGGAGACGACTGCGACGAGGTTGCCGCGCGCGGTGTAATCGCGGGCGGTGTCGGGGGTATCTTTAATCTCCAAACAGGCATCCGCAACTCCGGGGGAGTAGGCAAGTGACAAGTCACGCCCGTTGGCGAGAGGTTTCGTGGCGCGGATTTCGAGTTTTCCAGGCTTTGGCGTGCGGTGATAGTCCAGAGCTAACTGACGGAAATTATCGTTTTTTGAGCGTACCACGCTGCGGTCCTCCAATATAGTTTAATATTAAACTATCTTTAATTTGTTCAATATATTGAATTGGTGAAGCAGGGGGAAGCAGTAATTCCAGCTTGCATCTTGAATGGTGTTCAATACTGTCGAGAGACGGCCAGAGGGAGATAGATTATGACCTTGATGGATGACGCGCGGAAGGTTCGTGAAAACGCCCATGCGCCCTATTCAAACTTCAAGGTTGGGGCGGCTGTACGCACCGTATCGGGCGCGGTTTTTGTTGGCTGCAACGTCGAAAACGTGGCCTATCCCGAAGGAACATGCGCCGAAGCGGGTGCGATTGCCGCGATGGTTGCGGCGGGGGAGCGGGGGATTGCGGAAGTCGCCGTGATTGCCGACAGCCCAAAGCCTGTCAGCCCGTGTGGGGGATGCCGTCAGAAGTTGGCAGAGTTTGCGGCGGGCGAGGCTCTTGTAACTTTGGGCACGACGGATGGTACCGAACTCACGACAACGGTTGGAGCGTTGCTACCTGGTGTGTTTGATCAAGCTTACATGTCGAAGGTTTAGCAGTGGATGCCAGCTCCATCATAGCCAAGGTGCGTCGGAAGGTGGCGCCGACTGAAGCAGAATTGGTGTGGTTTACCAATGGGTTGGCAAGCGGCGCAGTGTCTGACGCGCAAGCGGGGGCCTTTGCAATGGCGGCGTGCCTCAACGGTTTGGGGCCGGAGGGGCGCGTGGCGTTGACCCGTGGAATGCGGGATAGTGGTGATGTGCTCAAGTGGTCATTGGATGCGCCTGCTCTGGACAAACATTCGACAGGCGGGATTGGGGATTGTGTCTCGCTTATTCTTGCGCCGATGTTGGCGGCTTGCGGTGTCTATGTACCGATGATTTCGGGGCGCGGATTGGGGCATACGGGCGGGACGTTGGACAAGTTGGAGGCGATCCCGGGTGTGTCGACCGACGTTCCAGAGCGGCGGTTGCGGCAGATCATCGACTCCGTCGGCTTTGCGATTATCGGGGCCACGGGGCAAATCGCGCCTGCAGATCGGCGGCTTTACGGCATTCGGGATGTGACAGGAACGGTCGAGAGCGTCGATCTCATCACCGCGTCGATCCTGTCGAAGAAGCTGGCGGCGGGGCTGGATGGTTTGGTCTTGGATGTAAAGACCGGATCGGGCGCATTCATGAAATCGGAAGAAGAGGCGCGGGAACTGGCGGAGGCGCTGGCGGAAACGGCGACTGGCGCCGGGTGTCCTACGAAGGCGTTGATCACTGATATGTCTCAGCCTTTGGCACCAGCCTTGGGCAACGCTTTGGAAGTGAGCATTTGTATGGAAGTTCTGTCCGGCAACGTCGATGTGGCGCCGCGGTTGGTGGACCTCGCCGTGGCGCTAGGATCCGTGGTTCTGGAGATTTCGGGGCAGGAGCGGGCGCTTGCCAAGATTAAGCTGGAGGATAGCCTTGGCGATGGATCGGCGTTGAAACGCTTTGCTAATATGGTGTCCGCCTTGGGTGGTCCGCCAGATATGGCCGACGACTGGCGTACGCATTTACCTTCCGCGCCTGTTGTGGGTGATGTTTTGGCCCCGCGGAGCGGCTATGTTGCCGCGATGGATGGGCAAGGGTTGGGCAATGTTGTCGTGGGGCTTGGCGGTGGACGGCGGGTCGAGACCGACAACATTGATCCCGCGGTTGGGCTGTCGGAGATTATTGATTTGAATGCGAAAGTTGAACGCGGTCAGCCATTGGTGACGATCCATGCGGCGGATGAGGACGCGGCGGAAGCGGCGGCCAAGGCTGTATTGGCAGCCATGACGATTGTGGATGAAGCGGGCGCGACGCCCAAGCTGATCTTGGCGGAGGTCGGGTGATGCCGCGCGCGTTTCTGGTTGTGATCGACAGCGTCGGAATCGGCGGCGCACCGGATGCGGGTCAGTTTTTCAACGACGGCGTGCCGGACACGGGTGCGAACACGGTGGGCCACATCGCGAAAGCCTGTGCGGCTGGTTTGGCAGACGACGGGCGTAGCGGACCTTTGGCGGTGCCAAACATGCTCAGTCTGGGGCTAGGAAAGGCGTTGAAGCTCGCCTCTGGCGCCTATCATCTGCCTTTGACGGGGGAGCTGCGCGGGGCTTGGGGCGCGGCGACGGAGGTGTCGCATGGCAAGGACACACCGACAGGTCATTTGGAATTAGCAGGTGTGCCGGTGCCGTGGCAGTGGCACGTGTTCCCGAATGAACAGCCGGCCTTTCCAGAGGCTGTGACACAGCGGATTTGTGAGCTTGCGAGTGTGGATGCGATCTGGGGCAACTGCCACGGGTCTGGCACGGCGATTATCGATGACTTCGGCCCGCAGCATATCGAGACGGGCTTCCCGATTTGCTACACCTCCGTCGACTCTGTTTTGCAGATCGCGGCGCATGAGGAGGCGTTCGGCCTCGAGCGATTGCTCAAGCTCTGTGAGGGTCTTGCGCCGATGGTGCATGAGATGAAGGTCGGGCGCGTCATCGCGCGGCCGTTTATTGGGGATGCCAAGACAGGGTTCAAGCGGACGCAAAACCGCAAGGATTTCGCCATCGCGCCGCCTGCGCCTACGCTTTGCGATCAGGTTCATGCGGCGGGGCATCCTGTCCATGCAGTGGGCAAGATTGGTGATATCTTCTCCATGCGTGGGATTGATGATGTTGTGAAGGGGGCGGATGCGTCCCTGTTCGATCACTTACACCAATATGCGCGAACGGCAGAGGATGGAGCGTTTGTCTTTGCAAATTTCGTGGAATTTGACAGCGCCTATGGCCATCGCCGCGATGTGTCGGGCTATGCACGGCATTTGGAGTGGTTTGATCGCGCGCTGGGCGATGTGTTGGCAGACTTGAAGGACGATGATTTGTTGATCATCACAGCCGATCATGGGAATGACCCGACGTGGGTTGGCACGGATCACACGCGCGAACGGGTGCCGGTTTTGATGTCTGGGCCCCCCGCAGGGCGATTGGGTCACATGGGGTTTGTTGATGTGGGGGCCACCGTCGCCGCGCATCTGGGTGTTCCTTACACTGGGGAAGGTCAAAGCGTTTTATGAGTATGAAATCCCTGCCAAAAGTGGAGTTGCATCTGCATCATGAGGCGGCCGCCCCGCCTGCGTTCATTCGTGGATTGGCGCAGGAGAAAAACATCGACATCAGCGGCATTTTTGATGATGCAGGCAATTACATCTTCCGCGATTTCGAGCATTTCCTGACTGTCTATGATACCGCTTGTCTGCCGCTCCAGACGCCAGAGGATTTCAAGCGGCTCACCTTGGCTGCTTTGGAAGAGACGGCGGCGCATGGGGTGATTTATTGCGAGACGTTCGTGTCGCCGGATTTCTGTGGTGGGTCCGATTTGACCGCGTGGCGGGAGTTTCTGGCGGCGATGGAAGAAGCCTCAAAACAAGCTGAGCGTGACTTTGGCATTGTGCATCGCACCATCGTCACCTGCCTGCGGCATCTAGGGCCGGAGAAGGCCAAGCCTGCTGCTTTGTGTGCAGCGGAGACGGCGGGCGATTATCTCGTCGGTTTCGGTATGGCAGGGGCAGAGATGATGGGGCGTCCCGGTGATTTTGCCTATAGCTTTGATGTTGCGCGGGAGGCGGGGCTGCACCTGACATGTCACGCTGGCGAATGGGGCGGCCCGAGCATGGTGGCAGAGACTTTGCGTGATCTGCGTGTCGGGCGGGTTGGGCACGGGATTGGGGCCATTCAGGATCCAGAGGTCGTCCGGCAATTGGTCGATCAGGACGTGGTGTTGGAGGTTTGTCCGGTTTCCAACGTTGTGTTGAAGGCCGTGCCGAGTTGGGAGGCGCATCCCATTCAGAAACTGCGGGAAGCTGGTGTGAAGGTAACAGTCTCGACCGATGATCCGCCGTTCTTTCATACCACGATGACAAATGAATACGTGCAATTGGAAAAGCGGTTTGGCTGGAGCTTGGACGATTTTCGTGAGATCACGGGTGTGGCGCTTGAGGCGGCTTTTTGCGATGATGCAACACGTCAGTTTCTGATAAGCCGAGTGGAGGCAGAATGACCGAGCACGTAACCTATGTGACCCACCCTTTGGTGCAGCACAAGTTGAGCATCATGCGGGACAAGGCGACCTCCACCGCGCAATTCCGGCAATTGCTGCGCGAGGTCAGTCAGCTTTTGGCCTATGAGATCACGCGCGAGTTGCCGATGGAGACGGAGCGGATTGAAACGCCGTTGGAGCCAATGGACGCGCCAAAGCTGGCGGGCAAGAAGTTGGCCTTGGTGTCGATCTTGCGGGCGGGGAACGGGTTGCTCGATGGCATCCTAGAATTGATCCCGTCGGCGCGGGTGGGCTTTGTCGGGCTTTACCGCGATGAAGAAACGTTGGAGCCTGTGGAGTACTACTTCAAAGTGCCGACCGAATTGTCGGAGCGGTTGGTGATCGCAGTAGACCCGATGTTGGCAACAGGAAACTCCTCCGTCGCAGCGATTCAGAAGTTGAAAGATGCGGGTGCAAATGACATCCGCTTCATGTGTCTTTTGGCGGCACCTGAAGGGATCGCGCGGATGCGGGAGGCGCATCCAGACGTGCCAATCGTGACTGCTGCGATAGATAATCACCTGAATGAAAACGGTTACATCGTGCCAGGGCTAGGGGATGCGGGCGACCGGATGTTCGGTACAAAATAGGCCAAGTTCGCCTTTACAGGTTTGGGGTGTTGCGGCACCCCCCCCCCCACAAGATCTCGTGGCAGATATTATGTGACTGCACAGTATTTTGGCAGGACTTTTAGCGATTTCAACGACAGCTGGCATGGCACATGCGTCGTCTAGCGGTGTTCCAGCAGAGTTTCCTCCGGCTGATTATGCAGGCAATCAATATGTCGACAGCAACGGATGTACGTTTATTTGCGCGGGCATCAGTGGCGTGACCAACTGGGTGCCACGGGTGGATTGCACGCGCATGCAGCTGTGTAACTTCACACCTACGTTTGCCAATTCCGCGGAGACAGACACAGCAGAGGCAGACGTTGCTGCTGCGGTTGAAGCACCCGCAGTCGCCGCACCTTTGGTGCGAGCGCCGACAGCAGCCGAACGGGCGTGCGCGAAGCTAGCCCTTCTGACTGCGACGACACCTGCGCCGGCACCCGTTCCAGCGGCGCCGCTGGTCGATCGGCCACTGCTGACCTTGGCTGACGTTTGTGAGGGAAAATACGGTATCCAACCAGTGTTCATCAGCAGCTCAACGGGTAAAGAGATTGATTGCGGGCTTGCGTCTGCGGGTACATCCGTGGCCGCGGCCCCAGCGGTGGTTCCAACGCCTACTGTTGACCCTGTTCCGCGCATGACGATGGCGGACATTTGTGAGGCGATGGCCAACAGCCCGATCCGCTACACGGGCGCTAACACCGGCAAGCTGATCGAATGCCCAGGCATGGCTGCGCCGACCGTGGCGACGTCTCCCGCAGCCGCTGTAGCACTGTCCACTGGTGGTGCGGTGTAGATGGAGCTTGATCGCGGGATTATGGGCGCATCTTGTAACCTGGATCACACCGAACGGGGGCATCGCGTTGTGTGCGATCCCGTCTGGCCCCGCACGAAAGCAGCCATTTCGTTCTTGGGCACGCCTGAGGTGCCTGCCTCCAACCCGACCGGTCGTCAAACCGCGCTTGCGGGTCCATTTAAAGGCGACGCACCGGTTTGGGATGACGGTCGGTTGAACCCAAATCGTAGGCTTCAAACGCAACGCGCATTTGCTGTGGCACCCCGCTCAAATCTATCGAAGCCCTTCATTCAAGTTGGTAGCTTTGGTGTCCATGCGAACGCAGATCAATTGGTGGCACGTTTGCAGTCTTTGGGCGTTCCAGCGCAGACAACGTTGCGCGGCAACCTGATGTTTGTTGCGGCGGGGCCATTTGCGGATGGATCACACCAACAGTCAGCCCTGCAAACCATTCGGGGCATGGAATTTTCGGACGCATCCCTGAAGAACTGATTGAGCCCTCCCGGGCAAGGGCCTCGCGCGTGTCTTGCGGTGCTTTTCCTCGTTTGGGGCTGGGATTTAGTCGCAGATGCCTTGAAGGCTGACCCAAGCATTGTCTTGCAAGACAATCACTGTCTCGTAGTCGGTTGGGGCCTCAGGCCCACCAACTTCAGAAAGATAGGGTACGAGGTTCACCTTGGCGTCCTGCGCCATTGCCCCAAGTCCCTTGGGCGATGCGTTTGGGGCGGCGCGGTCGATCAGCGCGTTTGCGTGGGCCGCGATATGCTCTGCCGCCAGATCGCCCGTCGTCAGAAACCTGAGTGTCGGCTGAATTCCTGCCCCGTCGATCACCTTCCCAAGGGGATCAGCGGCGTCAGCGCGGGCTTGGGCCGCAAGGATGTATCCCGCTGTGATCGCGGGTTCGTCGACGGTTTCAAAAGTCGATTTGTCGATCACGATGGTGCCACCGGGGAGAACGACGGAGCCGCCAACGGCGCTTGAGGTTGCGACAATGGTTGGCCTTGGTTCAGTGTCAAAGAGCCGCGTCGCCAGCGATTGCAGCGCCGCCCGTCCGCGCGCGTTAGCACAGAACGGCCCCGCCGTTTCGCGGATGTTTTGAAGGATGGCGGCGTCAATTTCTGCCCGTTTGGAGGCGGGTACGACGCCCAATGTTTGTTCCCTGACAGCTCCAGGGAACCAAAAGACTGCCAAGGCTGCAAAGCCAACGATGCCTGCTACGATCAGCACAGACCGAAGTTTACCCTTTTGGGGGCGGCCAGTGAGGAGCGTCTTGCGCACCTTTTCGATCGCATCAATCATCAATTCGTCGGCGATTTCCAACGTTTCATCCGCATCGGCTTGAGGTGCGAATAAGGCGGGTCTGGTGCCTTCGTTCAGACGGACGATTGCGGGGAGGGACCAGTGGGTTAGGGGGCGACCAGCGGCATCGGAAATCACCAACGTGGCGTTGCCGAAGGACACCACAGTATCGCGGCGTTGGGCGTCTTTCGTCTCGCGCCAAAGCCCTTCGCTTTCCAGTCTTTCGTACTGATCGAGTGCTGTCATGTGCCTGCCGAGTTTTTCGGCAGTATGCACAATCACAACCGGTTGAACAGCGCATCTGAGCCAATGTCATCACGGCCCGCTCACCATTTAACCATCCCTTAACCAATACTCCCTAGCGTGCTGCGAGGTTTGAGAGCCGAGCGCTCAAATCACTACGACTAAAGGCATGAAATGACCCCGAGACGAATTGGCTTGTGCGGAATGTCACCGCACGCCAGAAGTCATGTGGTGGCAGCAGATACCGGCCAACTTGCAATATGCGCTGGGCACGTGGGCGCATTTGGCTATCAGCCGATCACGTCGGCCACCTGCATCGGATGCCATGATCGCCCCAATGATCGGCATCCGATCTATCGGTTTCGGGAGGCGCGGTTTCGCGACGCTTTGGATGTGGTCGAAGCCACCTCCTGTCTGGGCTTCCATACGGAACACACGGATGAGCGCGCCTTTGCCACACTTGATTTCTGCCAAGCCTATCATGAGCCGCTGAAGCTGAATTCCGACCCGTTGGACATCGATCATGTCACGCTGATCAAAGCGAATGCGTGGGAAAGTGGCCTCGGCTGTCACGACTTCCACGGGAACCATGTGCATCGCGTGCCTACCGTCGTGGCGGAGGCTTTCAGTGCCGACGCGCTCCACGATTACCTGAAAAGCGGGCCGAGCCCGTATGGGACCACCAAACAATATGAAGGGAAGACGCCATGATTACATTTCGTTTTATCCTGCCGGGCGTGTTTTCGTGTCTGGCGATTTTCCTCTTTGTTACCGCGCCAGCCCCGCTGCCGGAGCATAGGCAAGTCGCAAGCATGGAACGGCAGGTGAATGCGGCACATGTGTTCACAGCCGTGAACGCCGTGAATCAGGCGGCGCGGCAGATTTACACCAGTCGGATCGTCGGCGCTCGGAAGAAGGCTGGTCTGGGATTTGGCGAAGATTGGGCGGAGCAGGGTGTGGAGAAGGCCCGTCGCCCGCCTTATTCCTATGGCTGACCAGCGCACGGTTAGAAGCGAAGCCAACGCGGTTGAGCCTTTATCTCGGCTCCGATGAGCCGATCAATAAATCAAACCTCTTTGATGCGGCGCAGATGGCAACGTTTGAGGAGGTGAAGGCAAGTGGCGGTCTGGTTTTTTCGGCCATTGAAGGAGTTGGCGTGGTTGGCATGTTCCCCGATTTCGCCTCTGCCGGTCCTTGCGTAAGTTGCCATAATGAGCATGACGATAGCCCAAAAACGATTGGAGGATGGGCGATGTGATGGGGACCACGACGTGGACCTATCCGCAGGGCAGTTTGGGGGCGGATGAGTATTTGGCGATGAAAGAGCAGCTTTATGAAGCCGTGGAGTAGGCTTATGCGCTCTATCTTGATAAGGTCGCTGGGTTTTCGGAGGAGGTGGCCATTGGGGGCGACTGGCCAAGTGACGGGGTGAAAGCCCTGCCTGATCTGGAGACTTTCTTAGCCGCTGTCGGGCAAGCCGCGTCCCCTCAGGTGATGGAGGAGTTGATCATCATTTCCGATGCGGGAAGGCAGCCGTGATGTCGACGCCCCGCGCGATTGTTCAGACGCCCTATGCTTTCTTCGGGTTGGTCGGGCTTTGCATAGTCTCAGCCGCGCTGCTGTCGGGTTGGTAAGGGCGGCTTGTCCCAGAAGATGTCAGTTTTGTTTGGCAGGTGATCACAGGTGTCGGATTGCTCGCCGCCATGACGTTCCAATGGGTGCTCTTCTACAACCGCTGGACTGGGCAGGCACGAGTGAATGATGTGATCCAGCACCGCTGGGTTAGTATAACAACCGTGATCCTGTTCGGGCTCCACGCGGCACGGGTCTGGCATACGTGGATGTTGGCGCTGACCATTCTGTTTCTGCTGATTGGGATCACGGGCATCCTGAACAAACAGATCGTGCGATTTCAGACACGGGGCGGCTACCTAACATGGCTCGCGCTTCATGTCGGGATGTCCGTTGCAATTATCCCATTGATCGCGGTGCATATTTGGGTGGCGCTGGCTTACTAGCGTCTTTGGGACTTCGGTTCCCGAAACACCATGGCCGAAACGATTGCTACGACGAGGGAGACGCCTCCGACATACAAAGCGATCGATCGGTGCGTTGCGTAGGCCTCAACAAAAGCGGTTGCTTCTTCCGGTGAATGCCCCGTGGCAACGAGATGGTCGTAAGACTAAGATGACTTCACCAGTTGCAGATAAGCGGCGTAGCCGAAGCCGCCAAAGTAGCCAAACATGGCGAACATATCTACAGGTGACGAGGTGCTCTTCATCCGCGTCAGAGCGATTTTGCCAGCGTTCTCAGCTCGAACTTCTGGATCTTACCCGTTGATGTCTTTGGCAGTTCTTGGAACAGGACTTTCTTCGGACATTTGAAGCCAGCGAGCCGTTTACGAGTGAAGGCGATGAGTTCGGCTGCATCCGCTGTGGCACCTTCTTTCAACTCGATGAAAGCGCACGGCACTTCGCCCCATTTGTCGTCGGGTTTTGCGACCACGGCGCAGAGGTTGACGGCAGGATGGTGCATGAGCGCGCCTTCCACTTCGACCGAGCTGATGTTTTCCCCTCCAGAAATGATGATGTCTTTGGCGCGGTCAGAGATTTGGATGTAGCCGTCGGGGTGTTGGATGGCGAGGTCCTCGGAATGGAAGTAGCCACCAGCGAAGGCTTTGGCCGTGGCCTCGGGGTTCTTAAGGTAGCCCTTCATGACAGAGTTGCCGCGCATGACAATCTCACCCTGCGTGTCGCTGTCCATCGCGACTTGACCCATCTTGTCGTCGAGGACGGTGACATGTTCCATTTGCGGATAGGCGACGCCTTGGCGGGCCTTGATCGCGGCTTGTTCGTCTTGCGGCAGGCCATCCCAGTCGTCGGTCCAGATGCATTCAGTGACGTGGCCGTAAGTTTCGGTCAGGCCGTAGACTTGGGTGACGTTGAAGCCGAGTTTTCCGATTGCTTCGAGCGTTGCCGGTGCGGGCGGTGCGCCAGCGGTGAACACCTCTATCGTGCGGTTGAAGGGGCGGCGTTCGTCGTCGGCTGCGTTGACGATAAGGTTGAGCACGATGGGCGCGCCACCAAAGTGGGTGACGCCGTGGTCGGCAATGGCGTCATATATCGCTTTGGCCGTGATGTCGCGGCAGCAGACAACCGTGCCGCCCATGACGGGGATCATCCACGTGTGGTTCCAGCCGTTGCAGTGAAAGAGCGGCACGATTTGCAGCAGTGTCGGATAAAGCGTCATCTGCCAGCTGATCGGCGTGCCCATTGTCATCAGATACGCGCCACGATGGTGATAGACGACACCTTTCGGACGCCCTGTGGTGCCGGAGGTATAGTTGAGCGCGAGGCTTTCCCATTCTTCCTGTGGCAAGATCCATTCGAAGTCGGGATCGCCGTTGGCAATGAATTCCTCATAATCCGTCTGCTCGCCAATGCCTGCGACACCCGCAATTGGGTCAGGGACTTCGATGATTAGCGGGGCGGGGCCTTCCATCAGCTCAACGGACTGCATCACCGAAGGCAGGAATTGACTGTCTACCAAGGCGACTTTCGCCTCCCCATGATCGAAGATATAGGCGATGGTGTCGACGTCGAGGCGCGTGTTGATCGTGTTGAGGACCGCGCCGCAGGCGGGAACGCCAAATGCGGCCTCTGACTGGGCGGGAATGTTGGGAAGGATCGTTGCGACCACATCGCCGGGCTTCACGCCCGCTTTGACGAGGGCGGAGGCCAGTTGCGACACGCGTGCATGATACTGGCGGTAGGTCAATTGGTGATCGCCATAGATCAGCGCGGTCCTGTCTGGATAAACGATGTTGGCACGGCTGAGATGGCTCAGGGGTGTGAGCGGCACATAGTTTGCCGCGCATTTATCAAGCCCGGTCTCGTCTGACATCCATCCCATGGCGCGCCTCCCCTACGTGCGAGTTGGGCTTCAAGGTATGCCGATTCTCAAATGTCAGACAATAGAGCATTTGGCGGCAGCGATAGGCCAATTTCGCCACATTTGTAGCCTGTCAAAAACCGCATTTGGACAGGCGTTTTTTTGTGATTGCCGATTGCTGTATAGGTTGGTGCGGCTTTCAGCCTTTGTCGCTGCGCCACAAATCCCATTGTTTTCATAGGGTTGGATCAAACCACTTTGCAGGCTGATCTTGTTTCCAATTTTAAGACAATTTGAATGAACGTCGGCAGATTACCTTCTCGGCCTGAACAGTGACACAATTATACCTTATTCAGACCGCAAACGCGGCACGCGAATCGCGCTCACTGAGATCGGGTGCTCGGATTAGTAGCACCTCACATTACATTTCAGAGAAAGGGGTCGCTATTATGTTTGGTTTGGGTTTTACATCACAGAATGACAAAGTTGCCTATATTGGGCAGCAGCAGCCGGAGTGTTTGGCTGATTGCCCACAGGGCGTTGTCGCAGGAACAAAAGTTGCCACACCACAAGTGTGGCGGGTAGTCGAGGCGGTTGCGCCAGGCGACTAAGTGCTGACATTTGATGGCGGGATGCAAACCGTCGTGTAAGTGAAGCGCGAGGTGATCTATGCCAATGCGGATACAGATATGCCGGAGGGCTGGCCGCTGACCGTCCCAGCCGATGCGTTGGGCAATGCCGCACCGCTAACGCTGATGTCGAAGCAAGCGGTCTTGGTGGAAGGCGAAACGGCCCAAAGCGTCTTCGGTGATCCGTTCGCGATGATACCCGCCGAAGCTTTGGACGGGTTCCGTGGGATCACACGCTGCAAACCACACGGACGGTTTGAAGTTGTGGTGATCCAGTTCGCTCGTGACGAAGTAATCTTTGCCAACGTCGGCGCGCTTTTCTTTTGTCCGCGCACCGTGGACACGTTGGAGCTGGCGGCTGAGCCAGCCGATTACAACGTGATGCCTTTGGAACAGGCAGATTTGTTGGTGAGCTTCTTGGAAGAAGAAGATGCCGGATCCGTCTCACTCGATGAGGCGAAAACCGTATTTAACGCAGCAGCTTAGCGCATTCCGGAAGCCAAGCGTTTTGGAAAGGGGCACTTCGAGAAGCTAGTGCCCCTTCCCTTTAGATTGGCACAATCGAACACAAAAAACCGCCATGCTGATGAACCCCAGCATGGCGGTTTTGATTTTTCAGGGCCTAGGCTGCTTTTGCGTCAGTGCCTGTGCCGAAGCGTGCGTAGAAGGATTGACCGCTGTCGGCCATTTCTTGCAGCAGGGCTGTTGTTGTGAAGCGTTCGCCGTGTGCCGCTGTCAGTTGGTCGCAACGCTCCGCCGCGTAGGGCGCGCCGATGATGTCGAGCCAGCTGAACGGGCCACCGGACCAAGGGGCAAAGCCCCAGCCGAGGATCGCGCCAACATCGCCTTCGCGGATGTCTTCGAGCACGTTTTCCTCTAACGCGCGGACCGCTTCGAGGACTTGCGCGAAGAGCAGGCGATGCTGGACTTCCAAAAGGTCAGGCTGATCGTTGGCCACTGGGAATTTCTCTGACAGACCTTCCCACAGACCTTGGCGTTTGCCTTTTTCGTCGTAGGCGTAGAAGCCAGCGTTTGATTTGCGGCCCAAGCGTCCTTCTTCAAACATCCAGAACAGAACTTCGTCCTGTGCGTCGTCATAAGCGTCGCCCATAGCGGCTTTGGTCGCTTTCGCAATCTTCACGCCGAGGTCGATGGAGGTTTCATCCGTCAACTGAAGCGGGCCAAGCGGCATACCGACGAGTTTCGCCGCGTTTTCGATCAATGCAGGCTCTACACCTTCTTTGACCATGCGGATCCCTTCGTTGATGTAAGGGATGATGCAGCGGTTGGCGTAGAAGAAGCGCTCGTCGTTGACAACGATTGGCGTTTTGCGGATTTGGCGCACGAAGTCGAGCGATTTGGCCACGGCGCGGTCGCCTGTTTCCTTGCCTTTGATGATTTCCACCAACAGCATCTTGTCCACGGGAGAGAAGAAGTGGATGCCGATGAACTGCTCTGGGCGTTTGGACGCTTTGGCGAGTTCTGTGATTGGCAGGGTGGAGGTGTTGGATGCGAAGATGCAGTCTTCGCCTACGATGGCTTCGACTTTCTTTGTCATCTCCGCTTTGACGCCCACGTCCTCGAACACAGCTTCAACGATCAGGTCGCAGCCTTTCAGTGCGTCAAGGTGGGTTGTCGCGTTGATCAGGTCGAGCACGGCGTCCTTCTTTTCCTCGGTCACTTTTTTGCGCTTGATGCCTTTGTCCATATACGCGGTTGTGTAAGCTTTGCCTTTGTCAGCTGCTTCTTGTTCGCGGTCGATCAGGACAACTTCGATGCCTGCAAGGGCGGAAACAAGCGCGATACCCGCACCCATCATGCCTGCGCCCAAAACACCGACTTTTTTGACGGTTTCGTCGTCAACAGCAGGGCGGTTCGCACCTTTTTCCAGCGCTTCCTTGTTGATGAAGAGGGAGCGGATCATCGCTTCGGAGCTTGGATTCATCAAGACATGTGTGAACCAGCGGGCTTCGATCTTGATCGCTGTATCGAAGGGTACGAGCGCGCCTTCGTAAACTGCGGACAGCAGGGCCT
Source organism: Cognatiyoonia sp. (assembly GCF_965661665.1). Taxonomy (NCBI): domain Bacteria; kingdom Pseudomonadati; phylum Pseudomonadota; class Alphaproteobacteria; order Rhodobacterales; family Paracoccaceae; genus Cognatiyoonia; species Cognatiyoonia sp. Next base: position 20,280 of record NZ_CBFIEO010000003.1, on the reverse strand, counting down.
TAGCCGCTGGGTAGACGCCTTTTGTCTTGCCAATGACCATGGCGGAGGCACCGACGAAGGTCATGAACCCAGCTGGGTGGTATGGCGCACCGCCGGGTATTTTGTAGCCCTTTTCATCCCAAGGCTTAACGATGGAGGGCTCTGACAGAACCCATGTCTTCGCAGCGGAGAGAAGCTCATCCGCAGGCACAACTTCGTCGATCAGGCCAGCGGCCTTGGCTTTCTGCGGATCGCTCAACTTGCCTTCCAATAGGAAGGGGGAGGCTGTCATCGCGCCCAGTTTGCGCACAAGGCGTGTTGTGCCGCCCATGCCTGGGAAAATGCCGACCATGATTTCCGGCAGGCCAATTTTGGCTTTTGGGTTGTCGGCGGCAAAGATGCGGTGGCAGGCGAGCGGGATTTCAAAACCAATGCCCAGGGCTGTGCCAGGCAGGGCGGCTGCGATCGGCTTGCCGCCTTTGTTGGTCTTGGCGTCCATGCCAGCGCGTTCGATTTTGCGCAGCACACCGTGAGAGGCCATCAGCCCGTCCATCAGACCTTGCGCTGGGTTGTCGCCAGCGCTTTTTTTCATCTTTGCGATGATGTTGAGGTCCATACCGCCCGCGAAGGAGCCTTTTTTGCCAGAAGTGATGACAATGCCTTTGACGGCGTCATCTGCGAGGGCTTGGTCGATGAGCGCATCAAGGTCGAGGAAACCTTGCTGGTTCATCACGTTCATGGACTTGCTTTGTGTGTCCCATGTGATGACGGCAACGCCATTAGTGTCTGTGGCCATTGTGAAATCTGTCATTTTCTTCTCCTGTCCGCGTGTGGGCGGTTTATCTGGTGGGCCGATTGAGACCCTAAGTACTTACTGCGGCGCTCAGTGCGACCGCGACAACATCATCCTTGGCGAATTCGTAGCGTGACATGCAGGCTTTCCATTCATTTCCAATCCACATCAAAACTGTTTGGCATTTGATTTCCGCAGTGAGGACCGCATGGTCCGGTGCCAGGTTTGAATAGCTTCCGTCGATCCTGTCGCGACCTTTTGGTTTCGCATCATGGCAAACCGCAGTGAGGTTTGGTTCGCCAGTGTGGGTCAAAGTGCAAACAGCGTCGAAGACTGCTTTGAGGTGGTGAGGCTCCCGGATGTTTATGGTTTCAAAGGAGGTTGAAATGTGGTGGGGCAAATGGACGACATAAGCGAAGGCGTCGAAATCACGGCTCAGGTAAGAGCCGGTGACGCGGTCCAGTAAGTCTTGGAAGACTTGTTTGGCTTCGCTTGCTGTTATTGCACCCATTCAGATCAGACCCTTTCGATGATGGTTGCGGCGCCCATGCCGGATGCGATACAGAGCGTGGCAAGACCTGTGCCTTTGCCGGTGCGCTCCAGCTCGTCGAGCAGGGTTCCTATGATGATTGTGCCAGTTGCACCAAGTGGGTGCCCCATCGCGATAGAGCCGCCGTTGACGTTTACTACGCTGTCGTCGACGTCAAAGCGCTGCATGAAGCGCAAGACGACGGACGCGAAGGCTTCGTTCACTTCGAAAAGGTCGATGTCGCTGATGGACATACCAGAATCGGCAAGGATCTTCTCTGTCACGGGCACAGGGCCTGTGAGCATGATGGTTGGATCGGTGCCGATCTTTGCCGTCGCGCGAATTTTGGCGCGTGGCTTCAGGCCGTAGGCTTCACCAAACTCTTTGTTGCCGATCAGAACACCGGCTGAGCCATCCACGATACCGGAAGAGTTACCTGCGTGGTGAATGTGGTTGATTTTTTCGAGGTGTGGGTACTTTAGCAGGGCGACGTTGTCGAAGCCTGGCATCACTTCGCCCATTTGCTGGAAGGATGCGTTCAAAGACCCAAGCGCCTGCATGTCTGTGCCAGGACGCATGTATTCGTCGTTGTCGAGGATTGTCAGACCGTTGACGTCCTTCACAGGGACGATGGACTTTTCAAACCGGTTGTCGGCCCAAGCTGCGGCTGCGCGGTCTTGGCTGCGGACAGCCAAGGAGTCTGCGTCGTCGCGGGTGAAACCGTATTCTGTCGCGATGATGTCGGCAGAGATACCTTGCGGTACAAAGTATGTTTCCATCGCAATCGATGGGTCCACAGCAATCGCGGCCCCGTCAGAGCCCATCGCCACGCGGCCCATCATTTCAACGCCGCCAGCGATATAGGCTTGGCCAGCGCCGCCTTTGACTTGGTTCGCGGCAAGGTTCACAGCTTCCATGCCAGAGGCGCAGAAGCGGTTGATGGCAAGGCCAGGGATTCGCTCATCAAGGTCGGAGGCCAGAACTGCCGTCCGTGCGAGACAGCCACCTTGCTCACCTACTTGGGTCACATTGCCCCAGATCACATCCTCAACAGCATGACCTTCAAGGCCGTTACGCTCTTTCAGGGAGTTCAGAACGCCAGCGGACAGGCGTGCAGAGGTGACCTCATGCAAGCTGCCGTCTTTGCGGCCTTTGCCGCGCGGTGTACGAACGGCGTCGTAGATATAGGCTTCCGTCATAGTCTTCTCCTTCAGGATGCACCGAGGAAGGCACGGGGCATCAGGTCATAAGGGTGTTTCCAACCGTCGAGGTCTGAGATGTTTGTCAGCCAACGGTCGATGTTGGGAAATTCTGTGCGGTCAAATCCAAATGGTTCTGGATAGTAAAGATAAGAACAGCAGGAGAGGTCCGCATTGGTGACGTTGCGACCAACGATCCAATCGCGGCCGTCTAGGTGCGTGTTCAGTGTTTTGTAGGCGGAGGCGAGGCGACTTTGCATAAAGCTAATCACCTGCGCTGGGCGCTTTTCTTCGGGCAGGAAGTTCATCAGGAAGCGGGTCATGCCAGCCTGTGAGCTGAGCTTGTGGTTGTCCCACAGAACCCAGCGCAGAACTTCGTATTTCTCATCCAGCTCACCACCGAATTTTCCCGTTTTATCAGTGATGTACTGCTGGATTGCGCCAGATTGGCTTAGGGTGAAGTCGCCATCGACGAGGACGGGTGCTTCGGCCATCACGTTTTGTTGGCGAAATTCATCTGTGCGGGCGGCACCAGCGAAAAAATTAACTTTGACGACCTCCCAATCGAGGCCAGCAAGTTCGAGGGCAAGGGTCGCTTTGTAGGCGTTGCCGCTTTCGCCGAAGCAATGCAATTTGATTGTCATATCGCGACCTCCATCTGCGCTATTGATTCCGGCATGGCAGTCCCGTCTGAAAGATTTTCAGGCAGTGGCCGAAAGTATCTTTATTGATGACGCTGTCGAAGTTTTTGAACATACAAGATAGCGCCTCTCCCTCCTCCAGATGACTGTCCTGAGCGAACTTTTTGAGCCTACGATAGCCGTCCTCTGTCATGGCGACGGGGAAGCGGCGCTTCAGGCGAAGTCGTTTGTGCATCTGGTCCTCAAAGTGGTTAGGTGGGCATTCCTGCCCACCCTAAGATCAGAAGTTCGCAGCCTCCAGTGCCATCACAGTATCGGCACCGGTGTTGATCCGGGCGAGGTGTGTTTTGGTCGCTGGAAGTTGGCGCGCCATGTAGTAGCGGCCTGTTGCGAGCTTGGTTTTGTAGAACTCTTTATCGGATGCGCCGCCTTCAAGGGCCTCCATCGCAGCCTTGCCCATGCGGGCCCACATCAGGCCGAGGCAGACGTGCCCCATCATGTGCATGAAGTCATACGAACCGGACAATGCGTTGTTCGGGTTTTTCATTCCGTTTTGCATGAAGTACATGCCCGCCGCTTGTAGGTCCTTCGACGCCTCTTTCAGGGGGTCAAGGAAGTCTGCTTTAAGCGCTTCGTTGCCTTCGTTCTCTTTGATAAATGTCTTGATCATCTCGAAGAACGCCATGACGTGCTTGCCGCCATCCTGTGCGAGCTTGCGGCCCACGAGGTCAAGCGCCTGAACACCGTTTGCGCCTTCATAGATCATCGCGATCCGTGCATCACGTGCGAACTGGGACATGCCCCATTCTTCGATGTAACCGTGCCCACCGTAAACCTGCTGCGCAGCAACGGCATATTCAAAGCCCTTGTCGGACAAGAAGCCTTTGATAACAGGTGTCATCAGGGAGATCAGGCCGTCGGCATTTTTGTCGTCGTTCTTGTGGGCCTTGTCGATCAGTAACGCGCCCCAGTATGTGAACGCGCGCGCGCCCTCGACGAAGGATTTTTGGTCCATCAGGTTGCGGCGGATGTCAGGGTGAACGATCAGTGGGTCGGCTGGACCTTCTGGGTTTTTTGCACCTGTCACATCGCGGCCTTGCAAACGGTCGTTCGCGTAAGCAACCGCGTTTTGGTAGGCAGCTTCGGCTTGTGCGTAACCTTGCAGACCCACGCCCAACCGCGCTTCGTTCATCATGACGAACATGGCGCGCATGCCTTTATGCTCTTCCCCGATGAGGTAGCCTTCGGCTTCGTCGTAGTTCATCACGCAAGTTGAGTTGCCGTGGATGCCCATTTTCTCTTCGATTTTACCGCAGCTAACGCCGTTGCGCGCGCCAAGGTTGCCTTCATCGTCGTGCAGGAATTTCGGTACGATGAAGAGGGAGACACCCTTGATGCCTTCTGGGCCGCCTGGGATTTTTGCCAACACCAGGTGGATGATGTTGTCGGACATGTCGTGTTCACCGGCAGAGATGAAGATCTTCTGACCGGAGACTTTGTATGTGCCGTCTTCCTGTGGAACCGCTTTGGTGCGCATCAGGCCAAGGTCTGTGCCGCAGTGTGGTTCTGTCAGGTTCATTGTGCCTGTCCACTCACAAGATGCGAGTTTTGGCAGGTAGAGGTTTTTCTGTGCTTCTGAGCCGTGGTCAAGAATAGCGGACAACGCACCGTGGGTCAGACCTTGGTACATGTTGAACGCCATGTTGGCACTGACCATTGGTTCCTGAGCGGCAGTGTGCATGACGTATGGCAGACCTTGGCCGCCAAACTCTTCTGGCACATCCATGGCAGTCCAGCCGCCTTCTTTCATTTGCTCAAACGCTTCTTTGAAGCCCTTTGGTGTACGGACAACACCATTTTCAAGGACGCAGCCCTCGGTGTCGCCAACGACGTTCAGGGGTGCCAAGACTTCGGATGACACCTTGCCAGCTTCTTCGAGGACGGCGGCTGTAAAGTCGCGGTCAAGTTCGGAGAACCCAGGAATATCCTGTTCGCTGACCTTCAAAAGGTCATGCAGTACGAATTGAAGATCTTTGGTCGGTGCTGTGTAGCTTGGCATCTTTTCTATCTTCCCGTTTAAGTGGCTTCTGTTTTTTCTTTCGAGAGCTTGGCAAGTTTTGCCGCACCCCATTCCATTTGAACCTTCAACTCACCGATCGCCTCTTCTAGTTCAGCCTTTTGAGCTTCCATCTGGGCGAGGTACTTTTCAGCGAGTACGTAGGTCTTGCTCAGCTGTGTCTCTTGCTCATCATCCATGTGATAGAGGTCGAGCAGCTGGCGAATTTCTTCCAACGCGAACCCGAAACGCTTGCCGCGCAAGATCAGCTTCAACCGTGCTTGATCGCGCTTTGTGTACAGGCGGCGTTGACCTTCCCGATCTGGGAAGATGAGTTCTTTTGCTTCGTAAAAACGTAGGGTGCGTGGTGTGACGTCATAGGCGTCGCACATCTCGCGGATTCTCAATCGTTCTGTCGTCATAACAAAAGCCAGACTATCTGTTCGGTCCCACACTCAAGACCCCATGCCTTGGATGCGCCGCACCTGTGATTTACAGATTTACTTTACAAGAAGTGTTGACGTTAACGTAAACGGAACGTGGCGTCACTTTTTTGCTTACGAAACGTAAGCAAAAAATTTCATTGGTTTTGGCGCAATTTTCTAACGGTGACGAACAGCGTTCAGTTCCCCGTCCGCACTGTCTGGTCCGGAAGATTCGACTGCTAGCTCAAGGACGACGCGACATCGTCGCGGTGTTTTTCAAGCTCTTTGATCGCCAGATCGAGCTGCGACCGCTGTTCGCGCAATTCATCGAGCTGCTTGCCAGCCAATTCGACCCACGACTTCATCTGCGCTTCGTTGCCGTCATTTTCGTAGATCAACAACCACTGGCGAATGTCTTCCAACGCAAAGCCCCAGCGCCGACCACGCATGATAAGGGTCATACGCGCAACCTCGCGGGGGCCATAAAAGCGGGACCGGCCTTCTTTTTCAGGTGCCAGCAGTTCGATGTATTCGTAATAGCGCAACGTTCTGGGTGTGACGTCAAATTTCGAGCACATTTCTTTGACCGATAGTCGCTGGTCTGTCATCGCTTGCCCCCTTACCTAAAGGTATCACCATGTTGATTTGCTCGGCAACTTTGTTGCGCGGTGAATCTGGTACTCTCCAAAGAACTGCGTCATTTCGTCGCCAGCTTGCGGATCCAGCACAATCTGCCAAACTTCGCTTCAACAGGCAAAGAGCAGTCATGATAAAAACGAACGATCAAGATGGCAGAAAGATGCGGATCGCGCATCAATTCATTTCGGCCTTGCCGCACGCCAGAGCGCTGGGCATGGAAATTGTGGACATCCGAGATGGGGAAGCCGTGGTGCGGATGCCCTATAACCAGCGGCTGATAGGCGATCCAGAAACGAAAGTTGTGCATGGTGGTGCTGTGTCTGCGTTGATGGATACCTGTTGCGGGGCCGCGGTGATGGCGCATCCTGAGGCGCTGGGCAGCACAGCGACGATTGATCTGCGGATTGATTATATGCGTTCTGCCACGCCGGGGCAGGCGATCACGACGACAGCCACCTGTTATCATGTGACGAAATCCGTGGCCTTTGTTCGCGCGGTAGCGGTCGATGACGACAAAGACTGGCCCGTGGCCTCTGCCACTGGCGCCTTTACTGTGGTGGTGGCATAAGATGGCGAATCGTCCCGAACCCGTACAAGTCCTCAAACAACGGCGCGATAGCGTCTTACAGTCGTTGGTGGCTGGCGTGCCCTACATCAATTTCATGGGCATCCAGATTGATCGGCGTGGTGATGAGCTGACAGGGGTTTTGCCCTATGCCGACATGCTGATTGGCAACCCGATGCTGCCAGCGCTTCACGGTGGGGCCACTGCCGCGTTTCTGGAAGTTACTGCGATCATCGAATTGAGTTGGGTTCTGCTCTGGCAGGATATGGAAGCAGGGAGAGAGGTGGATGGCACCACCTTCAAAATGCCCAAGACGATTGATTTCACGGTCGACTATCTGCGGTCCGGCTTGCCGCGTGACGCCTATGCGCGGGCGAAAGTGAACCGCTATGGGCGGCGCTATGCGTCGGTGAATGTCGAGGCGTGGCAGGACAATCGTGATCGGCCCTTTGCGCAAGCAACTGGCCACTTTCTGTTGAGCTAGCGTGATAGCACAGGGTCCCCTCACGCATCGTCGCGTTCTGGCCATCGCGATCCCGATTATGATTTCCAATGTCACGGTGCCCATTTTGGGTGTCGTCGACACTGGTGTCGTCGGACAATTGGGGGAGGCGCCGCCGATTGGTGCTGTCGGGATCGGCGCGATTAGTTTGACAGCGATCTATTGGATTTTTGGTTTTCTGCGAATGGGCACCGTTGGCCTCACTTCGCAAGCCTTGGGGTCAGAGGATCTCGATGAAGTCGCCGCCTTGCTGACCCGCGTTCTGGCGATTGGGTTCGGGGCAGGGCTGATGCTGATCCTGCTGCAATCGGTCCTGTTTTGGCTGGCCTTCCAAGTGTCGCCTGCCAGCGCGGAGGTTGAGGCGTTAGCTCGCGGCTATATGGCCATCCGCATTTGGTCCGCACCAGCGATGATTGCGCTCTACGGTGTGATGGGCTGGCTCATCGCGCAGGAACGAACAGCGGGCGTGATGGTCGTTCAGCTGACTATGAACGGGATCAATATCCTGCTCGATCTGCTGTTCGTGCTTGAGTTCGAATGGGGCGTAACCGGCGTGGCTTGGGCCACGTTTATTGCAGAATGGAGCGGGCTTGCTATCGGCATGTGGCTCTGCCGCGATAACTTTCGAAGTGTGGCTTGGCGCAATTGGATGCGCGTGTTGGACCGTGCGCGATTGCTCAATATGGCGGCGGTCAATGGTGATATCCTGATCCGGTCGGTTCTGTTGCAAGCAATCTTTGTCAGCTTCATGTTTTTTGGGGCGCGATTTGGCGATGCGACCTTGGCGGCCAATCAGGTTTTGCTGCAATTTCTGTTCGTCACCTCCTACGCGATGGATGGGATAGTCTTTGCGGCGGAAAGCTTGATCGGGCAGGCGTTTGGGGCGAAGTCGCGGGCACGGTTGCGGCGCGCAGTCGTTTTAACCAGCACATGGGCGGCGGCGATTTGTGTCGTGATGTCGATCGGGTTTTTTATCTTCGGGCACTGGGCGATTGACCGCATGACAACCGCCCCCGATGTGCGGGAGGCGGCGCGCATCTATATGATCTATATGGTGCTTTCGCCTATCTTTGGCTTTGCGGTATGGATGCTGGATGGGATTTTCATCGGGACCACGCGCACCAAAGACATGCGTAATATGATGATCGTGTCGGCGGTGGTATATTTCGCCGCGGTGGTGCCGTTGATGGTGGTCTTTGAAAACCACGGGCTGTGGATCGGGATGCTTTTGGGGTTTGCGGTGCGCGGGGCGACGCTGGGCAGCCGATATCCTGCCTTGGAACGTGCGGTGCTGGGTTAGAGAAGGGCGTTCACGTTCTCAGGTGGGCGGCTCATGACCGCCGTGTTGCCTTTGATCACGATTGGGCGTTCGATCAGAATCGGGTGTTCGGCCATCGCCGCGAGCAGGGCCTCATCATCCGCATGTTTGAGGTTTAGCTCTTTGAAGACCTTTTCGCCTTTGCGCGTGATGTCTTTGGCTGTGACGCCAAGCTTTGACAGAGCGGCTTTGATCTCATCAGCGCTGGGCGCATCTTGCAGGTAAAGGCGCGTTTTGAAGTCAACGCCCGCGGCTTCGATCAAAGTGAGAGTTTGCCGTGATTTCGAACAGCGCGGGTTGTGCCAAATTTCGATCATCGCCAGAGCCCTTCATCCACACCCACGGCTTCCTCTACAGAGGCAAAGCCGTCGTTCAGCAACAACTCGTCCAGACCGCCCGCGATGTCATTGGCGAGGGAGATGCCGTGGTACACCATCGCGGTGTAAAGCTGCACCGCCGACGCGCCCGCGCGGATCTTGAGATATGCTTGCTCAGTTGAGCCGACACCGCCGACGCCGATGATCGGCAGGCGAGTGTGCTGGCGCAGTTCTGCAAGCACCCTCGTGGATTTTTCGAACAAAGGTTGGCCGGATAGCCCGCCTTTCTCACCTGCGTGTGCACTTTTCAAACCATCGCGGGACAGCGTGGTGTTTGTGGCGATTAGGCCGGAGATACCCGATGTGTTGGCGACATCTGCGATTTCTGCAATCTCGTCCGTGTTCAGATCAGGGGCGATTTTTAGGAAGATCGGCACGGGGGCATCAAGCGTCTCATTCGCTTCCATCACACCTTGCAGTAGAGATTCTAATGCGGCCCGGCCCTGCAAATCGCGCAACTTTTCCGTATTGGGGGACGAGACGTTGACCGTCGCGAATTCAATGTTGTCGCCGCAGTGTTTCAACACCTTTGCAAAATCGCCAGCGCGGTCGTCGCTGTCTTTGTTGGCGCCGAGGTTCAGCCCGACGATGCCACGCCGATGCTTGAGGCGTTCATTGATCGCGTGCATCCCGTCGTTGTTAAAGCCAAAACGGTTGATGGCGGCTGCGTCCTCTGACAGTCGGAACAGCCGTGGCTTTGGGTTGCCGGGTTGCGAGCGCGGTGTGGCAGCGCCAACTTCGAGAAACCCGAAAGCAGAGCGGGAGAGCGGCTTGAGCGCGGTGGCGTTCTTGTCAAAGCCTGCGGCCAGACCCACGGGATTTTCCAGTGCGAGCCCTGCAAGGTTGGTGCGCAAGCGCGGCGTCGTGAAGGGGCCCAAACTGGGGCCAAGCCCTGTCCGCAGTGCCAAAAGGCCCAAAGCATGCGCCCGTTCAGGATCGAGGGACCGCAAAAGCGGCAGGCTCATCCGTTCCAGAAGCGTCATGCGAGGTCCGGGAATTGGTGCCGGCCATCCACCACAGGAAGTGGCTTGGTCCAGACAATGTCGCTCAATCTGATTTTGCGATAAAGATGTGGAAACAGAACCCCTTCACGGGCCGGTTCCCATTTCAACGGCTCCAAAGTGTCCGCTTCGACCGCGCAAAGCACCAGCTCTTCAACGCCAGAAAAGTATTTATCCGCAGTTTTTTTCACCGTCTCAGCAGTTGAAAAATGAATATATCCGTCTGCCACATCGATGGGTGCGCCTTCGGTTTCGGACAACCTTTGCAGATCGGCCCATTCGTCGTTGCGGAAGATCTTAAAAATTAGCATGCAGGCGTCATGGCCCGAACTCTGGTGAGCGTCAAGCTGAAGCGCTGTCACAAAAATGATGCGTCACAAGCCTAGGGCATTTGCAGAGAGACCCGAAATGGTGATCCCGCCAACACATACAGACGTCCAAGGGGGGTTCTCATGATTAAGCGCATTTTGACCACAGCGAGCGAATTGTCGCTGACCGCAGGTATGGCAGTTGCTGATTTTTCATTGAAAATCATTAACATCAACTTCGGACAGCCGTATTAAACCGATCAACCGGTTCGATTTGACCTGCGGGGCGGAGGAAAACGCCGAAGGGAAGTGCTTTGGCGGCTATGCTCGAGTGAAGACTATGATCGACCAGTATTAGGGCTCCCTGATGTACACGACCTATAAAGGTGACGTCGAAGCCGAGATGGCAGAGATCGTTGGCTTTGACGCGATTGCCGTGGGCAACTACGAGTTTGATGACGATGATGAAGGCTTGGCCAAGCAGGCCGACACTGTTTCATTCCCCGTGATTTCCGGCAACATTGATGTCAGCCAGTCCAACATCCTTGCTGGGAAAGTCGACAACCATGTTGTGCTCGAAGTTGGCGAAAAGAAGGTCGGTATCATCTCTGCATGGGCTTCTTATACCGTGGAAACGTCTTCACCTTAGGATGCTGTTATCTTCCCAGATAAAATCGAAAGCCTGCAGGGCGATGTTGCCGCGTTGGAAGCCGAGGGTGTCGATAACATCAACGCGCTGACACACGTCGGCTTGAAGAACGACATGGACATCGCAGCGATGGTTGCAGTGTTTGATGCGGTCGTGGGCGGTCACCCCCACACGCTGATGTTGAAAACCAAAGAGGGTGCGCTGGCCTATCCGCAAATGGTCGGTGATGTGCCCGTTTTGCAGGCCTATGCCTATTCTAAATATGTGGGTCATCTCAAGCTTGGGTTCGACGATGCCGGCAATGTGACGTCGGTCACAGGTGACACGATCCTGCTCAATGCCACCGTTGCGGAAGACGAAGCGATCGTCGCGCGCGTGGCAGAGCTTGCCGGTCTAATCGAAGAGATGAAGACCCGCGTTGTCGCTGATGCAGCGGAAGCCATTGAAGGCGATCGGTCTGTCTGCCGTGCTGTTGAGTGCCCAATGGGGAACTTGGTCGCGGATGCGATGCTGGACCGCGTTGCGGATTAGGGCATCCAAATCGCCATTCAGAACGGTGGTGGTTTGCGTACATCCATTGACGCAGGGGAAGTCACAATTGGCGAAGTGCTGACTGTTCTGTCTTTCCAAAACACGCTTTCCACATTCGAAGTGACGAGTGAGACTATTGGTGCGGCGCTTGAGAACGGTGTGAGCGAAATGGAAGAAGGCGCAGGTTGTTTCCCGCAAGTTGCGGGCATGTCCTACACGGTTAATCCGTCAGCAGAGGCGGGCAGCCGTATCTTCGACGTGTTGGTCGGCGGTGCGCCGATTGATTTGGCAGCGACCTACAGCGTTGTGTCCAACAAATACGTTCGGAACGGCGGCGACGGCTACAGCACTTTTGAAAGTGCTGCGAATGCCTATGACTTCGGCCCAGACCTTGGGGATGTGACAGCGGAGTACCTGGCAGACAATGCCCCTTACCAGTCTTATACCGATGGCCGTATCACTTTGAAGTAAACCGACCACTGGTTTGAGTTTGGCACCCCCGCTATATTGCGGCGGTGTTTTCCTTTTGGCAGAGGGCTGATGGACCATCCGCTGATAGATTTGATCGACGCCAAGGTGCGGGAGGCTGAGGCCGAAGGGGCCTTTAACGACCTGCCGGGTGGGGGCAAGCCTTTGCCGGAAGATCAGGCGGGGCTCGATTATCTTGCGCGGACCATGCAGCGCAACGGTGTGGTGCCGGAGTTTGTTCTGCTGCAAAAAGAGCTGGTTGCGCTAAGAGGAGGCTTGCCAGACCTGCCGATGTCGGAGCGGCGCGTCGTTTTGAAAAAGATTGCCGATTTGGAGCCACGGATCGCCTTGGCGAAAGAGGCTTGGACCCGCTGAGATGTGTGGACGGATGGCATTGACCCTCCCGCATGAAGCGATGGTGCAGTTGTTTGACGCGACACCGTCCAACGATTTGCCGGATGTTCCCAATTACAACATTTGCCCGACGACGCAGGTGCATGTTGTCACCTCTGCTGACGGCACACGTCGGTTGCAGTCGATGCGCTGGGGGTTTCTGCCGCATTGGTACAAGGCGCCCAATGGTGGGCCGTTATTGATCAATACGCGGTCGGAGACGATTGCGGAGAAACCAGCCTTCCGTGATGCCTGTCGCAATCGACGGTGTTTGATCGTGGCGAGCGGGTTTTATGAATGGAAACGGGTTGAGGGGCAGAAGCCTTTGCCATGGTGGGTCGTGCGGTCAGACGGTGCGCCAATGGCTTTTGCCGGTGTCTGGCAGAATTGGGGAGCAGGGGATGAGGCGCGGCCGACTTGCGCAATTGTGACGACAGCGGCCAACAAAGCGATGGAACCCATTCATCATCGCCTGCCAGTGATCTTGGAAGAAGCAGATTGGCCGCTTTGGTTGGGTGAGGCAGGCAAAGGGGCTGTGGCCCTTATGAAAAGCGCCCCCGAAGAGGCGCTGACCTTCACCCGTGTTTCGACGGCAGTGAATTCCAACAAAGCAAAAGGGCCCAAATTGATCGAGCCCTTTGACGATCACTGACCGAGATCAGGTTCGTCGAAGGAGACTTCGCCACGATAATTATTGCGGCTCCATGAGTATCCTTCGCGACGCGGGGCATAGAGTATTGGTTCATAACATGATGGCCACGTCATGACGTATGTGTTGCCGGACGAAATCCACGGCGTCTGGAAACCGTCGGTTGGACCAGCAAAATAGAATCCGAAATCGCGATCATCATTGAAGTTGAGCGCTTGCATGTTCTCATTGTCGAACATTTCATCAGGATCATAATTAGGGCGGACCAAGCACGGGTCATCTGAATCATATCCAGAGATATTGTCGTTTCGATCGGGTGTTCCCAGGCGCACGCGGCTTGCGTATTAATTTATGAATTGGATCGTGTCGCCAGGCTGGATGTGAATGACCTTCGGGAAATATCCTGTTCGCTGCATCCGCATCTCGTGGGCTGTGCCGGAATTTGCCTGTGCAACGGCATCGACCGCGGGGATCAACGCTGCGGTTGCCAAGAGGGTTGTGATCGCAATTTTCTTCATATTTCTAACCATAAGTAACAACGCTCTGAGTACTTACGCTCATGTGTTTACTGGCCAAATCGGGCGCGGATATGGCTGGTCTGGCTTGGGAGGGTGGCCGTTTGATCTGTTATTGGGGACAGTTCGCGACAGGAGGCTTATCCGTCCTAGATAGAGAAACAACAAACGGAGGTGAAATTGCAGCCAAATCGGGCTCCTCGGTTTGACCGGGATGCTTGTTGTGGCTGGACTTATGTGTCGGATTTAACCGAAGAACATCCGTCTGGTTTTGTCGCTTGACGGTCCACAGGGGCTAAAATATAGCCAAAGTTCCTGAGCGGGTATGGTGAAATGGTATCATAAGAGCCTTCCAAGCTTAAGGTGCGGGTTCGATTCCCGCTACCCGCTCCAGGATGTTCGCAACACGTGCTGACTTGCTCTTTCGGCGACGCAGTTTTATCTCGACAGACCGGAGACACGACGTACGAATGGCTGACACACTTATCCAATCAGAAGACGATCGCGCGGCGTCCAAGCAAGTTGGGACGTTGAAGCATTTGTGGCCGTTCATGGCACCTTATCGTGTGATGATGATGCTGGCTTTGATGGCGCTTATAATTACGGCTGGGCTGTCGCTGGCCCTGCCACTGGCCGTTCGGCGCGTGATCGACACTTTCAACGAAGAAAACGCGCAGTTGTTGCAGGATTATTTCCTCGCAGCCATCGGGATTGCAGCCTTTTTGGCCGTCGGTACGGCGATGCGGTATTACCTTGTCACTCGTTTGGGCGAACGGGTGGTGGCGGACATTCGAAAGGGTGTCTTCAATCGCATGATTGCCATGAGCCCCGCATTCTTCGAAAAAATCATGACGGGGGAGGTTCTCAGCCGGATCACGACCGATACGACGCTGATCTTGTCAGTGATCGGCAGCTCCGTCTCTGTCGCGCTGCGCAATGTCTTGATCCTTGTTGGCGGCATCGGGTTGATGCTGTGGACGTCTGTGAAGATGTCGGCACTCGTGCTCTGGCCCATTCCTTTCATCGTTTTGCCAATCATTCTTTTGGGTCGGCGCGTCCGCCGGTTGTCGAAAGAAAACCAAGACTGGATCGCGGCATCGTCTGGTGACGCTTCAGAGCAGTTGTTGTCTGCGCAGACGGTTCAGGCGTTCACGCATGAAGGGTTGAGCCGCGAAAAGTTCGGCGATGTGACGGAGCGCAGTTTTGTCGCCGCCCGCCGCCGGATCGCAACGCGCGCCTTTCTGACAGCAATTGTGATCTTCATGGCGTTTTCTGGGATCGTTGGCTTTCTTTGGATGGGCGCCAATGATGTGCGGACCGGCGTGATCACTGTGGGCGAGCTGGTTCAGTTCATGATCTACACGATCATGGTGGCCGGAGCGCTGGCGGCTTTGACTGAAATTTGGGGCGAGTTACAACGGGCCGCAGGTGCAACGGAACGGCTGGTGGAACTGTTGAGTGCCGAAGATACGGTTTCCGATCTGGCCAATGCGGTCGCTGTGCCAGAGCGCATGCGAGGTGAAATTGCTTTTGAAGATGTGTCTTTCAGTTATCCGTCGCGGCCAAGTATTTCTGCCCTTGATGGTGTGAGCTTGCAGATCAGCCCGGGTGAGACCGTCGCGCTCGTCGGGCCATCAGGCGCCGGCAAAACAACGATTATTCAGTTGGTGCAACGTTTTTATGACCCTCAAAAGGGCAGGGTCACGATTGATGGCATCGACGTTAAAGACATGGCGCGGATGGATTTCCGACAGCACATCGCCTTGGTGCCGCAAGATCCTGTGATATTTGCCGATACCGCGCGTGAGAATATTCGCTTTGGACGGCCTAAAGCGACGAATGCAGAAGTTGAGGCCGCCGCGAAAGCCGCCGCTGCGCATGACTTTTTGATGGGTTTGCCGGACGGGTACGACAGTCAGGTGGGTGAGCGCGGTGTGATGCTGTCTGGTGGTCAGAAGCAGCGGATTGCCATCGCGCGGGCCATTCTGCGGGATGCGCCAATCCTTCTATTGGATGAGGCGACCTCCGCACTGGATGCGGAAAGCGAAGTGGCGGTGCAGCAAGCGGTTGAGCAACTCTCGCAAGATCGGACCACCTTGATCGTGGCGCACCGTTTGGCGACGGTGAAAAAGGCGGATCGGATCATTGTGTTCGATGGTGGTCGCGTCGTCGCTCAGGGCACGCACGACAGCCTTGTGGCCGAAGGTGGGCTTTATGCACGGCTGGCCAAACTGCAATTTACGGACGGTTCCGCGGCCGCTTAGTGCTTGTTTCGCTGCGTCAGTCTTGCGCGACTAGCTAAAGTTATACATCCTGCGCGTCAGGGAGTGCGCACGCAGTGGAGCGAGCGTATAGACAACAGGGGAGGAGCGCAGCGTGGCCTTTAGGAATGCTGACGATCGGAACGCAATCGAACAAGAGATGCCATGGGAGCAGCGCGAGCTGCCAACCACGATGTTCGAAATGATCAGCGAAACGGCTGCCAAGTTTGGTGACCGCAAAGCGATCACATTTCAACTTCAGTCCGGTGAAAAAGACCCCGAAGAGACGTTCACTTGGAATGAGGTGAAAGCGAAGACGGCGCAAACCGCAAACCTTTTCCGTTCACTGGGAGTTGGTGAGAAGGATGTTGTCGCTTACCTAATGCCAAACGCAAACGAAACGATCCTGACGTATCTGGGTGGACAAGTTGCAGGCATCGTGAACCCGATCAACCCTCTGCTCGAAGCAGAACAGATCGCTGCGATCCTGCGTGAGACCAACGCCAAGGTGTTGGTCACGCTGAAGGCTTTCCCAAAGACAGACGTGCCGCAAAAAGCGGCGGAGGCCTTGGCGCTGGCCCCGAATGTTGAGACAGTTCTTGAAGTGGACCTGCTGCGCTATCTGACGGGTCTGAAGAAATTCATCGTACCGCTTATTCGTCCGAAGAACCCTGTGAAGCACAAAGCCAAAGTGCTCGACTTCATAACAGAGGTGAACAAGCAGCCGACGACCTTGTCATTTGCTGACAGCTCGTCTGACCGTGTGTCTGCCTATTTTCACACTGGTGGGACGACGGGTATGCCGAAGGTCGCGCAGATGCGGTACTCCGGTATTATCTACAATGCTTGGTTGGGTCATCGCCTTTTGTTCACAGAGAATGACGTTCAGATTTGTCCGCTGCCGATGTTCCACGTTTTTGCAGCCATCGTATCGCTTGGGGCGTCGCTCAAGTCCGGCGCGCATATCGTTTTCCCAACGCCTCAAGGCTATCGCGGCGACGGTGTGTTCGATAACTTCTGGAAGCTTATCGAGCGTTACAAAGTGACGTTCATGATCACTGTCCCGACAGCGATTGCTGCACTGATGCAGCGCCCAGTGAACGCCGATATTTCATCGCTAAAGCAAGCCTTCTGTGGCTCCGCGCCGCTGCCGGTTGAGCTTTACAAGAAGTTTGAGCAGGCCGCTGGCGTCAACATCTGCGAAGGCTACGGTCTGACGGAGGCGACGACGCTTGTTTCCATCAACCCACCAGAGGGGGAGAAGAAGGTCGGCTCCATCGGTCTGCCATTCCCGTACACCGACATCAAAATCATGTCTGTTGCGACAGGTGAGGAGACAGAAGCCGGTGGCATTGGTGAGATCTGTATCTCCAACCCTGGTGTTTCAATGGGGCATACTTATACTGAGGCGTCCAAAAACGTAGGCCTCTACTACCCTGGTCCAAAATCTGAGACACAGTACCTGCGCACGGGCGATCTTGGCCGTATGGATGAGGATGGCTACCTGTGGATTACAGGTCGTGCGAAAGACTTGATCATTCGTGGCGGTCACAACATCGATCCCGCCGAGATCGAAGAAGCTTTGGCAAGCCATGACCAAGTCGCGATTGCGGGTGCCATCGGTCAGCCGGATGCCCATGCGGGTGAGCTGCCTTGCGTCTACGTTGAGCTTGTCGCTGGTGCGACTGTGACAGAGGCGGAATTGCAGGCCTTCGCGGAAGAGCACATTCATGAGCGTGCGGCGCATCCAAAGTATCTTGAGATCGTTGAAGAACTGCCAAAGACAGCGGTTGGCAAAATCTTTAAGCCGGACCTGCGTAAGAGCGCGATGACACGCATCTTCAACGCGGCCCTTGCCGATCATGACGCAGAAGTTGTTGCGGTAGTTGAAGATAAGAAGCGTGGCCTCGTCTCAAAGGTTCAGAAAGGCTCGAACTGTGACAAAGCGGCGGTCGCCGACGTCATGGGTCGCTTTATCCCGAAATGGGACTGGGCAGACTAAGAAAAGAAGTTGGAGCGGTTAGTGCAATGGCACCACCGCTCCGCTTTCTCAGGGCGCGCACGTTTCTTTTTGCGCTTTGCGCGGTCGCATTGAGCGGGTGCGTCCTTTCCGACCAAATCGAGAACTCAATTGTTTGGCAGGATGCCCGAGCGACAAATGAACGCTTTGGATCAGCACGCGCGCCGCAGTTGGATGCCACAAGCACACATGTCATTCGTAACCACAAAGGCGGCCGGATCATTGTTGTGGAGGCGCAACGGCGCCAATTGCTCAATTGGGGCGGACTCGTTCGGATTGAAGGGTTCTGTAATTCAGCCTGCGTGATCCTGACGACCTTGCCTAATGCCTGCCTCGCGCCCAAGGCGAGGATTGGATTTCATTCCGCATCGATTAATTTTGGCCCCGTCGGGAACGCTCAATTGGCGCGATACCTTAGAAATGGGGTCCTGCAGCGGTTCTTGGAAGTCTGGCAGTTTGTGCCCAATGATGACCTGCACCGGATTACAGCAGAACGTTATGTCGCTCTCGACCCTGAGACGCGGCTCTGTACTGTTTGACTGCGCCAAAGTTCTGTGGGGTATGTAAGGGTTATCGCTTGGGACTGGTCATGCTGTTAAATTTCCAAAGCGAACAGGGAAAGTTTTTCGCGTTCTGCCATCGACCAAATACGATTGCATTGGTGCATGATCTGCAATGCACCAACGCAGGTGTCACCATCGAAAACAGGGGTTCCAAGATACGCCTCAAGCTTTTCGGCTTTCATGAATGGGTTGCTGAAGGCTGGCGAGTGGCTGCTTAAAGATGTAATCGCCAATTCGCGACCCGTGCTGAGGATATGGCTTTCACAAGATGCTGGATCAGCACATGTGATCATGGTCTCAACAAAACGGCTATGATTGGTCAGGACCTGACTTGTTAACACTTCGTTTGCTTCTGACTGTTGGGTTAGAATGCATGCTATCGCTTCGAATTCATCGCGCAATTTGTAGAAGAATTCTACATCAACAGTCTGAACCTTGCGCAATGTGGGCACCTATTTGAATGATCAAAACCAACTCTCCTTTGAGGTGTAATAGTGTTTCCTTGAGGCGCTAAAGTTAATTCGACTTATTGTTCTAAGTATTTAGTAAGCATCATTTATGTTTGCTTTTTTGCGTGAAAATAGGTCCGGAAATATCTATTAATATTAGAGCCTTATGCATCTATTTTGAGTCTTTTATATGAATCTGGTTCGAAATAGATGGCGGTGGCGCAATCACCACTCTAGACGGCAATATTTTCGGTGCGTTCATCTTGAGGATGGTGCTGCCGGAGAGAATTGAACTCTCGACCTCTCCCTTACCAAGGGAGTGCTCTACCTCTGAGCTACGGCAGCATCGAGGCTGCGAATTAGCTGCAAACGATCGTTCACGCAAGCCCTCTCTGGACCCTTTTTCGTTGGGTTGATATTCCATCAGTATGGAGCAAAAGCGCGACAAAGAAGATAAGGCCAAGAAGCCCCAGACCCGTGAAGACAGGTTGAAGGCGGCGTTGAAGGCCAATATGGGCAAACGCAAGGCGCAAGCCCGCGCACGGGCGGCTCAATCGGCAGATCAGAAAGAGTAGACAGGCATGGACTCGATAGTTGTCAAAGGGGGAAATGCCCTCGACGGTCGCATTCAAATTGCGGGCGCTAAGAACACCTCCTTAAAGCTCATCGCCGCGTCCATTTTAACGGAAGAGCCGGTGACGCTGACCAACGTGCCGAAGCTCGCCGATGTGCGCACGATCTCCGACGTGATGGAGTCGCTAGGTGTCGAGATTGCGCGACTTGAAGGCGGGCGCGTGATAGTTTTGAGCGCGGCAGATTTGACGAGCCATAAGGCAGAATATGATTTGGTGCGGAAGCTGCGCGCGTCTTTTCAGGTGTTGGGTCCGCTGTTGGCGAGGAATGGGGAGGCGGTCGTTTCTCTCCCCGGTGGCTGCGCGATTGGTGCGCGACCAGTGGATTTGCACCTTGATGCGCTCGAAAAGATGGGTGCCAAGGTTGAGTTGCGCGATGGCTATGTGCATGCGTCCGCGCTCCAGGGCCTAAAGGGGTGCGAAATTGAGTTTCGCTTCGCCTCCGTCGGTGCGACGGAAAATGCGATGGCGGCGGCGACGCTGGCCAAAGGAACGACAGTCATCAAGAACGCGGCGCGGGAGCCGGACACGGTTGCGCTGGCCGATTGCCTAAACGCGATGGGGGCGCAGATCGAAGGGGCCGGCACGTCCACCCTGACCATTACAGGTGTCGATCGCCTGAACGGTGTCACGCAGCAAGTTCTGACGGATCGGATTGAGCTTGGCACGTTTATGGTCGCGCCGATGATAGCAGGTGGGTCGGTGGAGTTGATCGGCGGACGGCTCGACCTCATCCCGTGTTTTGCGGAAAAGATGGTCGAAGCGGGCGCGATTATCGAGGAAACAGACCTTGGCTTGAAAGTGACCAAAGGCGACGG
>NZ_CBFIEO010000002.1:0-214705 GCF_965661665.1 Cognatiyoonia sp. | reverse complement strand
CGACCTCTTGATGCGCATAGGAACCTATCAGGATACGCCCAAACCGCCGTTCACTTTGGGCATGGAAGTCTGCGGTACGGTTGAAGCTTTAGGCGAAGGTGTCACCTCACCTGCCATTGGAGCCAGAGTGGCCGTGTTTGGCGGGCAAGGTGGGCTGGCGGAGTTTGGGCTTTTTCCCGCCGCCCTATGCCGCGCTGTGCCAGATGCGATGCCGTCAGAGGCCGCTGCAGGGTTTCAAGTTGCTTATGGGACGTCGCATCTGGCGCTGACCCACCGTGCCAAGTTGCTGGCGGGCGAGACGCTGGTTGTACTAGGGGCGGCTGGCGGCGTGGGCCTGACGGCGGTTGAGGTCGGCAAAACATTGGGCGCGACGGTGATTGCGTTTGCACGCGGGGCGGACAAGGTCGCAGTGGCCAAGGCCGCCGGTGCTGATTTCGCTTATGACAGCGATGAGGTCGACATTCGTGAGGTCATCAAATCTCATGGTGGTGCAGACGTTTTGTATGACCCCATAGGTGGCGATCAGTTCGTCAGCGCCTTGCGGGCCTGCAACCGCGAAGCGCGTATTTTGGTGATTGGCTTTGCCAGCGGCACAGTGCCAAAGATCGCGGCGAACCACATTCTGGTGAAGAACATCACCGTGATTGGCTTTTATTGGGGTGATTATCTGAAGTTTGCACCCGATGTGTTGAGCGACAGTCTGGCAGAGTTGATGCAGTGGTATGAGGAGGGCCAATTGCGACCTCACATCAGCCACACCTTCACGCTGGACGACGCAGATCAGGCGTTGGACATGCTTGAGGCGCGCAAATCCACGGGAAAGGTTGTGGTCACACCATAACTGTTTCTTTAGGGGCGACTGGCGCGCCGCGATAAGCGCTCGCCAAAAGCTCTTTCAGGTCTTCCAAAATTGGCCCCTGCCCCAGTTCGCGGCAGTACATGTTGATGTTCATGCCACCCAGCTCTGGCAATGCGCCGCCATGTTGTATGCGCTCAAAATACCGCGGTTCAGTGCCTGCAAGCATGGTATGAACGGCAAGGTCTGCACTGACGGTCGCTTCGATGGTGCGGGTGCTGTCGCTTTCCACCGCCATTTCCCAAGGGATGCCTGCGTCGTCCAAACGACGCTGCACGCCAACGCGGAAGATACAGTTGCCTTCGTAGGCAAGACGCAAAGGGCGATGTTTCCACGCCGTACCACCAGGGGCGCCGAACCAGACAAGCGGAAGGGAAGCGAGCGTTTCACCACCCGGTTCTAGACCGGCTTCGGTTGTGAGGATGATGTCCACTTCCCCCCGCGCGAACTGCGATTTCAAGCCACGTGTGAAAGACGACAAAAGCTGCACGCGGACGCGGGGATAGGCCGTGGCAAATTTCTGTAGCACATCGGGAATCGCGGGATAGACGATGTCGTGCGGGACGCCGAGGACAAACTCCCCTTCGTAGTCGACAGAGGTGAGCCGCCCATAAATTTCATCATTGAGGTCCAGCATTCTGCGCGCATAGCTGAGAAGTTGTTCGCCTGCGGGGGTCAGGGCGATGACGCGCGATGAACGGTCGAGGAGTGCAAGGTTGAGCGCTTCTTCCAATCGCTTCAGCTGCATGGAGACGGCGGATTGCGTAAGATTGAGGAACCCCGCCGCTTTGGTCACGCCACCCGTATCGGCAACAGCGACGAAGGATCGGAGGGCGGTCAAATCGAGATTTCGCATATATCACAAACCTTGATGGGTAAATCATCAAACATTCATTTTACTTATACATAATGCGCCGCGATATATCAACCAATCGAATGATAACCGCAAATTACATCACGAAAGGCGAAGCAATGTCCGTAGTCGAACTCTTCATTCCCTCCCCGTCCCGCCTTAGTAAGATCAGCCTTGGTCAGCGCTTCAGCTTGATGGGTGTGATGCGCAAGGAACGCGCAGAACTTGCAAATCTGACAGATCAGCAGTTGATGGACATTGGTGTCACACCGGATCAGGCCCGCAATGAGGCCGCAAAACCAGCGTGGGACATGCCTAAAAACTGGTCACGCCGCCTCTAACCCATGGGATGATGTGGCAAACCAGCGCAATTTCATCGAATCCCGCCTAGATCGGGGCACTCAACGGTTGAAAAACAAGGGTAAAGTGCCAATATTGCTGATAAGCGCACCAGTGATTTGGTGCTCCTTGATTCAACTGGAGGTCTCTATGGCTGAATATCAAACGATCCGCACAGCCGGCGGTGTCCGCACGGCAGAGATCGATGAGGGTCTGCGCACCCACATGAACAAAGTATATGGGACAATGTCCATCGGTATGCTCATCACCGCTTTGGCGGCTTGGGCGATCTCCGGTCTGGCGCTGTCCACCGACCCAACACCTTACCAGATCGGTACGAACACCTATCTGACTGATTTTGGCGCGACGCTTTGGACGAGCCCGCTGAAGTGGGTCATCATGTTCCTGCCACTAGCGATGGTGTTCTTGTTTGGCGGAATGATTAACAAGCTGTCCGCGGCAGGCGCTCAGACGTTCTTTTACACGTTTGCTGCCGCTATGGGTTTGTCTATCAGCTGGATCTTTGCTGTCTTCACAGATTTCTCCATCATTCAGGTGTTCCTGATCACGGCGATCGCTTTCGCGGGTCTTTCCCTTTGGGGCTATACCACTAAGAAAGACATCTCTGGCTGGGGATCCTTCCTGATCATGGGTGTGATTGGTCTGATCGTAGCGTCCATCGCCAACATCTGGCTGGCATCAGACGCGATCATGTTCGCAAGGTCCATCTTGGGCGTGCTGATCTTCGCAGGTCTCACCGCTTACGACACGCAGAACATCAAGAACACATACCTCGCACATGCGATGCATGGGGATAGCGAGTGGTTGGGCAAAGCAGCCATCATGGGCGCGCTGAACCTCTACCTCGACTTCATCAACATGTTCATGTTCTTGCTACAGCTGTTCGGCAACCGCGAATAAACAACTCGACATCGAATGCGAAAGGGCCGGTCCATCGACCGGCCCTTTCTTTATCGTACAAATGAAAAAAGCCGCGCTTTGGCACGGCTCATCTCGAACATGAAGTCAGATCAGACTATTTGATCTTGCCTTCTTTGTATTCAACATGCTTGCGGACAACTGGGTCGTACTTTTTGACGACCATTTTTTCCGTCATGGTGCGTGCGTTTTTCTTCGTCACGTAGAAGTGGCCTGTCCCCGCGGTGGAGTTCAAGCGGATCTTGATTGTGGTTGGCTTCGCCATTGTCCGTCTCCTAATCGCGGGCCGTTCTGGCCCTGCGTAAAAACCTCTAAGAGCTGCCTTTTACTGCTAAGTCGCCCTGAGTCAATGGCGATATGTGGGAAACTTTGCCAAGGCTGCGGGATGCGTGCCATTCAAGCGCTTGGGCTGAGTAGGATCAGTGGGTCAAGACGATTGCAAGGATGCCGACGACGATCAGGCTTAGGGCCCACACGACGTCAAGATTGAACCAGGTTCTGGACAGGAATTTGAGGCCCAGCCAATGATAAACCCCAATGGCAAGTACTCCCCCTGACAGCATCATTGAAGCCGTGTGAACAATGGCAACCAGCAATGCGATGCCAAGGTTGCCGCTGATGAGTTCATCGGCGGCGGCGTGACCTACGTTTGTGTCCAGCGTCCCGCAAATTCCAAGGTAGATCGGGACGAGCATTAAGCCGGCCCCATGCGCCATCGCCGCCAAAAAGGACCAAAGGCCCAGGCGCGACGGGGGAACACGCGCGAGAAACCGTGGGTGGCGGCGGTTGATTAGAAGGTAGATGCCAAGGCAGATGATGAGGCCAGCCGCGAAGAGCTGTATCTCCCGCTGCCATTGCACCAACGTAATCAGCATCGTGAACGGCAAAAGAATCGCGAGCATGGCGATGAAATGACCAACCGCCAAAGCGATGAGCGCGTGGTAGAGGTTACCTTGCTTCTGCTCCATCAATGCCGACGACACAGCCAGCGGCCAGCCCATCCCGGGGTTCAAACCATGATAGATCCCAGACACAACAACGGCCCACCAAAGGGCCGTTGCGGTTTCAACTTCGCTCATGCGTTAGACGGACGGATAGCAGAAACTGTCGGTGGAACAGTCCCCTCCCTCTAATCTGATCTGGTGGCTGCGGTAGCCTTTGGGGAAATCGACATAGAAGTCCTTATCGAGCGTCAGCCCGCCATTCTTGCCGACATTCGCCATGACCATCTGCCCGCCTTCATCGTCGGGATAGAACTGATCGTCCCACGTGGAGTAAAGCGAGTTGGTCCAGTAGACGCGCTTCCCGTCGCGGCTGATCTCCACCATTTGCGGGCCATAGACAAAGGGCCTGCCGTTTGGATGTTTGGTGCCGCGGGCGATGCCACCAACTTCCACCTTACCCGTCAGCTTCGGGTTCATCGGGTCAGACACATTGTATTGATGCATCTCGCCCTGCCCCCAGCACGCTACGTAGAGGTATTTGTCATCGAGGCTGAGGTCGATGTCCGTGACCAGCGGCGGCACGGCTTCAAAACCTTGCAGCAACGGTGGGAGGTTCTCTGCCTTTTCTGGTCGTGGATCGATAGTAATCGTTTTCTTGGCCTCGAACGTGCCGTCGTCCTTCTGCCACCATGTGAAGATCGCACCTTGTAGGTTGGTGGTGTCGACCACAACACCGCAGAAGCCGTAATCTTTCGCTGGATCGTGGGCGGGACGGATCTCCAAAGCCATCTGGTGATTGGCCCCTAGGTCGATGGTCTGGACATTCTTGCGCTGGCGTAGGTTCCAGAAATGGATTTTGTGCCCGTATTTGTTGGACAGCAAATCCTCCGCCACGATGCCGTTTTCAAACTGCGGCGGCAGGCCCCATTCGGAACTGACCATGTAATCGCGCGGCAGGTTCCACCAGAAGTCATAATGCTTGTCTTGTTCACCACGGTCCATTTCGTAGCGCCCAAGAATCTCAAACGTTTCGCAATCCATGATGAAGATACCGGGAGGGCCATCGGTGCCATCCTCGCCGCCGCCGCCGAGAGTGGAGACGTAAATGCCTTCTGGACCGCAATGAATGGTATGAGGGCGGGAATAGCCGGTCTTTTCGAACACCTCTTCGGGCTCGATAATCTTGTGGATTTTGGCCTTCAACGGCTCTTTCACATCAATGACGTAGATGCGGGAGGACCGGATACCGGGGATAATAAGGTAACGACGCTCAAGGAAAGCGTGCCCCGTCAGCGGCGACAGGGCCGAAGAACAGGCGTTCCAGCCAAAGTGGTGAAACTCATCGCCTTTGTTTGGCATGATGAGTTGATGCACGATTTCACCGTAGGTTTTGGACTTTGGGTCAACATCCACGATCGCCAAACCATCGGGTTGCGAGCCGTCAGGACTTAGCATGAGCGTGAAGGCAAGCTTTTCGGCTGGCGCCTCCATCGCGATTTTTGGCGTTGCGTAGAATGTTGGATCTGGTCTTAGGTTCATAAAATATCCTCCCAAAATGAAGGACACCCCCTAAAGCAAACTTCCCCTAGCAGAGTGCCCTAGGGTCAAGCGTTGCATGGGGCACGGCCAGCTGTAAACAAATTTGCTCGCTGCACTGCCGCGACAGATCGGAACGGGCAGCTTTGTGATAATCGTTGGTTGAGTGGGTCAGCGATGGCTTAGAATGACGTGTCGGCCCGCTCTGCCCAGCCTGCGAAAATGCGTTCCAGCGCAACGACAAAATAGTAGAGGATGATCCCCAACACGGCGAGCGCGATGAGCACGGCGAACATCAGCGGGTAGTCCGAATTGGTCTTACCGCTGTCGAATAATGCGCCAAGGCCGCGGCCGTGTGGGCTGACGATCTCCATCAGGTTTGTGCCGATGAAGGCTAGTGTGACAGAGACTTTCAGTGCGCCGAAAAACTCCGGCAGCGTTTTCGGCAAGGCGATCTTCCAGAAGATTGTAGTTTGCGATGCGCCGAGGGAGCGGAGGATGTCACGGTATTCGGGTTCCAACGTTGAAAGCCCGATGGAGACGGAGACCGCAATCGGAAAGAAGGAGATCATAAAGGCGATGAGGACCGTATTGAAGTCATGCGCACCGACGAACATGAGGGCGACGATCGGGACAACGGTGGCCTTTGGAATGGCGTTGAAGCCCACAAGCAGCGGGTAGAGCGCGTCGCGCATGGTGCGCGAAAAGCCCATGATCATGCCGATGGCGGTGCCGACCACTATGGCTAGCAGGAGGCCAAGAACCGTCCGCCACAGCGTTTGCCAGCCCATGATGAGGAAGAGGTACCAGTACCGCTCATAGGCTGGGATCAGGTCGCTGGGCGAGGCCATTTTGTAGTTGGGCCATCCCATGACCCAAACGAGTGCTTCCCAAAGTGCGAGGAAGATCACGATGGCGACGATGGGGACAAGGACTCTGCGCAGGCTTGGGTTCATGGTGCGGCCTCTTCCACAGCGCGGCCTTGCGCGATTTCGATTTGATGGCGCAGCGTTGCCAGACGTTCAGCGGCCTCTGGCGTGTAAAGATCATCCAGCGTTGGTTTTGTCGTCCGCTTGATGTCCATCACGTATTGCGTCCGGGCAGGACGGCCGGACAAGACAACCACTTGGTCGCCAAGGAAGATCGACTCCCGCAGGTCGTGGGTGATGAGCACAGCAGTGAAGGGTTCCTTTTCCTTCACCTCATGCATGGTTTGCCACAGGTCTTCGCGCGTGAAGGCGTCGAGGGCACCAAACGGCTCATCAAGGATCAAAACATCTGGTTGATGCACCAATGCACGACAGAGGGAGGCCCGCTGCCGCATTCCACCGGAGAGTTCGGATGGGCGCTTGTCCTCGAATCCTTCGAGGCCGACGAGCGCTAGCAAAGAGCGCGCCCGTTCCTCCGCCGCTTTGCCTTTCAGGCCATTCGGGACGATTTCCAAGGGCAGCATGACGTTTTGCAAAATCGTGCGCCATTCCAGCAAAACGGGGTTTTGGAAGGCCATGCCAACGGTTGAGCGCGGGCCTTTGACGATCTCACCGTGCAGCCAAACCTCCCCCTCAGCGGGGCGCATCAGGCCAGCGA
The DNA here is from genome assembly GCF_965661665.1 of Cognatiyoonia sp. Classification (NCBI taxonomy): domain Bacteria; kingdom Pseudomonadati; phylum Pseudomonadota; class Alphaproteobacteria; order Rhodobacterales; family Paracoccaceae; genus Cognatiyoonia; species Cognatiyoonia sp. The sequence goes on along the minus strand of NZ_CBFIEO010000002.1, from coordinate 207,651 downwards.
TCAGGCGGGTGAGCGTGGACTTGCCGCAGCCGGATGGGCCAACAACGGCACAAAAACCACCTTCCTCAACCGTGACATCAAGACCGTCGAGCACAGGCAGCGGTCCGGCGGCTGTGGTGTAGGCGTGTTTGACGCTTTTGATATCTATCAAGGGGGACATGGTGGCCTTCGTGTTGGGTGGGAATCGGACACCCCCACCCTAGCTTTCATCACTGCACCGCAAAACCGCCTTCGGGCAGGTAAGCGTCGGTGAAATAAAGGCTCGTATTTGGTGCGTTCTGGAATTCATACACCAGTTTGATCTGCTCAATCGCAGCTGCCATGCGGTCAGCGTCGATTGTGCCCATACCATCGGCCATGACTTTATCGGTGAGGACGTTAGCATCGATGGCCAGTTGCAGGCGGCGCTGCTCGAGGTCGGAATCCGCTGCTGGGTTCCGCTCAATCAGCGACGGCATAACGGAGGCCGGATCAGCAATGGCATCTTTCCAACCCATCGCAACCGCTTCAAGGAAGCCGCTGACAACATCCGGATTTTCGACGGCGAAGTCGGTGTTGACGATGACCGCGTTGCCATAAAGGTCGAGGCCGTAGTCCGCCATCAGCAGCGTTGTGATGTCATCCTCTGGCACGCCAAGGCGCACGAGGTTCAGGTAGGAGCTGAAAGAAAAGCCCGTGATCGCAGCGACATTGCCTTCGGCCAGCATGGGTTCGCGTGTTGGGAAGCCAACAGGCTCAACCTTGATAGCGGAGACGTCCAGATCGTTTTCTGTCGCGAAGATTGGGAACTGCGCCCATGCGCCGTCGGGGGGCGGTGCGCCCAGCACTTTGCCTTCAAGGTCAGACGGAGCGGACACGCCGAGTGATGCGCGACCAATGACGGCAAAAGGTGGCTTGTCATAAATCATCATGACGGCTGTGACAGGCGCGCCTGGATTCTGGTCCAAGAACCGGATCAGACTGTTGATGTCGGCAAAGCCGATTGGAAACGCGCCAGTTGCGACCTTTGGGATCGCGTCGAGCGAGCCGGAGCCTGCGGTGATTTCGACGTTGAGACCTGCGTTTTCAAAGTGGCCGTTGTCGATGGCGGCGAAGTACGGCGCAGATGGGCCTTCAAACTTCCAATCGAGTGCGAAGTCAACATCGGTTGCATGACCGCCAGCAAAAGCGGTGGTGGTTGAGACAGCCATAGCCGCCATAAAGTGAGTGATGTGTTTCATGGTTTGATCCCCTACCGTTCAATTCACTGACGATGCATTCGGGCGATCTCCCCCTATGAAGTAAAGTGCCAACCTTCAGCTTATCGCCCCACCAAGGACGCTAGCATAATTTTTGAACAGGTCGATGAAAATTTGTGCGCTGCCCTATCGGGTGAAAATTGAAAACGCGCGGATGGCCTATAAGCCGGATTCTGTCCAAGGGTCGCCCCTTTGGATGATCATTCCTCTAAAGCGGCTGTTACCAACCGCCCTCTAGCTGCCAACCCGGACCATCTGGGGTTTAAAGCGTCCCCGTGGTTGCCCACGCGAGGTCCCTATTTGGCATTGCTCCCGGCGGGGCTTGCCGTACCGCTTACGTTGCCGCTCGCGCGGTGGGCTCTTACCCCACCGTTTCACCGTGACCCAGCACGCTGGGCCGTTTGTTTTCTGTGGCGCTTTCCCTGGGGTTGCCCCCGCCGGGTGTTACCCGGCACCGTTGCTTTGTTGGAGTCCGGACTTTCCTCGACGTTGCCGCCGCGATCATCCAGCCATCCGCGCAGCGATGTCGCTAAACGCAAGTGGCCTGTGCGTCAACGGGGTAGCGATCGGCCAGATCAGCGATCAAGGCGCGATCCGTGTCATCGAGTGGGCCTGAGGCATGGGGGCGAAACCGGCGGCGGAAGGTATCGAGCAATAGGTCATCCCCTTTTGGGGCGGTGTAGCCGAAGCGTTGCATCGATGCGCGAAAATCAGGAGTCTTGCCAGTGGCTTCTGGCCAGATGCTCAGGTTTTGGAGGGCCAGCCTGCGCCAATCAAACCGCGTCCCCGGATCAATCTTGCGACCGGGGGCCATGTCGGAGTGTCCGATCACCCGTTCTGGCCCAATACTCCAGCGGTTGAGTATGTCGCACAGCAGGTTTTCTAGCGCAGCCATCTGAGGGGCCGCGAAGGGTGTGAAGCCGGTGTTGGACAGCTCAATCCCAATGGAATAACTATTGACGTCCGTCACCTGCCCCCACTGCCCCGCACCAGCGTGCCATGCGCGGTTTTCTTCGGCGACCAGGGCGAAAACCTCCCCATCTTCCGCGATCAGATAATGCGCAGATACCTCTGACTTCGGTTCGGTGAGCGTCGCTAAAGCATCCTCTGCCGTAGAGGTGGCGGTGTAGTGGATCACGACGAGGTTTGGCGTCGCACCATTACGGCGCTGGCCGAAATTAGGGGAGCTATGCTGCGTGAGCTTCAGTTGCCTGCCGCCAAGCGGAAAGGTTCCGGATCCCAACCACATGCGAAACCATCACCGTCTGGGTCGATACCGCGCGGATCCCGCTCTGGCCCGCCGCGCGCAAGAAAGTCGCGCTGTGCGTCATCTGGCGTGTTGTAGCCCGCGCAATTGCGTTGGAAGCGGCCCTGACCAGACAGCAAGGAGCGGCTGTACCATTCCTGCCCTTTCTTGTTCGGCGCGTTCAGGGCGTAGACCACGATGTTGGGCCCTGTGTTGCTGGGGCGGGTCGGCAAGGCGGTCGGCTCAATTTGTTCGCGCGCGGCGGCTTGCGTGGCGCGGCGTTCCGCATCACTTTCAATGCTTTCGCGTGAGGACACGGCGCTGAAGTCTTGTTCATCCGAGATGCCAGGATTGTTATTGGCAAGCGTCGGGGCAGCGTTGGTTGGTGATGCCTCGATCCCAATCTCCCGCCCATTCGCGGCGATTTGGGTTTGCTCTGGAATTGCAGACAGCGGAGCTGCTGTCACCTCTTGCTCGCGTGGTTGGACAATACCGATCTCAGCGAGTTCCTCAGATGTTACGGCGACGTTTGGCACGCCAGCTTGTGCGCTCGCTTGGGCGCGGTTCGCCCCAGTCAGTGCCGCCTCACGCCGCGCTTGCTGTTCAAGATACTCATTAGAATCCAAAAATCCGACACCGCGGCCACTGTCGGGCACAGGCAGTTGGCACGCAGCTAGCGCGATCAAGGCAGTTGTCATTGCAACAGTACGTTTCACAGCACTCTCCAAACGATCAAAGCTAGCTGAATTTACCACCACTTCTCGGGTTTTGCTACAAATCCCGCCGCACGTTCCAGTGAGAACGCAACGTTCAGCAGATCGGCCTCTTCCCACGGGCGACCGATGAGTTGCAAGCCCAGCGGCAGTCCCGAACTGTCCAGCCCTGCTGGCACCGAAATGCCAGGCAGACCGGCAAGGTTTACCGTGACCGTGAAGACGTCGTTCAAGTACATCTGGATCGGGTCCAGATTCTCACCCAACCCGAAGGCCGCAGATGGTGTTGCAGGCGTCAGGATCGCGTCGACCCCATCCGCAAACACATCTTCAAAGTCTTTCTTGATGAGCGCGCGGACCCTTCGGGCGCGGTTGTAGTAGGCATCGTAGAACCCAGCAGAGAGCACATAGGTGCCCACCATCACGCGGCGCTGCACCTCTGGCCCAAACCCTTCGGCACGGGTTTTTTCATACATCTCCGTGATGCCGTCGCCTGCATCCAATGTGGCGCGGTGGCCAAAGCGTACGCCGTCATAGCGCGCGAGGTTTGAGGAAGCTTCTGCCGGCGCAATCACATAATAAGCGGGCAAGGCGTATTTCGTGTGCGGCAGGCTAATGTCTTTGATTGTGGCGCCGGCGTCTTTCAGCATGGCTGTGCCATCGGACCAAAGCTTTTCAATCTCCGCTGGCATACCATCCATGCGGTATTCCTTTGGAATACCAATGGTTTTGCCTTTGATGTCGCCAGTTAGTGCCGCCTCAAAGTTCGGCACGGGCAAATCGGCGCTGGTACTGTCTTTGGCATCGTGGCCGCACATCGCTTCGAGCATGATCGCGCTGTCGCGGACGTCTTTCGTCATCGGTCCCGCTTGGTCGAGCGATGACGCGAACGCCACGATGCCCCAGCGGCTGACGCGGCCGTAGGTTGGCTTGATCCCTGTGATCCCCGTGAAGGCCGCTGGTTGGCGAATGGACCCGCCGGTGTCCGTGCCAGTCGCGCCAAGGCACAGGTCCGCCGCCACAGCGGAGGCAGAGCCACCGGAGGAACCGCCAGGTGTCAGGCTGCGATCAACAACTTTCCACGGGTTTACGGCATTGCCGTAGACGGAGGTTTCGTTGGATGACCCCATCGCGAATTCGTCCATGTTGAGCTTGCCCAACATGACCGCACCCGCATCAAAAAGTTGCGTTGTGACAGTGGATTCGTATTCTGGCTTGAAGCCTTCAAGGATGCCGGATGCAGCCTGCGACGGCACGCCTTTGGTGCAGAACAAGTCCTTGATACCCAGCGGTATCCCGCACAGATCGGGTGCATCCCCACCCTTGATCCGCGCATCAGCAGCGTCGGCTTGGTCTTTTGCGATGTCTGGCGTGTTGTGCACGAATGCGCCAAGGGCGGATGCACCTTCAATCTCCGTCAGGCAGGCGTCGGTCAGTTCGGCACTTGTCACGTCACCTTTGCGAAGCGCGTCACGCGCGGCGGCGATGGTCAGTTTGGATAGCTCAGACATTATTCAACCACCTTTGGAACGGCGAAAAATCCTTCGCGGTTGTCGGGGGCGTTGGCCAAGACCTTCTCTTGCTGGTCGCCATCTGTTACCACATCTTTTCGCCGTTTCAGGCGTTGCGGCGTCACGGATGTCATTGGTTCGACACCTTCAACATCGACTTCGTTCAATTGCTCGATAAAGCCAAGGATCGCACTGAATTCTTCCGCCAAAGCAGGCAGCGCATCGTCTTCAACTTTGATCCGGGCCAGCTTGGCCACCCGGCGGGCGGTGTCGGTGTCGATCGACATGGGGCTCTCCGTCAGTCTATTGAATTTGCGTTTAGCGAGGTGTGTCAGGCTCTGCAAGAACGTGCGTGAGGTAGACGTGGATCATATAGCCCAACATCACGGCATTTAGGCAGTGCCAGAGGAAATGACTGCCAATTGGGACCGCGCCGCAGATGCTTTCGTCGATGGAGCGGAGGGTGATGGAAAGCGACAAGATCGCGGCCCCCGTGACGAAGTCTTTCGCCAGCGTCGGGCGTGACGACCTGAGTGCGATAGCATAGGCCCCAAGGAGCAAAGGCACCGTCCAGTAGAAGTTGGACACATGGAAAAACGGCAGACTGTCAAAGATCGGCACCAGCACGCCCGCGTAGGGGACGAACGCCAAGGTGATCAAGGCCGCGGCCCACAGGGGCCAGCCCAACAGCGACCGGTTCACAAGGAACAGATAGGTGAGGATGTAAAGGCCGATTGGCGCCACATCTGCCAAAGCCGCCCAGCCCGTCGCGTGGGTATGGAAGAGGTAGCTACCAACGCCAATGGCAAAAAGGATCGCGCAAAGCAGCAATCCACCACGGTCGCCTTGGGTGCGGCGAACCATGATGAGGGCGGCGATGATGAAAGCAAGGTTCGTGATCGCGTTGATGGGCTCTGACCAATAGGTGAAATCGGTCCGTTCACAGTATCCGTCGAATTGGTCGAACCAATTCATGATCGCTTGCCTGCGAAGAAGTTTTTCAATAGATCGGAGGCCGCCGTTGCACCAATCCCGTCATAAACCTCTGGCGCATGGTGGCATTGGGGATGGGAAAAGACCCGTGGCCCCTGCCCAACCCCGCCTGACTTCGGATCAGACGCGCCAAAATAAAGCCGCGCGATGCGGGCGTTTGAGATGGCAGCGGCGCACATCGGGCACGGTTCCAACGTGACATAAAGGTCATAGCCTGTGAGCCGTTCTTGCCCCAGCGACCGACAGGCAGCGCGGATCACCTGCACCTCCGCATGGGCGGTCGGGTCGTTTAGTTCCCGTGTACGGTTGCCGTCCTGCGCCACGATCCCATCAGGGCCAACGATGACCGCGCCCACAGGCACTTCCCCCCGTTCGCCAGCGGCGCGGGCCTCTTCCAGTGCGACGTCCATATAAGAGGTAAAGCTCATGCTGCTTGATCCTGCGTCTAGCGCGCATTTGCAAGCTTCCCATTGCATTGCGCAGGCATTGTCCCCTATGGCGTACCCATGACCAAAGACACCCCACCCGGCGACCGCATCGCCAAAGTTTTGTCCCGCTCAGGCGTGGCCAGCCGCCGTGAGGCGGAGCGGATGATCAAGGCTGGACGGGTGAGCATGAACGGCAAGGTCATTGAAAGCCCCGCGCTGAATGTGGGGGAACAGGACAAGATTGCCGTGGATGGCAAACCCATCAAAGCGGCGGATGAGGCGCGGATGTGGCTTTATCACAAGCTCACGGGACTTGTGACGACAGAGCGGGATGAAAAGGGCCGCGATACCGTGTTCGACGCGCTGCCAGAGGACATGCCGCGTGTGATGTCGGTCGGGCGGCTTGACCTCAATTCCGAGGGCTTGCTGTTGCTCACCAACGACGGCGGGATCAAAAGGCGGTTAGAATTGCCCTCCACCGGTTGGTTGCGGCGCTACCGCGTACGGGTGAAAGGCGCAGTGACGGAGCCGCAGCTAGAGCAATTGCGCCAAGGGATCACCGTTGAAGGTGTCCGCTATCAGCCGATGCAAGTCACCTTTGACCGTCAACAAGGCGCGAATGCTTGGCTGACCATTGCCTTGCGCGAAGGAAAAAACCGCGAAATCCGCCGCGCGATGGAGGCGATTGGCGCAACTGTGAACCGCCTGATCCGTGTCAGCTATGGCCCTTTCCAGCTTGGCAGCTTGAAACCGGGCGAAGTGGAGGAGGTCAAACGCCGCGTACTGCGTGACCAGTTGGGCGACAACGAACGTCCAAAACCCAAGCGGACACGCAACGCCCGATCGCAGGGGAAAAAGCCCCAACGTTGAACCTTGCTGGTTGCTTCGGCCCAGTGCATGTTAGCGGCAAAACTTTTTACCGGGGACACATGCGATGGCTGACTTGCTAACGCTCGAAAACGCTACTTATCTTTTAATGTTGTGCTTTCTTCAAGCTGTATTGGGCTTTGACAACCTTCTTTACATTTCAATCGAAAGCAAGCGGGCTGAAGCAGAAGCGGATCTTCAGAAGATGAAGCAGGAGTTGAAAGACACTCGCGCCGCTGAGAAAGCCTGCAAGCCCGGCACAGGCGACACAATCGGCACCGCCGTAGGCAGCTGACCGAACATGGGGTGGGCGCGCAGTGGGTTAAAGCTGGCAGGTTTGACCTGCCTCTTTGGCCTTGCCGCCTGCACCGACGCACCGTGGAACAGTGACCGCCCCGAGGCGCGACCAGCGGTTGAAACACCTGACCTGCCCCCTGTGGAACCGAGCCAAGCCAGCAAGGATTTGGCGGCCTATTACCGACGGCTTCAAAACGATCTTTTGGCGCAGGAGTTGTTGCGCGGCGATGGTGGCGGGCCGGATGCGTCTTTCACAAACACAATCTTGGTGCGGAATTTTGTGCGGATCGCATTGTTTGATGAATACACCACCGATGGTGATTTTCTGCGGCCCCAAGCCACGCTGTCGCGGTTGAGGAAGTGGGACCAACTCATTCGTATGTCGGTGGAATTTGGTCCGTCAATCAGCGCGGATCAAAGACAATTGGACCGGACGAGCGTTGCAGCTTTCGCCGATCGTTTAGCGCGGATAACGGGGTTGTCGATTATACAAACCAAAACCCAGCCCAATTTCCACGTCATTTTCGCCAGCGAGGATGATCGCCCCGGTTTTGAAACTCGCATTCGGGAGATTGTGCCGGGCATTTCGACCAGTTCGCTGAACGCAATGATGAATCTGCCGCGCGAACAGCTGTGTATCGTGGTCGCCTTCTCTGAAGGTGGATCCGCGAGCTATTCCAAGGCGATTGCGCTAATACGGGCTGAGCATCCGCCGCTTCTGCGCACCTCTTGCATTCACGAAGAACTGGCGCAGGGATTGGGCCTTGCAAACGATAGCCCGCAGGCGCGGCCGTCGATCTTTAACGATGACGAGGAATACGGGTTGCTCACCACCCATGATGAGCTGCTCTTGCAAATGCTTTATGACAATCGGCTAAAGACAGGTATGACACCTGCAGAGGCCGCGCCGATCGCGCGCATCATCGCGCGCGAGCTTCTTCCGGCGACTTCAAGTTAACGAACAAAAAGGAGCCTTGGGATTTGTCGCAGCTAGAGCCCTACAACCCCGAATACCTCGCCGGGTTCCGGACCGAGGGGTATCGGGTTGAGCTTGAAGACGGCTTTCAAGAAGCCCGCGCCTATATGGACCGGATGATCGTGCAGGACGTGAAATATGACATTGGCGGGAGTCGGCAGCATGTTTCAAAGGTCGATACGACCGTCAGCGATGTGACGTTCAAGCATGTGCTGCTGACCGTGTGGTTGGCGGCTTACAAATACCGCGGCAAGACTTACCGCTTCGTCGTCAACGGTCGCACAGGGCGGGTTCAGGAGGAGCGGCCCTACTCCGCTTGGAAAATCGCGATTGCGGTTATCTTTGGATTAATCATTGCCGGCATCGCTGTCTATGTTATCGCTAACAGCCAGTAACGGAGAGGAATCGGATGATTTTGTGTGCGGGCGAAGCCCTAATCGACATGCTACCGCGCAAGACCGAGGCGGGGGGCGACGCGTTTGAGCCTGTCGCGGGCGGCGCGGTCATGAACACAGCGGTCGCCTTGGGGCGGCTGGGGGCCGATGTGCAGTTCTTTTCCGGCCTCTCCAACGATCTTTTTGGCGATGTCATCAAGGCGCATCTTGAAGCCTCCAAAGTGGACGTATCCCCCGCAAATTTCAGTGATGATCCCACGACGCTGGCGTTTGTGAAGCTCGTCAATGGGCAAGCCTACTATGCCTTCTACGATGAAAACACAGCCGGTCGGCTGTTGTCAGAGGCGGACTTGCCAGAAGTCACGGCAGACGCCCTCTTCTTTGGCGGGATCAGCCTTGTGGTGGAGCTTTGTGCCAAAGCCTATGAGGCGTTGATGTTGCAAGAGGCCCCGAACCGCCTGACGATGATCGACCCCAACGTGCGGCCGTCCTTCATCAAGGACGAAACAGCCTACCGCGACCGTATCCAGCGAATGATGGCGGCGGCAGATATCATTAAGACATCGGACGAAGACCTCGAATGGCTCGTCGGCAATACTGATGCGACACAGCTTTTGTCCGGCGACACGCGGGTGATTTTGCTGACGAAAGGGGCAGAGGGCGTCTCAATCGTCACAAAAGATGGCGTTGAAGACGTGCCAGCCGCGCAAGCGAATATCACTGAGGGCAGCGACACCATCGGCGCAGGCGATACGTTCAATGCAGGGTTCTTGGCAGGTCTCGACCGACAGGGGTGCCTGTCTAAAGAGCGGTTGGCGGGTGCAGACCTTGCCGCAGCGACGGCGCTGGGTGCCAAGGCCGCCGCGATCACCGTGTCCCGAGCAGGTGCCAACCCACCTTGGGCGGATGAGCTGTGAGGGCGCTCATTCAGCGTGTCACCACCGCCAACGTCGTTGTCGACGGGGCGGAAATTGGTGCAATTGACCAAGGACTTCTGATTTTCGTCTGCGCGATGCAAGGGGACGCAGATGCTGTCACCGCTCAACTCTCCATTAAAATCAGTAAGTTACGTATTTTTTTGGATGACGCGGGCAAGATGAACAAGTCGCTGGTCGATACTGGCGGCAGTGCGTTGATCGTTAGCCAGTTCACTCTTGCGGCGGATATGTCCCGCGGCAACAGGCCCGGATTTTCACAAGCCGCCCCCCCTTCGGAGGGGGAGCGGCTTTATGAAAAATTCGTAGATGATATGCGCGGCTTGGGCATTCCAGTCGTGACGGGACAGTTCGGGGCTGACATGAAAGTCAGCCTGACCAATGACGGTCCCGTGACAATCTGGATGGACCTCTAGCAGCCCTTCGCCACGACCAGCACCCAGTTCAGGCCCTTTTCGCCTTCGGTGATACCTATGCCAAATCCCTGCGCGCGGGGGTGCAGCATGTTGGAGCGGTGCCCTGCTGAATTCATCCAGCCTAAGATGATCTGTTCACTGCGCGGATAGCTCCTAGCCAAGTTTTCTGCCACGAGGCAATCGCGATAGCCCGCAGCGCGCACGCGTACTTGGCTGTTTGACCCATCGGTCCCACAGTGCCCAAAGAAACGGTTCAATGACATATCAAAAGCATGCGCGATTGAAGTTCAATCCTTGGGCAATTTCAGATGCCAAAGCGTTGACGTTGGCGGGGGATGTGCAAACCGATGCGGCGGCCTGTGAGCCAACGAATAACAGCGCGAGTGCGCCGAGTCCTGAAGTCATACGTTTCATGTTGGATCCTCAATATGTGAGCAGATGCGTAACCCTGCCGCGCATAAGGGGCAATCTCATGAACTGTGATTGGCGTGTGAGTGGCAAGCCCCCGTTAATTCGCACAATGCGTCGGCCCTCTGATGATTGACGTCGCTCTTGCACTTGCAATACCGGCCGCAACGCCGCATCAAGCTGCAGGACTTGAGGGAGCGGCACAATGGCAAAGTTTGCGGACTACTACAAAAACTATATCGACGGTGAATGGGTCGACGGCGGCGCAGGCCGTATCGACGTCATCAACCCCGGCACTGGCGAGAAAATCACAACCCATGCGCTTGCAGATGCGGCAGACGTGGACCGCGCTGTTCAAGCGGCCAAGCGTGTGCATATGTCCGGCGTTCTGACGGCCCCCCGCCCTGTTGAGCGGGGCCGGATGGTCAAGGCGATGGGGCAATACATCCTCGACAATCTGGAGATGTATGCAGAGCTGCTTTGCGCCGAGCAGGGCAAGCCGATGTGGGAAGCCTTGGTCGAAATCCGCGGCTCCTCCCGCTATTTCGAATACTACGGCAACCAAGCCGAGACGCTGGAAGGCAAGTCAATCCCACTCGGCAACGGCTACATCGATTACACCGTTTATGAGCCCTACGGCGTCACCGCACATATCATCCCGTGGAACTATCCGGTTGAGATGGCTGCGCGGTCAATCTCTTGCGCGCTGACGAGCGGCAACACCATCGTTGTAAAAAGCGCGGAACTGACGCCTGTAACCTCTATGATTTGGGCGCACGCGGCTGAGGCAGCAGGATTCCCTGCTGGCACGATCAACGTTGTTTGTGGCTATGGTCACGAAGCGGGTGCTGCACTGGCAGGCCACGCAGATGTGCGTCAGGTCGTCTTTACTGGATCGGTTGCGACAGGATCAGCGGTTGCGCAAGCAGCGGCAAAGAACATCGTGCCGTGTGTGTTGGAGCTTGGCGGAAAATCCGCAGCGATCGTGCATGATGACGCCGACCTCGATGCGTTTGAGCGGGACATCCGTTGGGGTATCTTCTTTAACGCAGGGCAGGTTTGCACCGCGATGAGCCGCGTCCTGGTTCACGAAAGCCGTAAGGATGAACTTGTTGAAAAGGCCGTAAAAATCGCAAAATCTCTATCCGTTGGACCGGGCGTTGATCGCCCTGAGTTTGGGATGAACATGGGGCCGATGATTTCTGTCGAACAGCGGGATCGCGCTGTTGGTCTGGTGGCGAAATCCGTGGAAGAAGGCGCAACTTTGGAGACCGGCGGGCATGCGATGAACATCCCTGGTTCGTTCTTAGAGCCGACCATCCTGTCCAACGTCACACCCCACATGACCGTCGCCCAGACGGAGATTTTTGGTCCCGTCCTGTCAGTCATCTCGTTCAAGGATGAAAACGAAGCGTTCGAAATTTCAAACGGGACGGAATTCGGTCTTGTGGGCGGTGTCTTTACCAAAGACCTTGGCCGCGCGACCCGCGCGACACGCGCCATCAAAGCGGGCCAAGTGTTTGTGAACGAATGGTACGCAGGCGGTGTTGAAACGCCGTTTGGCGGCTTCGGCAAGTCAGGCTATGGCCGCGAAAAAGGTCGTGAGGCGCTTTGGAACTACATGCAGACCAAGAACGTCGCGATCAAAATGAGCTAATCGGTTGGGGCGTCAGAAATCAGTTGGCGCCCCTCCCTCCGCCTTTCGGTTTTCGACGAAGGCTTGCAATTCTTCCCTGATCCCATCGTCCATCGCAGGCGCTTCGAACGTTGATAGGATGTCCTTGTAGGTCTGATGCGCTCGTTCCGCAGTCCAGATGCCGCCTGCGACCTCCCACGCTTCAAAATTGCGCCAGTCAGAAACGAAAGGCTGATAGAACGCGGATTGGTAGCGGTCTTGGGTGTGTCGAATACCAAAGTAATGGCCGTTTGCTCCAACCTCCCGAATAGCATCAAGGGCGATGTCGTCCGGCCCTGTTGCCGTGATCCCAGGCTGCATATAGCGCTGAATCATTTGAAGAACTTCGCAATCCATGACGAATTTCTCAGGGCTTGCAATCAAGCCACCTTCGAGCCAGCCCGCCGCGTGATAGACGATGTTGGTGCCAGATTGGACAGCGGACCAAAGCGAATTTGACGTCTCCCACATTGCCTGCCCATCGGGGACGTTAGCGGCACAGACGCCGGAGGCACGCATCGGCAGCCCGTAAAACCGCGCCATTTGCCCCGTCATTTGGGTCGCACGCATGTATTCGGGCGTACCGAAGGCCGGTGCCCCTGATTTCATATCGACGTTCGATGTGAAGGTGCCAATCACGCACGGCGTGCCGGGGCGGACATATTGGAACAGCGCGATGGCGCTGAGACCTTCGGCAATCGACAAAGTGACCGCACCAGACATTGTGACAGGCGCCATCGCACCAGCCAAAGTGAACGGCGTCACGACAACCGCCTGCCCCCGTCGGGCGAGCCGCAAACAGCCATCGATCATCGGCACATCGTGCTTCAAGGGTGATGTGGAGTTGATGTTGGTGTACATGTGCGGCTTGGCTTCGAATTCCTCATCCGTCATGCCGCCTGCGATGCGCACCATCTCCATCACGTCTTCAACCCGCTCTTTGCCAAGCGAATAGGCGTGAACCACTTTGTCAGTCAGGGTCAGCTTGTCATAAAGCACGTCCAAATGCCGGACGGAGGCATGGATATCAACAGGTTCCACTGGATAGCCACCCGCGAAGTGGATGCAGTTGAAGTACTGGGTGAGCCGCAGCAAGTTGGCGCATTGCTCCCGCGTGCCGGGCACTTTTTTGCCGATCTCAAGATCATAGTAGTTGGGTGGGGAAGACACATTGCCGAAGAGCAATTGCTTGCCGCCAATTGTGATCTTATGGGCCGGATTGCGCGGCGTGATGTCGAATTGGGAAGGGGCTTTGCCCACCATCTCCATCACCCAGTGGCGGTCCATCCGGACGTTGGAGCCGTCGACCTTACAACCCACCTCTTTGAAAAGCTCAATCGCCTCTTCATTCAAAAACTCTATGCCGATGTCCTCTAGGATCGTCATCGCGCCGTTGTGGATGGCTTGAACGCCCTCTTCGTTCAGCGGTTCGGTTGGCTGATCGATGTTGATCGGCGGGTTCCACGGCATTTGGTCGATGGCCCCTTTGGCCCGACGCGAGGCATTGCCTGCGCGTCCCCCACCCCGACGTCTTGCACCTACTGCCATGTCATATCTCCTGTGCCTCGCCACCAGATTGAAAAGAGACGTTGGTGAGTGTTTATCGGTTTGCGACAGATCTTGTCGCTAAAGGCGGTTTGCCGCGATCCAGCTTGGTATGTCCGCGATGCTGTCCAAGACGACATCTGCGTGGGGCTCCAGCTCCGCGCGCAATGCAGGGCCGGTCAGAACGCCGATAGTGCGCATGCCCGCAGATTGGCCCGCGAAAAGGTCATGGGTGCTGTCGCCCACCATCGCGCAGACCTCTGGCGTGAGCCCAACCGCCTCACAAAATGCAAGCAACTGCCCGGGGGCCGGTTTTCCGCCAAAGCCTGAATCCGAGCCTGCCACGAAGTCGAGCATGTCGACCACACCCGCCCGCGCCAGATGCGTCCGCGCGGGACCTTCGGTGTCGTTGGTCGCAACGCCCAGTTTCATGTTCAAAGATCGCATCGTTTCGAAGAATGGGATCAGAGGTGCGGCTTCTGCCTGTGGCACCTGTTGCGCCGCAGCGTTCATACGCTGAATGAGCGATGGCTTGTCGTCCTTTTGCAGCACATCAAGGATCGCATCCGCGACCACATCGACGGTTTCGGCAATGACGATGCTGCCAGGCTGAAATCGACCTGCGCCGTAGTCGTAGCCCAAACGGTGCGACAGGGCGGTGATGAGAGATGTATCGCCCCCCGCTTCTGCCGAGATCATGGTGCCAGCCCAAGCGCCCCAAGTGGCGTTGAAATCAAAGAGCGTCCCGTCTTTGTCAAAAATAACGCCCTTCAAATTGGGCCCCTTTGTCATGTCCAATGTACTTGCTCCGCCCCCGGCAACGCATAGCGGGCCTTCAACGGATCATCGTAGGCAAGATTAACCGTGTCACAGAACGCCACGACCCAAGCATCATCCATTGTCAAAAACTCAAGGACCGAGGCAAGGAAAGCTGGATCTCCCAAACGGGTCTTCAAATCCGATTCCGCGCTCCCTGTAGACCCAAGAAACAAGGGCAATATCTCATCATTTTGCACAAGCCATCCCAATGCGTTTAGCGCAACGGTTTCGGCGGCTTCAGGCGACATTCAACTTCCTTTCAACGGCGGCAAGATATTCTTAACCAATTCAGTTCAACTTGTCCTCATGGGGACGGCGTACGCCAAGAGGATAAGGAAAACATGGCAGGCTCTATTCTGATTGTAGATAGCGTTGCAACCAATCGTATTGTGCTTCGGGTCAAACTTATTGCCGCACAATACCAAGTCTTTACCGCAACAACATGCGACGAAGCGCGAAAAACGATCGCGGAGGAAAAACCCGATCTGATGCTGCTCAATATGTCGGATCCAACAGAGGACACGCACCAGTTTTGCACATCAATCCGTGCGGCCTACCCAATGGGCGAATTGGCCATCTTCGCCATTGGTTTGGCCGACACCAACCGCGCACGGTTTGCCGCGCTCGATGCGGGCGTTGACGATGTGCTGACACGGCCGATCAGCGACTCGCTGATGTTGGCCCTTATTCGCGGGTTGTTGCGGCGACGTCGGTCGGACCTTGACTGGTGCATCAAAGATGAAACCGCGCGTGCATTTGGGTTTGACGAAGCTGTCGCCCCCATGCTGACACCCGCCGTTGTCCGGTTCATCCCGGCGGAGTTTGACGGCTCCGAAGCAGTTTCCAAAATGGTGATGGATGCCAGTATTTCATCGCTCAAATCAACCCCTCGCACCCAAATGCTCAACAGTGCCGCGGACGACCGCCCAGCCGATCTTTGCATTTTGGAAGTGACTTGCAGGCCTAACGACACGAAGGTTTGTCAACTGGTGTCCGATCTGAAGGCGCGCCAAAGCTCACGACGGACCAATATCCTCGCTCTCGTGCCCGTGGGTGCAGACTCACTTGCCGCCAACTTGCTCGATCTGGTCGCGAATGACGTCGCATTCCAGAATATCGGGCCGGAGGAGTTGAAGATCAGGGTGGCCAACCTCATTCGGCAAAAGACCCGCGTCAACCACAAAATGGAAAAGATCAAAAACGGGCTGTTCGCAGCGATCACCGATCCCCTGACTGGTCTTCACAATCGCCGCTACGCCAAGGTGCATCTTGCCAAAATCGCGAAAGAAGCCGGTGACGCGCATAAAAGCTATGCGGTGCTCGTCCTCGACATTGATCATTTCAAAAAGATCAATGACCGATACGGCCATGCCGCGGGCGATCAGGTTCTGACCAGCGTTGCCGGCCGCCTGCGCAAGAATTTCCGTGCGATTGACCTTGTTGCCCGCATTGGGGGGAGGAGTTTCTTGTGGGCATGCCTGACACCTCTTTGGCGCAAGCAAACTTGGCCGCCGAGCGGATGCGGGCGACTGTCAACCAAACGCCATTTGCGCTTGACGACAAAGCCGCATCAATCAGCGTTACGGTCTCGGTTGGGGTCGCAGTCGATGATCACCTTGGGCCAGATGCGCTGCCTGCTGAACGTCTTTTTGACTTGGCCGACGCCGCCTTGTTTGAAGCGAAAGTGGGCGGCCGCAACAAGGTCGCCATCAGCTCCCGCGTCGCGTAAGCCACCTCGCTACCGGTCGCGCCGCTTCGACAGGCCCTCCAGTCGTTCCGCAAGGGCGAGGCGTTCTACGTCACTCATCGCGAGAACCTGAGTCACAAAGGCGGTTCGCGCAGCGGTTTGGAGCGTTTCTGCGCGACGGCTTGCACCATCAAGCGCCGCCGTCAGCTGCGCCTCATCAACGACGGGCGCGCGCAAAACCGCAATCAACGCTTCAACCATGACGCGGTTGGGGCGACCTGCGCGACGCACAGATGGGTCTGCGCGCAAGCTGCGCCCAATTTCGCGGCGTTGCTCTTGGGTCAGCGCTTGACCAATCACGCCAAATCCGAACTCCACAGATCGGGGCGGCTTACCCCCAGCGGCGCGTAGACCAACGCCAACGACCAACCCAACCACGGCAAGGTTCAATGCCAGCGACAAAACCAACACAAGCCGCCAAATCCGGCTTGGGCCTTTCCCTTTTGCTTCAGCCATCAACCCATCCTTCATCGAGTATCGAAAACTCATCTATCAGCGACACTTCGGTCGATTGACCCAGCGCTTCGGCCATCCACACATCGACTGCGTCCGGCGGCACCAATCCAATCCAAAGCCCTGCAACGCCTGCTGCGGCCACGCCACTCAGCGCGGGCCAACCGCCAATCGCGCTGAGGATCCTGCTGCCGAGCGGATTCTTAGCAACGCTCTGAGCGGCAGCAACGGGTTGCATCGCAGCGGCATCCGCCAGCACACGGGCCATGAGATCAGAACTGGGCTCAACCGGATCCGACCTAACCTCGCCAAAAAGCGCGTCCAATTTCTTGTCGTCAGATGGTGTCATCTTCAAACCCCAATGCTTCCTTTTGGTTCGACAGAAGCGCCGCAAGGGCGCGTTTGCCACGCGCCGTCAGACTTTCCACTGACGTCACGTTGATGTCCATGATTTCTGCAATCTCCGGATTGCTGAACCCTTCCAAATGTCGCAAAGCCACCGCCTGCGCCTGTCGCTCCGGCAATTGGGCAAGCGCGTCTTTCAGTGCTTTGATGCGAGTTTCCCGTTGCAATTCATCCGCCGAGCTGGGGGCGCCGTCGGACACTTCGGCCACTTGGTCCAAGCCAACGCTCGCACGCCGTTTACGCAAGCGATCGGTGCACAAATTTGCCACCACACGGTACAGCCACGTGCTGACCTGGGCCTCTCCCTGCCGCCAATCCGGTGCGATTTTCCACAGCCGGATCATCGCCTCTTGCGCCACGTCTTCAGCCTCCGCCCTGTCCGTCAACATGCGCATCGCTTGCCCATAGACCGCTGGCAGCAGCCTCTGCGTGAGAAGCTGCGCTGCGTCTGGATCCCCATTCGCATAGGCCACCAAGAGGGCCGCATCAGGAGCTTGGCTGAGGTCTTCCATTCGTGCCTTTGGTACGATGTGGATCGGTAAGAGGCAAACAGCAGGGGCTGGGGCAGCCCCTGCTGACGGGGGGACTTAGCCGTCGTTTGACGCACCATCACGCTGACCTTTGGAGCCACCGTGACCGTGACGCCCACCACGGCCCCGCTCTTTTGCTGCCTCAAACTCTTCGGCACTGATGGCACCGTCTTCATTGGCGTCGACACGTTCGAACATGCGGGCCGCGCGATCACCACCACGCCCTTCGCGGGCCGCTTCCATCTCAGCAAGGCTCACCGCGCCATCACCATCTGTATCAAGTCGTTCGATCATCCGCGCAACACGTTCCGCCGCGCGCCCGTTCGCGGCGGCTGTCATTTCCTCTGCGGACAAAACGCCATCACCGTTCGTATCGGCTGCGGCAAAACGTGTTTCCGCCTGCGCTTCCAATTCGTCCATCGTGATCTGACCGTCTTGGTTTGCATCCAGCGTGGCGAAATCCATGCCGTGCCCGCCCTTGGCCTTAGCGTCAACCGCCGTAAGAGTTGCGGCTGCTGCGATGCTTGCCAGTAAGAGTGTCGTCTTCATTATCTACCTCATTTTCAAATGCCCAGCTTTGTTGCCGGAGATATCCATCAAACGAGGCGCGGCAGTTTTTCTGTCGCAATTACTGGAAAAAAGTCGCCTGACCTTGCGCTACCCCCTTATTTCACTGCAAGAACCACATATGTCTGGCCGACAAGGAGCGCCGCAATGAACGCCGCTGGAGACCGTCCTATGAAGCCTGCCGTCTGGAATGGACTGCGGCGCAAGTGCCCGAACTGCGGTGAGGGGCATCTTTTTGAGGGGTACCTGAAGACCGCGCCAGCTTGTGACGTTTGCGGCCAAGACTTGAGCGGTCATCGCGCTGATGACGGGCCAGCCTATCTGACCATACTTGTGGTCGGTCACATCATGGGGTTTGTGATGCATTTTGTTTGGGTCAGCTTCCGACCCGAACCGTGGGTGATGGCCACGGGGCTGACCGCGCTTTGCGTGGCTTTGGCGCTGTATTTACTGCCACGCCTCAAGGGCATGATCATCGCGATCCAATGGGCGAAATTCATGCATGGGTTCAAAGCGCTGAAAGCCAATCCATGACCGATGTGCCGATCAAAGACGCCGCAACCGTCATCATCTTGCGAGAGATGCGCGCAGGTCCAAGCGTTCTGATGGGGCAGCGCGGGTCGAAGGCCGTGTTTATGCCTGGGAAATTCGTGTTTCCTGGCGGCGCGGTCGATGCCAACGATGCGCAGATCGAGGTGACCGGATTGCCGGATCAAACGGCCAAGCGGTTAGCGGACGAGAGTAACCTCACCCCGCACTCCGTTGCTGCTGCCGCTGTTCGGGAGCTTTGGGAAGAAACCGGTCAAATTCTTGGGGCAACAGGCACGTGGGGCAGCGCACCCCAAGGCTGGCGCGGGTTTGCCGCAACAGGCCACGTCCCCGCCGCCCCGTTCGAGATGTTCTTTCGCGCCGTCACCCCACAAGGGCGACCCCGACGTTTTGACGCTAGATTTCTTTTGGCAGACGCCGATAATTTGAAGACAGACCCTGATGATTTCACAAACGCAGAAGACGAGCTTTCGCATCTGCAATGGGTCGCACTGACAGACGCGCTTGACTATGACCTGCCCTTCATCACCAAAGTCGTCTTGGCCGAGCTACGCGCCTACGTTGACGGCGACCGCGTCGTAACCAGCGTGCCGTTCTTCCGCAACAATGACGATGACCACCACGTCAGCCGCATCGGCTAGCCTGCCCTGACCCCAACTGCTGATCCGGCCCCTTCTGGTCGAGGCAAGGCCGCATGTGCTTTCGCCAGTTTAGCCAACGGTCCGCTGACCTGCACCGCAGGCTCCGAGGCTTTTCGGGTCTCCAAGCTGACGTGTATCAACATGTGTTCTCCTGTCGCGAGCAGTGTGTCACCTGACATCATCTGATGGAATAGGTGCAATTTCTTACCCTCGCCCAAAAGACATTGCGTGCGCACTTCAATCTCCGCACCTGCATGGACCTCATCCAAATGCCGGATGTGCGTCTCTGCCGTGAAATAGCTGCCGCCGCTTTGGATATAGTCCGCATCGCAACCGATCATCAGCATCAGCTGGTCGGTCGCATCGCCAAAGGCTTGTAAATAGCGTGCCTCGTTCATGTGACCGTTGTAATCGGTCCAATCGAGCGGCACCGCGCGTTTCACCGTCAGGATCGGTTGGCTGAGGTCGGCAACATCGTCGATTGAATTCGCAATCTTCGTCACCCGCGCATCTTGCGCGTTCAATATGCGCCCTGCCCCCCAATCCTGCGCCTTCAACCCGCGCAAGATTGTCACCAAATTATTGTCGCGGACGCGCTCCAGCTCACGAATGCTCAGATGCCCCGATTGTGCATCGGACTGCCCCGCGATTTGGTTGGTTAGTTCCTCGGTGAGTTCCGGCACATCCATCAGCTTGGTCCACGGCCAGCTGAGCGCCGGACCGAACTGAGAAATAAAGTGCCGCATACCCGCTTCGCCGCCCGCGATTCGGTAAGTTTCAAAAAGACCCATCTGCGCCCAGCGCAAGCCAAAACCATAGCGGATGGCGTCGTCGATCTCCTCCGTCGTGGCGATGCCATCTTTGACCAGCCAGAGCGATTCCCGCCAGACAGCTTCGAGCAACCGGTCCGCGATATGGGCGTCAATTTCCGCTTTGATATGCAGCGGATACATTCCGACGCTGGTTAGGACGTCTTTCGCGCGGTGGATCAACGCGTCACTGTTTTTCGCCGTCCCCACAAGCTCAACCAGCGGCAACAGATAGACCGGATTGAACGGATGCGTGACCACGATCTGTTCGGGTCGCGTTGCGCAGTCTTGCAGCTCTGACGGTTTGAACCCACTGGTGGAGGAGCCAATGATCGCATCTTCCGCGCAATGCTCTTGAATCGTCTGATACACCTTGCGCTTAAGGTCCAACCGCTCTGGCACGCTTTCCTGTATCCAGACGGCGCCGTCCGCCACCTCCGAAATCGTGGCGCAATGACGCAAGCGGCCTTCTGGCGGCAAAGACACATCTGACAACCCCGGCAAAGACCGCCGCGCGTTGCCCAATACCTCGGACATCTTGCGTTCCGCCTCTGGGTCGGGGTCAAAAAGCTGCACATCCCAGCCCATCAACAAGAACCGCGCGGCCCAGCCGCCGCCGATGACGCCGCCGCCAATGATCGCTACGGTCTGGGTCATTGCGGCACTTCCATCAAACGGTCCAGGTCGTAGCCATTGAAATCCAAAATCTCCTTGGCCGCCTGCAAACGGTCCGCCAGGATGTCAGGGCTGCGGTTCAGGATCCAACCGGACCGTCCGTTGGGCGCCCCGACAACAGCGGTGCGGTAGCCTTCATCCACCCAAAGCACCCAATAGTCCGCCGCGCCGAAAGGAACAGACGGGAAGCGCACCTTCAGCTGCCCCGGGCCAACGATCTCAGCTTCCCCATTGATGACGGACCGCACGCTGCCGTCTTCGCGGCGGCAGGTGTTCTTGACCGAAATCGTTGTGTCCGAGAGTGCGCCATACTCGGCTGTCACCCCAACACAGCCCGCCTCAAAAGGGACCGGATAGCGGGCCACTTCGTACCATGTGCCAAGATAGCGCTCAGACTCAAACAGCGCCTTGCTGGAGATTGGCACAGTGGTGTCGCGGTAGACCTCGAACAGTCCGCCCACATCTTCGTCAAAAAGCGCAGCACAGCCACTCAACCCCACAAACGCAACGCATCCAAGCCATTTCATGATCTGGGCTCCCTCTTGGTCAGTCCAAGTTTCTGGCGTACCTCGTCAGGTCCAATGACTCGCGCGCCGAGGTTTTCAATAATGCCTACCGCGCGATCGACCAACTGCGCGTTTGTCGCCAAAACCCCTTTGTCGAGCATCAGATTATCCTCCAACCCGACCCGCACGTTGCCGCCCGCGAGGACGGCGGCGGCGACGTAGGGCATTTGGCTGCGGCCCAGTCCAAAGGCCGAAAACGTCCAATCGTCCGGCACATTGTTTACCATAGCCATGAAGGTATTGAGGTCATCCGGCGCGCCCCACGGCACGCCCATGCAAAGCTGCACCAAGGCGGGGCTGTCCAAAACACCGTCTTTGACAAGCTGCTTGGCATACCAAAGATGACCGGTGTCGAAGGCTTCAATCTCCGGCCTCACGCCAAGTTCTGTCATCATCCCGCCCATCGCCGTCAACATGCCGGGCGTGTTGGTCATGACGTAATCTGCTTCGGCAAAGTTCATCGTGCCGCAATCGAGCGTGCAAATCTCTGGCAGACATTCCGCGACATGGGCGACCCGCTCTGTCGCTCCAATCATGTCCGTGCCAGCGGCTAGAGGCAAAGGCGTCTCCACCCCGTCAAACACAATGTCCCCGCCCATCCCCGCTGTCAGGTTCAGGACAATATCCACTTCCGCCGCGCGGATTCGGTCCGTCACTTCGCGGTAGAGTGCCAAATCGCGCGATGGTGCGCCGGTGTCAGGATCGCGCACATGGCAATGGGCCACCGCCGCCCCCGCCTTAGCCGCTTCAATCGCGCTTTCGGCAATCTGCTTGGGGGATCGTGGCACATGCGGGCTTCGATCTTGGGTTCCACCCGATCCTGTAACCGCACAGGTGATGAACACCTCTCTGTTCATTTCCAGTGGCATGCTGTCCTCCCCAGACGTTCTTTCGCTCAGAATACCTTCGCCGGAGGCTGGCCTTCCACCTCAATTCGACCGCCGCTGAAAGCAAAGCGACACGGGATCAATATGGATAGGGGTGCGCGCGGTGCAGTTGATCGATCTCAGTGCACAGCTCATCCGACAGCACCGCGTCCTTGCCCGCAAGAATATGCGCCAGTTGGTCCGCCGTCGTCGCGCCGAAAATCGCGGAAATCGGGAAGGGTCGTGTCTGCTGCCAAGCGAGCGCCATGTGGACCGGATCCACCCCGTGCTGCTTTGCCAGATCAAGATAGACCTGTGCAACTTCAAGCGTGCGCGGCGTCATCCGTCCACCCAATTCAGGCCCGATTGACATCCGGCTCCCATCCGGCACCGCACCGCCTTGATACTTGCCCGTCAAGAGCCCACAGGCGAGCGGGGAGAAGGACAAAAGCGTCACATCCTCATTTACTGCCATTTCCGCCATGTCGGTGTCATAGAGGCGGCACATCAAAGAGTATTCGTTCTGGACGGAGACCATGCGCGGCAGGCCATGTTCCTCCGCCACATCCATCCAGCGCGTCATACCCCACGCGCTTTCGTTCGACATGCCAATGCTGCGAATTTTACCCTCAGCCACCAGCGCGCCCAAGGCGGACAACACATCATGCATGTGATCCAGCGTCTTCTGACGATCTTGGTGCGAGGGGTCGTAGGTCCAGTTCTGGCGGAACATATAGCTGCCCCGCATCGGCCAATGCATCTGGTAGACGTCGATCACATCCGTCTGCAAACGGCGCAGCGACCCTTCAACCGCATCGCGCATCATCGCACCACTGTAGCCTTCGCCCCCGCGCACCCAGCCCGGGTTGTCGCCGGAGACTTTCGTAGCAATCACCACCTCATCACGGCGGCCTGATTTGGCGACCCAATTGCCAACGATCTTCTCCGACAGACCCACGGTTTCGGCGCGGATCGGGTTCACTGGATACATCTCTGCCGTGTCGAGAAAATTGAGCCCCGTATCCAGCGCCATATCGATCTGGCGGTGGGCGTCCTCTTCTGGCGTTTGGTTGCCATAGGTCATCGTGCCAAGGCACCAGTCTGTCACGGAAATATCGCTGCGGCCGAGTATTATTTTTTGCATTTGTGCACCCCTTGCGTAGAGGGGTGACCCTAGTGCCCTCGCCCCGCACCGCAACCCCGTAATCGGTGCGTGTGAGGCCAGAAATGGCATTTGCACGTCATTGGCATATGGTCACGGCCCAACAGTCCGTCTAAAAGCACGCAACATCGACACGGAAACACAGCTTATGGCCCGCCATCTGATCACCTCTGCCATTCCTTATATCAATGGCATCAAACACCTCGGCAATCTGGTGGGGAGCCAGTTGCCTGCCGACCTTTTTGCGCGCTACCGCCGTGGCCGCGGGGATGAGGTGCTGTTCCTTTGTGCGACGGACGAGCACGGCACACCGGCGGAGCTTGCCGCGGCCAAAGCGGGCCAGCCCGTTGCCGACTACTGTGCTGAGATGCATGAGATCCAAGCCAAGATCGCCGATGAGTTTGGCCTCTCCTTTGACCACTTCGGTCGATCATCCAGCCCGCAAAACCATGCTCTGACGCAAGCCTTTGCCGGACGTTTGAACGAAATGGGCCTGATCCGCGAAGTGACCGAAGAGCAGATCTATTCCATCGTCGATGCTCGCTTCTTGCCGGATCGCTATATCGAAGGCACTTGCCCCAACTGCGGGTTCGACAGCGCGCGCGGCGATCAATGCGACAACTGCACCAAACAGTTGGACCCGACCGATCTCATTGACGCGCGGTCGACGATTTCCGGCTCCACCGGTCTTGAAGTCCGCCCGACCAAGCATCTCTATTTGCGCCAGTCCGAGCTGAAGGGCGATCTGGCGAAATGGATCGACAGCAAGACCGACTGGCCGGTGCTGACAACATCTATTGCAAAGAAATGGCTTAATGACGGTGACGGCCTACAAGACCGCGGCATCACCCGCGATCTTGACTGGGGCATCCCTGTCAAAAATGGCGAACAAGACTGGTCGGGCATGGATGGCAAAGTTTTCTACGTCTGGTTCGACGCGCCCATCGAATACATCGCCTGCGCCCAAGAATGGGTCGACGCGGGCAAAGGGGATGATTGGGCCCGCTGGTGGCGCACCGACAAAGGCGCCGATGATGTCCAATATACGCAGTTCATGGGCAAAGATAACGTGCCCTTCCACACGCTCAGCTTCCCCGCCACGATCCTGGGCAGTCAGCAGCCGTGGAAACTTGTCGATTATATCAAGTCTTTCAACTACTTGAACTATGATGGCGGACAATTCTCCACCTCGCGCGGGCGCGGAGTGTTCATGGATCAGGCTTTGGAAATCCTGCCTGCGGACTACTGGCGCTGGTGGCTTTTGAGCCATGCGCCGGAAACCTCAGACGCCGAATTCACGTGGGAGGCTTTCCAGCAAGACGTCAACAAAGACCTGGCCGACGTTTTGGGAAACTTCGTGAGCCGCGTGACGAAATTCTGCCGCTCCAAATATGGGGAGGCAGTGCCAAGTGGCGGGGCCTTCGGTGATCAGGAAAACGCGCTCATCGCCGACCTCGACAAACGGTTGGCGACTTATGAAGCACATATGGACGCCATTAACGTGCGCAAAGCGGCCGCAGAACTGCGGGCGATCTGGGTTGCGGGCAATGAATACCTGCAATCGGCAGCACCTTGGGCCGTGTTTAAGCAAAACCCAGATCAGGCCGCCGCACAAATCCGGCTCGCCCTGAACTTGATCCGCGTCTATGCCGTCTTGTCGGCGCCCTTCATTCCAACAACAGCGGCGATCTTGTTCAAAGACATGAACACGATGGACACAGATTGGCCAACGGATATGGTAACGGCCCTTGAAGCGCTGCCAGAAGGGCACGAGTTCGCAGTGCCCGAAAACCTTTTCGCCAAGATCACCGACGATCAACGCGAAGACTGGGCCGAACGCTTCGCAGGCACGCGCGACTAGGCCAAAGCGAAACAGACTGGAACCAAAGGGCGTCGGCTGTTAGTCAAATCGGGTGTCTGTTTGGATATTCTGTTGCTGCTCTACCGCCTTCTTTCCCCGATCCTTGTGCTATTGGTCATCCTGCGCACAGTGATTGCGATTGCGCGGGGACGGGAGAGTTTCGCTGATTTGAAGGAACGACTTACTGGACCAAACGCTGTCGGTCCCCGTGTTTGGGTGCATGCAGCGAGTGTCGGTGAACTCAACGCCGTTCGCGCCGCCCTCGAACACGTGGCGCAAACCCGCAAATTGCTGGTGACGACAACGACAACCACTGGTCGTGAGACTGTGGAGCGCTGGCAAAACCTCAATATTTCCTGTGGGCTTGCCCCGCTCGACCTTGGTTGGCTGACGCGTTGGTTTGTGGCGCGCAATGGCATCACCGCGCTGATCATCGTCGAAAATGAGCTTTGGCCCGCACGCATCCTAAGCCTGCATGACCGCCGCCTGCCCGTCCTCATGCTGAATGCGCGGATGTCGGATGCGACCATGCGCACATGGTCGCGTTTTCCCGACACCGCCCGCCGCATCTTTTCCGACATGGCCACGATCCTGCCGCAAGACGCGCAATCGGCTGACCGGTTTGAACTGCTGGGCGCCGCGCGTGACAAACTGGCGGAGGTTATCAACCTCAAAGCGCTCTACTTGCCTGTCGATACCCCCCTGCCCGCCGCATTCGCGGGCTTGAACCGACGCAAAATCCTGCTCGCCGCCGCCACGCATGACCCCGAAGACCGGTACGCTTTGAAAGCTTTCCGAGCGTTGCACGAGACAGATAAAACCTTGCAACTCATCATCGCCCCCCGCCACCCACAGCGTGGTGCCGCCATCGCAGAACTTACCGCTGAGATGGCGTTTGACGTCTCAAGGCGGTCGCAAAAAGACCCTTTCGACAGGCCCGTTTATATCGCCGACACAATAGGGGAGATGCACATCTGGTACCGCATCGCAGGTGCGGCTTTCATCGGGGGATCACTGGTCAACAAAGGCGGTCACACGCCCTATGAACCTGCCGCCCACGGATGCCCCATTGTCCACGGCCCCTCGATCAGTAATTTCACCGACAGCTACGCCGATGTCGCGTCGCACTTCCCCGTCTGGACAATTGATGGACCAAAAGAACTGTCTGATGCATGGGCGCACGCGCTCGACCGCACGCCGGAACCCTATCGATCAGACCAATCCGGTCAGGCAGTTCTTGATGTACTAGACCATCACCTGCGGTAGCGGTTGCTGGCTGAGCGCATCCAGCTGCCCAACAACCTCGCCCCTGATCGGCCCATCACGCTGGTCATCCACCAGCGTTCTGACCCAATGGTCCAGCGGCTCTTTCACCCGCCTCTGCCCTGACCATTCCAAGGCGCTCAAGACACCGGATGCTGCCTTCGGCAACGCATCCGGCAATTCTTGATCGCTCAGTATACCCCAAATTCCTGTCCAAGCACGCGCAGCCGACCACGGATTATAGCCGCCACCGCCCAAGACCATAAAACGATTCGACAGACCGCGCAGGCGGCGCACAACCTCAAACAGCGCCTGATTGGACAATTCCAACCGCGATTGCGGGTCTTCGCGGATCGCATCCGCCCCGCATTGCAGCACCAAAGCATCCGGCTGGAACGCCTCAAGACGCGGCAGGATCAGCCGCTCAAGACAGGCGCGCATCTCGCTGTCATTAAACCCACGCGGCACAGGCATGTTGAAGACATTACCCACGCCACGATCGAACAAAGCCCCCGTCCGCGGCCAGCGATTTTCCTCATGGATGGAGATCAGCAAAACGGTGGGATCATGCGCAAACGCAGCCTCCACCCCATCGGGGTGATGCGCGTCGACATCGACATAGGCGACCCGCGTAGCGCCGTTGCGTTGCATAGACTGGATCGCAAACACAGGGTCATTCAGAAAGCAAAAACCATTTGCTCGGTCCGGCATGCCATGATGTGTGCCGCATCCCGGCGCGTAGACCTCACCCCCGTCACGCAACAATTCTCCCGCCAAAAGCGCCGCCCCGACAGAGGTTGCAGGCCTTCGATACATCTCCGCAAAGATTGGATTCGACGGCGTACCCAAATGATGCCGCACCCGCACGTCGTCTGGCACCTCTTGCTCCGCCTCGGCCTGTAGAAGCGCCGCGACATAGGCGTCCGTGTGAAACGCATGGAGCGCCTTGGGCTTGGCGATGGGGCTCGTTACAAACTGATCCGCAGGCAACCACCCCAGCGCGCGCGACAAATCCATGACGGTCGACACACGCGGTACGCGCAAAGGATGCCAGGGGCCATAGCTTGACCCGCGATAAATCTCAGACCCTATGAAACGCGCTTTCTGCACCCTGTCCTCTTGTGTCCCACATGACCGCATGAGACGATGGTTCCGGCTAAACAGGACCTAGACCAAATGTCAGTGAATGACAGCGTGAAATCGAACAAACCTAGAAAACGCGGGCAGTTGCCGATCAAGCTCCGTGTTGGGGGTAAGACGGACGTGCGCACGCAATTCTCGGCCCTATGCTACCGTGTCGTGGACGGAAAAATCGAGGTGTGCCTCGTCACCTCCCGCGGGTCGGGACGATGGATCCTGCCCAAGGGCTGGCCCATGCACAAACATACCCCCGCCAAGGCGGCCGCTAAAGAAGCGTGGGAAGAAGCGGGCGTAAAAGGCAAAGCCTACGACCGCTGCTTGGGCGTCTATTCCTACGTCAAACCCGTCAGCGAAAACCCCGCGCCCGTGGTGGTGATGGTCTATCCGGTCGAAGTACAGGAAATCGCCAAAAAATGGCCGGAACATAAACAGCGCAAACGCAAATGGGTGCCGCTCAAGAAAGCTGCGAAAAAACTGACTGAGCCGGAACTGCGGCGGATTGTCAGCACCTTTGACCCCGCCAAGCTGACGGGCTAAAATACAGGCACCACCGACCAAAGGTTTCCACATTGATCCGCTATACCCTCACCTGTGCGAACGACCACAGTTTTGAAAGCTGGTTTCAGTCTGCCGCGGCGTTTGACAGCCTCGCGCAAGCGGGCATGGTGACGTGCCCTGAATGCGGCGGTTCGGATGTGGCAAAGAGGCTGATGGCTCCTGCGGTCCAGAAATCCGCCATGCCCGTGCGCCCCTTGAGCGACGCGCCCAAAGAACCGCTTGAAAAACTGCGGGCGGAGGTGGAAGCGAACGCGGATTATGTCGGCAGCAATTTCGCCACAGAGGCCCGCGCCATGCATGACGGCGACAGGCCAGAGCGGGCGATCTATGGCGAATCCACTGCGAAAGACACGAAAAAGCTGATTGAAGACGGCATTCCAGTGCTGCCACTGCCCTTCGTGCCCACAAAACGCTCCAACTAGTCCATCCGTCCGGTCAAAAGGGCCGTATCCGCGCAACACAGTGCCATTTTGTCGTGCGGGCAGCAGGCCCGCACCGTTTGATAGGATTGCCCTTCGCGGATCGGGTGGCTAAAGGGTGCCCATCAACGACAGGCACTGGCCAGAAAGACCTTTATGCCCACCCTTGTTATGAAATTCGGCGGAACGTCGGTTGCGAACCTTGATCGGATCGCGCGCGCCTCCAAGCGCGTCGCGCTCGAAGTGGCAAATGGCTACAACGTGATCGTCATCGTCTCTGCCATGTCTGGCAAAACGAATGAACTGGTGGGCTGGGTCAATGAAACCTCCCCGCTTTATGACGCTCGTGAGTATGACGCCGTGGTCAGCTCAGGTGAGAATGTGACCGCTGGCCTGATGGCGCTGCGTTTGCAGGAAATGGATATTCCCGCGCGCAGTTGGCAAGGCTGGCAGGTACCGGTGAAGACGACGGATGCCCATTCCTCTGCCCGGATTGAGGATATCCCCACCGACAATATCGAAGCTAAATTTGCCGATGGGATGCGCGTTGCTGTTGTGGCGGGCTTTCAAGGCATCAGCGACGAAGGCCGGATCACCACGCTTGGTCGCGGCGGGTCGGACACAACGGCTGTGGCCTTCGCCGCCGCATTCGGAGCCGAGCGGTGCGACATCTATACCGACGTCGACGGCGTCTACACCACCGACCCACGGATCACATCCAAGGCCCGCAAACTCGACAAAATCGCCTTTGAGGAGATGCTAGAACTGGCGTCCCTTGGGGCAAAGGTGTTGCAGACACGCTCTGTTGAGCTTGCGATGCGCTACAAGGTGCGTTTGCGCGTCTTGTCATCTTTTGAAGAACCATCGGACGATGCTGGCACGCTCGTCTGCGATGAGGAGGAAATCATGGAATCAAATGTTGTAGCTGGCGTCGCCTATTCCCGCGATGAAGCGAAGATGACCCTCATTTCAGTTGCCGACCGTCCCGGTATCGCCGCCGCGATCTTTGGCCCCCTCTCCGATGCAGGAGTGAACGTCGACATGATCCTCCAAAACATTTCCGAAGAAGGTCGCACCGACATGACCTTCTCCTGCCCCACCGATCAGGTGTTGCGCGCACAAAAAGCAATGGAAGACGCCCGCGCGTCAGGGGAGATCAACTTCCACGATCTCGTCTCCGACGAAGAGGTAGCCAAAGTCTCCGTCGTCGGTATCGGCATGCGCAGCCACGCAGGTGTCGCGGCCCAGATGTTCAAGGCGCTTCAAGCGGAAGGCATCAATATCAAAGTCATCACCACATCGGAGATCAAAATCTCCGTCCTCATCGAGCGTAAGTATATGGAATTGGCCGTACAGGCGCTGCACGACGCATTTGGGCTCGAAAAAGCAGCTTAGGCGAAATTCGCTCCACTTCGTCACAGGGTTACAATAGACTGGTGCTACGAGGGTAAGACCAAAGCACTGGGAACACTATGGTCCAATTGACCGAAAGCGAAAGTCGCAAACTTCTCAAGAGGTTGCAGACAGCACTTGCAGAAGACAGTGCTGGTCAGGCGCGATTGGATCGCGTTGTTGCCTTGATCGCTGACTCGATGAAGACCGAGGTGTGCTCGATCTACCTCTTCCGCGATGAAGAAACGTTGGAGCTTTGCGCAACGGAGGGTCTTGAGAAAGCCTCCGTTCACCAGACGCGGCTGCGGTTGGGCGAAGGTCTGGTGGGGCGCACCGCCAAGGCCCGTAAGGTGATCAACACCGCCGACGCGCCCTCAGAACGCGGCTTCCGCTACATGCCGGAAACGGGGGAGGAACGCTATTCCTCCTTCTGCGGTGTACCGATTCAGCGCCTCGGGGAATCTTTGGGCGTGCTCGTCGTGCAATCCCGCGACGCCCGCCAGTTTGAAGAGGATGAGGTTTACGCCCTCGAAGTCGTGGCAATGGTGATCGCGGAGATGACCGAACTCGGCGCCTTCGTCGGTGAAGGTGCCGCCCTGTCCGCCCGCCACCAACAGCAAGTCATGTTCCGAGGCACAGTCGCACAGGAAGGCACGGGCGAGGGTCAGGTCTATCTGCATGAGCCGCGCGTGGTTGTCACAAACCCGATATCCGACGATCCGGAGAAAGAGCTGGAACGCCTGCAAACGGCCGTCGATCAACTGCGCATTTCGGTGGATGAAATGCTCTCTGGCACGAAAGCGACCGACAAAGAGCAGATTAAGGTTTTCGAAGCCTACCGCATGTTCGCCAATTCGCGCAGTTGGATGCGCCGCATGGAAGCGGACGTGAAAAACGGTCTGTCGGCAGAAGCTGCAGTTGAGAAAGAGCAATCGCTCGCACGATCCCGTTTGGGGGAGGCAGGCGATGCTTACATGATCGAACGTCTGCATGATCTGGATGATCTGTCGAACCGCCTTCTGCGCATATTGACTGGTCAGGGCTCCGACACAGGGGCCGAAATGCCAGACCGCCCGATCCTGATTGCGCGCAACATCGGCCCTGGCGAATTGCTGGAATACGGCAAGACGTTGCGCGGCATCATTCTTGAAGAAGGCTCCGTCGGGAGCCACGCGACTATCGTAGCCCGTGCTTGGGCGATCCCGCTCATCATCAACGTCAAAGGCATCACGACAGAGGCGCTCAACGGCGACCGCATTCTGGTAGATGGGGAGCAAGGCATCGTGCATCTGCGCCCCGATGAGCAGGTGCAAGCCGCCTTTGCCGACAAGATGGCAATGCAAACACGGGCGCAAGCGCGCTATGCCTCCATCCGCGATGAACCGACCATCGATAAAGGTGGGCGTCTTGTCGCCTTGCACATGAACGCTGGTCTGATGGCTGACCTACCATCGCTGGAAAGCTCTGGCGCGGAGGGTGTTGGCCTTTTCCGTACCGAATTGCAGTTTCTGGTCCGCAACAGCATGCCAAAGCGGAACGAACTGTCATCGCTCTACAAGCGGGTGCTGGACGCAGCCAAGGGCAAGCGCGTGGCGTTTCGCACGCTCGACATCGGCTCTGACAAGGTGCTGCCCTATATGCCGCCCAATGATGAACCGAACCCAGCGATGGGCTGGCGCGCGATCCGCGTGGGGCTCGACAAACCCGGCGTGTTGCGGATGCAGTTACAGGCGCTTGTCCGCGCCGCAGATGGCGGCCCACTGACTATCATGTTCCCCTTCATCACGCTGCGGTCGGAGTTTCGAGAAGCCAAGGCAGAATTGGCCAAAGTTTTGGCGCGGGAAAGCAAGCTGGGGCATCCTTTGCCCTCCACCCTCGAGGTTGGCGCGATGTTGGAGACGCCCTCTATCGGTTTTGCGCCTGACAGCTTTTATGAGGAGGTTGATTTCATCTCAGTCGGCGGAAACGATCTGAAGCAATTCTTCTATGCCGCAGATCGGGAGAATGAGCGCGTGCGCAAGCGCTATGACACGCTCAACGTCAGCTTTCTTGGGTTCCTCGAACAAGTAGTCCGCCGCTGCGACGCCGCCAATACGCCCCTGTCATTCTGTGGGGAGGATGCAGGCCGTCCGTTGGAGGCTGTCTGCCTTGCCGCTATCGGTTTTCCGTCCCTTTCGATGCGGCCAGCCTCCATTGGTCCAGTTAAGCACCTTATTCGACAGATTGACCTCAAAGAGGTGAAAGCGGTCATCGATGATGCGCGCGCCCGTGGGGAACAGTCGGTGCGCAGGGATGTGTCAGATTATCTGGTCGATCAGGCGCGTTTGACGGGGATGTTGCCGACCACCAAAGCGGTGTGAAACGCATCCAACACCTGTTTTTCACCGTAGGTCCGGCTCAGCTTCCGTAGTGCAAAATGCACATGCGCCATTTCGACGTAGTAATCGGTGAATGCATAATTCGTGCCCGCGCCCGCTACCGCGCCCAACACTGGCACCGCTTGGGAGGCTAGCTTTTGTGACAAGACCGTCGCAAATTTTGGGGCCACGCGACTGATGAGCGAATTCACGGCAGCACCGGTGAGGCCGATCCGCGCGCCAATGAAGGCTGTATCGACACCATCATCGTCTTCACCCGGTCCGCCCGCGCCAAAGACGGACAGACATTGCAGTCGGGTCTCTTCCGTAGTCGGGTCTTCGCCGTATTGTTCCGCCACGCCTTGCACGGCGCGGAAAATCATCGTGGTGGCGACAGGGATTTCGGCGATGGCCGTTGGAAGCCCACCTAATCCGCCAATTGCGCCAGAAATTAACGCCATCACCTTGTGCATCCGGTCAGTTGTAGCGACGTTGCTCAACCGTCCTTCGCGGGATTTCTCCGCCAGCGCGTAGCTCTTGCGCAGCGCATCTTTTGCGGCGTTATCAATTTGGTCCTTCGCGCCTTCCGGGAGGATCGCAAGCGTGTCTTCCACCTGCCCGCCAACGAAATTAACCGCCTTCATCAGCAACCCGTTCGCCCGTCTCTGACGCGCGGCAATGTCAGCAATGCTGCCCAGCGCCTCATCCGTCAGATCTGGCGGTGCATTGTCAGGATTGACCAGTTTCATCGAGTTCGAACCGTCTTGCATCACCCTTAGCTATGCACAAAAGACGGTATTTCAATCCGTTGCCCGCTCAACGGGCCCTTCAACGCCCTGCCAAGCCCCACCCACAAGGTCCAAACCCAGCGTTCTGTCAAGGTTCGTTGGCGGCGGCATCTTCACACCGTCCAACCGGCGAAAGCCGAACCGCCCGTAATAGGGCTGATCCCCAACAAGCATCATCCGCGCCCAGCCCATGTCTTTCGCCAATTCGATACACCGCAACATCAACAAAGCGGCAAGCCCTTCGCCCTGCCGTGTCGGGTGTACAGCAATCGGGCCAAGGAGGAGTGCCGGTTGCCCACCAACACGCACCGGCCAATTCCGAACCGCCCCGGCAACAATGTCATCCGGATCACGGGCCACAAGGCAAAGTGCGGCCACAGGATTAATGTCGTCACGCAGACGATATGACGACAAAGCGGACCGACCGGGCGCAAAGCTCAAGTCGTAAAGCGTTTCGACTTCCCACCAGTCGTCCGCTTTTTCCGTTTCAATTGTGTAGCTTGTCGCCTGCATTCGTCTTTCAAGTGGCCCTCGGCATCTTCGCAAGCTATCTGTGCAGTGACCAGCAGAAAACACAAGGTTGGCGCATGTTCTATCGACCAGAAGACGGCCACGGTCTACCGCACAATCCGTTCAACGCGGTGATCACGCCGCGCCCGATTGGATGGATTTCGACGCGCGGGGCCGACGGTCATGACAACCTCGCCCCCTACTCCTTTTTCAACGGGATCGCCTATGAGCCGCCGCAGGTCATGTTCTCCTGCACCAGCGGCAAAGCGGACCGTGACGGCGTGAAGGACAGTGTGGCGCAGATCGCGGAAACAAACGTATTTGCTGTAAATATCGTTGAAGCGACGATGGCGGATGCAATGAACGTCTCATCTGGCGCATGGGGCAAAGACGTTGACGAATTTGATCAAGCGGGGCTTACAAAAGGAGCCTGTGAGACTATCGATTGCGCCTTTGTTGACGGCGCCCCAGCAGTACTGGAATGCAAGCTCACCCAGTTCGTCAAACTTCCGGGGGAGGCGAACACCCTTGTTTTAGGGGAAGTCACAGGCGTCAGGTTGCGCGATGACTGCATCGTCAATGGCAAGTTTGACGTGATAACCTGTCAACCGCTCGCACGGCTTGGCTATCGTGATTACACGAAAGTTACTGAACTCTTTTCGTTGAAACGCCCGGGCGAGGGTTAATGCCTGCCTAGCACACCCGTGCGCACGGCGTAGTCCACCGCGACCTGATAATCTGGGTCATCATCACTATCGACCATCAAGTGACCTGCACGGGACAGCAGCTCATGACAGTCGCGGCTGAGGTGACGCAACTGGATCTGCTTGCCTGCTGCTTCGTATTTGGCCGCAATCGCTTCAATCGCTTGTAAGGCCGACTGATCGACCACGCGGCTGTTGTCAAAGTCGATGATGACGAGCGACGGGTCGTCCTCTACCTTGAACAACTCGGCAAATCCGTCTGAGGATCCAAAGAACAGCGGCCCTTGGATTTGGTAAACCATGGCACCTTCTGGCGTCTCATGTGTGGTCGCATAGATGCGCTTGGCGTTGTTCCAGCTATAGGACAAGGCAGAGACGATCACACCGACGACAACCGCCGTCGCAAGGTCGGTCAACACTGTCACGACAGTCACCAGCACGATGACGAAGGAATCCGTAAACGGCACTTTCCGCAGGATGCGGAGGGAGTTCCAAGCAAATGTCCCGATCACTACCATGAACATAACGCCGACCAAAGCGGCGAGTGGGATTTGCTCAATCGCGCCGCTGGCAAACAGGATGAAGGCCAAGAGGAACAGCGCCGCGGCAATGCCTGCAAGCCGCGTGCGGCCGCCAGATTTCACGTTGATCATCGACTGACCAATCATCGCACAACCGCCCATGCCGCCAAAGAAACCGGTGACCGTGTTAGCCACGCCTTGCGCGATGCATTCTTGCGACGCACCGCCCCGCTGGTTCGTGATTTCGCCCACGAGGTTCAGCGTCAGAAGGCTTTCAATCAATCCAATGGCCGCGAGGATCAGCGCGTAGGGTAAGATGATCTCAAACGTCTCAAACGTCAGCGGCACCATCGGAATGTGGAATGTAGGCAGGCCCCCTTGAATCGAAGCCAGATCGCCCACACGCGGCACGTCCAAACCAAAGATAATGACGATGCCAGCGACAATCGCGATGCCTGCCAGCGGAGCCGGAATGATGTTGGTGATGCGCGGCCAGCCCCAAATGATCGCCATCGTCAGCGCCACAAGGCCCAGCATCAGGGCAAGGGGCAAACCGCTCAACCATTCGCCATGTGCAATCCCGTGACCGCCGCCCTCAGACGTGCCGGGCACTTGGAATTGACCCAATTGCGCTAAGAAAATCACGATAGCTAGGCCGTTGACGAAGCCCAGCATCACCGGATGCGGCACCAATCGGATGAACTTGCCCCATCTCATGATGCCCACGACAATCTGGATGATCCCCATCAAGACCACGGTGGCAAAAAGGTATTCGACCCCATGCTGCGCGACGAGGCTGACCATCACAACGGCCAGCGCACCTGTCGCCCCGGAAATCATCCCCGGACGCCCGCCAAAGATGGCAGTGATAAGCCCCACGATGAACGCCGCGTAAAGCCCTACAAGCGGGTGAACGCCTGCGACAAAGGCAAACGCGACAGCCTCTGGAACCAGCGCCAAGGCCACGGTCAGGCCCGACAAAAACTCTGTCCTGATCTGCCCTGATGTCAGCCGTGTGGCCGGATCAGACATAGCGAGATTGTTTGCAAAACGCGCAAAGATTGAGCTTTCCATGTGGTCAGGTCCTATAGGGAGGGATTGAGCCGTGCGCGGCGGCTTATCTGAGGCCGCGCCTATTGTCACGCAGAAACCAAAAGGCTTGCGTGGCATTGGTGTTTGCGAAACACTGTTGGCTGGTGAGGGGTCCCGCAATGAACACAAAAATCGCGATTATCGGCGGATCAGGCATTTACGACATTGATGGATTGGACGGAGCCGAATGGGTCACGGTGGACAGCCCTTGGGGCACCCCTTCGGACGCCATGCTTTGCGGAGCGTTGCATGGTATCGAGATGGCATTCCTGCCCCGTCATGGGCGCGGTCATGTGCATTCACCAACCACCGTCCCCTA
Organism: Cognatiyoonia sp.; assembly: GCF_965661665.1. Taxonomy (NCBI): domain Bacteria; kingdom Pseudomonadati; phylum Pseudomonadota; class Alphaproteobacteria; order Rhodobacterales; family Paracoccaceae; genus Cognatiyoonia; species Cognatiyoonia sp. Next base: position 171,295 of record NZ_CBFIEO010000002.1, on the reverse strand, counting down.
TCGCGCCAACATTGATGCGTTGAAACGCTTGGGCGTGACCGATGTAATCAGTGTCAGCGCCTGCGGCTCCTTTCGGGAGGAACTGGCGCCAGGCGATTTTGTCATTGTAGATCAATTCATTGACCGGACCTTCGCGCGGGAAAAGTCGTTCTTCGGTACCGGCTGCGTGGCCCACGTCAGCGTCGCCTATCCCACCTGTCCGCGCCTGTCAGATGCTTGCGAGAAGGCGGCGAAAGAGGCAGGTGTGACTGTGCATCGCGGTGGCACCTATCTGGCGATGGAAGGGCCTCAATTCTCCAGCCAAGCCGAAAGCCATCTCTACCGCGATGTCTGGAACTGTGACGTCATCGGCATGACCAATATGCCAGAGGCGAAATTGGCGCGCGAGGCGGAGCTTTGCTATGCCTCCGTCGCGATGATCACCGATTATGACAGTTGGCACCAAGACCACGGCGCAGTGGATGTGAGCGACGTGATCAAAACGCTGCAAGGCAACGGCACAAAGGCACGGGATATGGTAGCGCGTTTGCCTGCCCTTCTGGGGCCTGACCGTGCACCCTGCCCACACGGCTGTGACCGCGCGCTGGAATATGCGGTGATGACCGCCCCCGACAAACGCGATCCTGAGCTTGTTACAAGACTCGATGCGGTCGCCGGCCGCGTACTCTAACCCTACGGATCTCCCCCATGAAAACTGTCAAAGACTATATCCGCACGATCCCCGACTTCCCGCATGGAGGGATCATGTTTCGGGATGTGACAACGCTTTTTGGCGACCCGCGTGGGTTTCGGATGGCGATTGACCAACTGCTCCACCCCTATGTAGGCCAGCAGATTGATAGGATCGTGGGGTTGGAGGCGCGCGGGTTCATCCTTGGTGGCGCGATTGCGCATCAACTCTCGCTCGGCTTCGTGCCGATCCGCAAGAAGGGCAAACTGCCCGGCGAGACGATCGAGCAAGCCTATCAATTAGAATATGGCGAAGCGGTCATGGAAATCCACGACGACGCCCTGCAACCGGGGGAGCGGGTCTTAGTCGTCGACGATCTTTTGGCGACCGGCGGCACGGCAGAGGCAGGCGTGAAACTCATTGAGCGATTGGGCGCCTCCGTCATGGCGTGCGCCTTTATCATCGATCTGCCTGATCTTGGTGGCCGCGTAAAGCTTGAGGGGATGGGCCTAGATGTGCAGGTGCTTTGCGAATTTGAAGGCGATTAATCCGCCCGCAGCACCGCGCCGGGGTTCATGATGCCTTTCGGATCAAGCGACGCTTTGATCGCCCGCATCATCTGAAGCTTTGCCGGATCGGCATAGCGTTCAAGATCCGCGACTTTCAAACGGCCCACCCCATGCTCCGCACTGACCGAGCCGCCGAATTCATGCACAAGGTCGTGGATGGTGCGTTTGATCGCGTCGCGGCTCTCGACATGATCGTCGCGCGTCTCCCCCTCTTGTGGGAAGACGTTGTAATGCAGGTTGCCATCGCCCAGATGCCCGAAGCAATTGATGCGGAAATTGCCGACCTTTGCCAGACGTCCCGGTCCTTCAGCAATGAAGTCAGGGATGCAGGAAATAGGCATCGAGATGTCATGCGAACTGACGGAGCCGATCCGCCTGTTTGCCTCTGGAATGCTTTCGCGGATGTGCCAAAACGCATCGCGCTGCGCATCTGATTGCGCGATTACTCCGTCGCTTGCCAATCCTTCAGCCACGGCCGCTTCGAACAACGTCATCAGGGCCTCCTCAGCCTCTAACCCCACAGGCAAACCCACATCAATCAAAACCGTCCATTCCGGCGTGTGATCAAGGGGTTTGCGATAGTCCGGCCCAACGGCATCCAGAAAATCAAAGCCTTGGCGGTGGATGAATTCAAAGGCAGAGATCCCCTCCGCCATCTGCCCCTTTGCCATCGCCAGAAGGTTCAGCGCAGCTTTCGGCGATGCCACGCTCATCATCGCGGCTCCGGAGGAGGCGGGCTGAGGCGCCAGCTTCAACGCCGCAGCGGTGATGACGCCCAGCGTCCCCTCCGCCCCGATCATCAGATTACGCAGGTCATAGCCTGTGTTGTCCTTGTGCAGCCGCGAAAGGCCATTCCAGACGGTACCGTCGGGGAGCACAACCTCAAGCCCCAAACACTGCGCTCGCGCGTTGCCATAGCGCAGCACATTGACCCCGCCCGCATTGGTCGCCAGCAACCCACCAATGCGCGCCGACCCTTCGGAGGCGAGCGACAGCGGGAACAGCCGATCCACTTCCCGCGCCGCCTGCTGGATGTCCGCAAGGATCACCCCGGCATCCACAACGATCACATCCTCCGTCGGATAGACTTCACGAATCGTGGTCATCCGTTCGAGCGACAGTACAACAGGTTTGGGCCCATCTTGCAGGATTTGCCCGCCAACCAATCCTGTACCACCGCCATAAGGCACAACGGAGACGCCAGCGTTGAAGCAGGCCTTGACGAATGCGGCGACCTCTTCCGTAGAAACGGGCGCAACCACCAGCCCGTGCCCGTGCCACCGCGCGCGCGTCTCAGTGAAATAGGCCTCTGATGCGTCCTTGAAGGCCGCAGCAGGCAATATCGCCCTCAGTTCCGCCTCAAACGCCTCCGTCACAGGGTTCAGCATCGCCTACCCCGCATCCGTCCGCCCTCGCCGATCATGGCGCAGGTTCGCGTAGAGCACATGGTTCCGCCAGCGCCCGTTGATTTGCAGATAGCTTTGCGCGACGCCTTCGTATTTGTAACCGCATTTTTCAAGCAAGCGGCGCGAAGGAGTGTTCTCAGGCAAGCAGCCTGACTCGATACGGCTCAGGTCAAGCGTGGTGAAGGCGTAATGAACCACAGCCTCCAACGCTTCTTTCATGTAGCCTGACCGCGCATAAGGTTGCCCAACCCAATAGCCCGTAGTGCCCGCCTGCGCCGGGCCACGGCGAATATTGTCGAGCGTGATCGCCCCCAACAAACAATCGTCTTCGCGGCGAAACATCAAGAGCGGCACAGCAGTGCCGTTGTTGATCGCCCGCTGCGCCCAGTAAACGCGGTTGGTGTAGCCTTTACGGGACAAATGATCAGACGCCCATGTCGGCTCCCACGGTTGCAGGAACTCTGTACTGTCACGGCGCAGGGATGACCACGCGCGAAAGTCACCGTGCTGCGGGGGGCGAAGCGTCATCCGCTCCGTCTCCAGCTTTACCTTCTTGCGCGACCCAATCATCAGGCCGCCAGTCGCGTTCTAAGATCGCCCAAACTTGGTGCGGCAGACACCGGCCCGTAAAGCGCCATGGCAGAGCCTGCGTCGGTCGCGGTCATGCCCGCATATTCGCGGACACCATCAGCCGTCACATTGTCGATAAAGCCGATGGTTTCTTCCAGCGACGGGATGCGGCCCCAGATCGAGAGTAGCCGCGCCAACCGCTCGGCTCTATTCGAGGGGCTTTCCAAGCCCATCAGCAGCCCTGCCTTCATCTGAACACGGGCGCGATCGACCTCTTTCTGGCTCATGTTATCCGCCGCCCTCTTCATCTGATCGACCGTGACGGTGGCCAGTTCTGCGATTTGTTCTGCTGATGTGCCTGCATAGATCGTGGTAAGGCCCGTATCTTCATAGGCACCCGTTTGCGCGAAAATCGCATAGCACAGGCCGCGGTTTTCCCGCACTTCTTGGAACAAGCGGGAGGACATACCGCCGCCCATGATGTTGGCGTAGACCTGCGCGGTATAAATCGCCTCATCGCAATAGTTCGGTGCCTCGAACCCCAAGGTGAAATGCACTTGTTCGAGGTCTTTCAGCTCCCGCCGTTCACCCCCGCCAAATTTCGCAGGTTGGATCAGTGTCTTTGGCTCCACGCGTGGCAGATGGCCAAATAAAGCCTCCGCCTGTGCAACAATGGCATCGTGATCCACCGCACCAGCGGCAGATAGGATCATCTGGTTGGGCCCGTAATGCTCACCGACAAAGTCAGACAGATCATCGCGACTGAACCCGCTTACCCGCTCTGACGGGCCAAGGATCGTGCGACCCAACGCCTGATCGGGAAAGGCTTCTTCCTGCAACCAATCAAAGATGATGTCATCGGGCGTATCGAGCGCTTGACCAATCTCTTGCAGGATCACACCACGCTCCACCTCAATTTCGCTCGGATCGAAGATTGGGTTCAACAGAATGTCGGAGATCACATCAATACCCAGCGGCACGTCATTCTTCAAGAGCCGGACGTAGTAAGCCGTCATCTCCCGACTGGTGTAGGCGTTGATGTAGCCGCCCACGTCCTCAATCGCCTCCGCGATCTGAAGCGGTGTGCGTGTCTTGGTGCCTTTGAAGGCCATATGTTCCAAGAAATGCGCGATCCCGTTCTGTTCGATCCGCTCATGACGGCCACCGGCCCCAACCCATATCCCGACGGAGGCGGATTGCAGCCCTGGCATCGTTTCCGTGACGATGCGAAACCCATTGGGCAAAGTATGCAGTTGGATGGTCAAGCGCGGCGATCCCTGATGATGTCTTGGATCGCTTTCAAATCTTTGGCGACGCGCGTAATCCGTTCATCCCGCTCATAAAGGTCCGCCATGCGTGGTGGCAACGCCGGGTGGATGCACGTTGCATCTTCCACCGCTGCAGGGAATTTTGCTGGGTGCGCGGTTGCCAAAGTGACCATTGGGATGGGGCCAAGGTGATCTTCGGCCACATGCACACCGACGGCGGAGTGCGGACACAGCAACTCCCCATGCTTGGTCACATAGCGCGTGATGGCGGCGCTGGTTTCTTCCTCGGACGCGCGACCCGACGAATACGTCTTTTTCAACGCCTGATACGCATCTTGGCTGATCGCAAAGCCGCCGGACTTCAAATCCTCCATCTGCGCGGCAACGGTTGCGCTATCACGGTCATAGGCATCGAAGAGCGCCCGTTCGAAGTTGGAACTGACCTGAATGTCCATCGACGGGCTGATCGACGGGGTCACGCCCTCTTTCGTGTAAGCGCCTGTTTCCAATGTACGGTGCAGAATGTCATTTTGGTTTGTTGCCACCACCAAATCTTTGATCGGCAGCCCCATCCGCTTCGCGATGTAGCCTGCGAATATGTCGCCGAAGTTGCCGGTAGGCACGGTAAAGCTCACTTCCCGATGCGGCGCGCCAAGCGACACGGCAGAGGAGAAGTAATAGACCACCTGCGCCAGCACCCGCCCCCAGTTGATGGAGTTCACTCCAGCAAGCGAAACCTCTTCCCGAAACGCGAAGTCGTTGAACATGTCTTTGACCGCTGCTTGGCAATCATCGAAATCCCCATCAACGGCGAGCGCGTGAACGTTGGCTTCGGTCGGCGTTGTCATCTGACGCCGCTGCACTTCGCTAACGCGGCCATGCGGGTAAAGGATGAAGACATTGACGTTGGACAACCCGCGGAACGCCTCAATCGCTGCGGACCCCGTATCCCCTGACGTGGCACCGACGATGGTAATCGACTGTCCAGACCGCCCAAGTACCGCTTGGAACATCTGTCCGATAAGCTGCATCGCGAAGTCTTTGAATGCCAGCGTCGGACCGTGGAACAGCTCCAACAAAAAATGGTTTGGGGCAAGCTGGACCAAAGGCGCGCGGACCTCATGTCCGAAGCCTTCGTAAGCCGCTTTGATCAGGCCCTTAAACTCGTCATCGGTGAACGTGTCCCCAATGAAGGGGCGCATGACGGTGAAGGCGATCTCTTCATACCTCTGCCCTGCCATCGCTGCGATGTCGTCCGCGTTCAAGGTTGGGATTTCGGCAGGCACATAAAGGCCGCCGTCCCGCGCCAGACCCGTCAGCATCGCCTCTTCAAATGTCAGTTCCGGGGCTTGACCCCGGGTTGAGATGTAGCGCATGTCAGGCGTCCTTCGGGCGGAGTATTCGGAAGACCCAATATAGGGACATCAACGCCCACACAACGGCAAGTCCGAACCATGTGGCGGCGTATTCAAGGTGATCGTTTTTGATCGTTCTGGTGTTGACCGGGACTGGGGTCAGCCGTGGGTCAGCGGGGTCACTGGACCGCACGACGACAAGCAGTGGTTCTGTGTTCAACGCCTCTGCCATCGCGTCCAGATCACGTCCGAACCAGATGTTGGCTGACAGATCAGGCTCTGGCGTTGAGCTGTTGATGTCATCGGGCCAAAGCAGATTGCCCAGCACTTCGACGGTCGTATCGGTTGCAGGCATGTTCTTCCGATCCAGCGGCAACAGTCCTTGATCCAGCAAAATCCGCCGCCCATCGGTCAGCGTGACGGCGCGGATCGCAAGATAGCCCGTGCCGGCAGAGGTGCCGGAGATCAGCACATGCAATTCTGACCCAGACAGATCGCCGGTCAGCATCACGCTGCGGTATTCATCCGTTTCTTCGCGGGGCTCCTCGGGGAAAGCAATCGCATCCTCCGACATGCGGGCCTCAATGCCTGCGAGAACACCCTCTTTCCATTCCAAGCGCTCAAGTTGCCAAAAGCCAAGGCTCAGCAACACCACTAAACCAGCAACGCATAACACAATGGGGAAGAGTAGCTTTCGCACCGCATGTCCTTTCGTCGCGGTCTATATCGCTGATAATTCCAATGGTGAAGAGCGACATAAGCGACAAAAAAGGGCAGGTTCAGTACCCGCCCTTTGAAATCTTAATTCCCAGCTTGTTCAGCCGCCCCAGATGTAGACAGCAAAGAACAGGAAGAGCCAGACCACATCAACGAAGTGCCAGTACCAAGCAGCGGCTTCGAAACCGATGTGCTGTTCTTGTGTGAAGTGACCGCGCATCAGACGCAGCAAACAGACCAGCAGGAAGATTGTCCCGATCAGAACGTGGAAGCCGTGGAAACCTGTCGCCATGAAGAAGTTGGCACCATAGATGTTGCCGGAGAAGCCGAAGGCTGCGTGGCTGTATTCGTAAGCTTGGAAGAACGTGAAGAGAACGCCAAGCGCAACCGCCAGGATCAGACCCCATTTCATATCTTCGCGGTTATTCTCATGCACCAGAGCGTGGTGTGCCCATGTGGCCGCCGCACCGGAGCAGAGCAGGATCAGCGTGTTGATCAGTGGCAGGTGCCACGGGTCAAATGTCTCAATCCCTGCAGGTGGCCAAACGCCGTCTACAGTGGGGCTTTGCGGACCCATTGGATACAAAGCATGCTTGAAGAACGACCAGAACCAAGCGGCAAAGAACATCACTTCAGACATGATGAACATGATGAAACCATAACGCAGGCCGATGCGAACGACCGGTGTGTGATCCCCGACATGGCTTTCCTCAACCACGTCAGACCACCAAGCGAACATGCAGTAAAGCACCAGCGCAAGGCCGATGAGGAACATGTAAGGGTTGCCGCTGTCTTTCATCCAAAGCACAGCGCCAAACAGCATAATAAACGCCCCAAGCGCTGACGCCAGCGGCCAGATAGAGGGGTTCAGAATGTGATAATCGTGATTCTTTTCATGTGCCATTGTCAGTGTTCCCTATGGCTGTCTTATAGCGTTGTCCTATGGCGTCATCTACGCCAGTTGTCAAAGCAAGTTCGGCGTCAAGCGCGGCCTGCTGAAGCTCATCCTCAGGCAAATCGATCTGATAGAACGTATAGCTGAGGGTAATCGTGTGGATGTACTGGCCTTCGCGATCATCAACGATGTCGGGATGCACGAAGAAACTGACCGGCATCAGAACGGTTTCGCCGGGTTGGAGCACTTGCTCCACAAAGCAGAAGCAATCGATTTTGTTAAAGAACCCGCCCGCCTGATAGGGCACGACGTTATAGGCGGCTTGGCCCGCGATTGGCTCATCTGTCGGGTTGTGCGCTTCGTAGAACGCCAAACCCATCTCGCCGATGCGCAGCTCCATCTCCCGCTCAACGGGTTTGAACTCCCACGGCATATCGCGCTCAAGTGATGCGTCAAAGCGCACGGTGATCATCTGGTCTAGCACGACATCAGACGTGCTTTCGGCCACATTCGTAGCGCCGCCAAAGCCAGTGACGCGGCAGAACCAATCATAGAACGGCACGGACGCCCATGACAGGCCGCCCATCAACAAGACGACGCCCAGCGTTTGCAGCAAGGTCCGCTTGGGCCCCTGAATGTTTGGGAAAAGCGCCATCAGTTTCCGCCCTCATCCGCTGGAATGATTTGCGGGCGGGCGACATGGTCAAAGCGCTCGAACTTCTGCGCTTCGCCCAGTTGCGTCACCTTCACAACGGTCAGGCCGAAAACGATGCCGATGAAACCGACCAGCACAAGACCTAACCCGATGTTGCGGCCTTTGCGACGTTCGTGGAGTTCGTGTTCAACCTTAATGGCCATCAAACAGCACCCCCGCTCGTCGCGCGAAGACTGCCCTCAACCAGCAACGCACCGAAATGCGCGAAAAGGTAGATCAATGAGACTTTGAACACACCCCGTTCAGCTTTGTATTTGTCCGCCTCGGACGTCGCATCGTCGCGCTTCCAGACGTCATATGCGCCTTTCACGAACCATGCGTTAAGGATCACAGCGGTTGCCAAATAGATTGGGCCACCGATGGAGGTAAAGCCGAGCCCGATGGCCACAGGCGCCAAAAGCAAAGCGTAAGCCAGGATATGATTGCGGGTGACCCGGGTGCCATACGTGACGTTCAGCATAGGCACTTTCGCATCGCCGTAATCCGTCTTCACAAACAAGGCCAGCGCCCAGAAATGCGGCGGCGTCCACATAAAGATAACCGCGAACATCAAGATGCTCTCAAAGGAAACGCTCGCCGTCGCAGCGGCCCATCCCACCATTGGCGGGAAGGCCCCCGCGGCACCGCCGATGACGATGTTTTGCGATGTCAAGCGTTTCAACCACATCGAATAAACGACGGCATAGAAAAAGATTGTAAAGGCCAGGAACGCAGCAGCGAAGGCATTCGTTGCAAGCCACAGCAGAATGACAGAAAAACCACTGAGGGCGAGACCGATGCCTAGCGCCTCTTTCGCCTGAACGCGGCCCGATGGGATCGGGCGGCCTGCGGTGCGGCGCATCTTTGCGTCGATGTCTGCGTCCCACCACATGTTCAATGCACCAGACGCACCGGCGCCAACTGCAATGCAGAGGATCGCGACAAAACCAACGAAAGGATGGATCGGCACAGGTGCCACCAGCAACCCGACCAGCGCCGTGAACACCACCAACGACATAACGCGTGGTTTCAGCAGCGCAAAATAGTCGCCAAAGCTGGCATCGTGAGTTCTGGTTTCTACTGTCGTGTCGCTCATTTTGGCGTCCTACAGATGTGACATGACCACCTCTGAAAAAAAGGGGGCGGCTCCGTCCCCACCTGACCAGCCCTTAAGAGGCTGGGTTTTCTTCTTTCGCTTCAGCAAGCCAAGCGTCGTAAGTCTCTTGGCTCACAACTTTGACTGTGATCGGCATGTAAGCGTGCGCTTGACCGCACAGCTCTGAACATTGGCCGAAGTAAACACCTTCACGCTCCGCCGCGAACCACAGTTGCGCGATGCGCCCAGGAACAGCGTCCTGCTTCACACCAAAGGACGGGATGGTCCAAGAGTGGATCACGTCTGCGCCTGTGACATCCATTACGATTGTCTTGCCGACAGGCACGACAACTGCTGTGTCAGTGGCGAGCAGGTAATGCTCTGGCTCATAGCCGAATTCTGCCAGATCTTCTTCGTCCAGCATAAAGCTGTCGAATGCCACGTTGTCATCAGTGTACTCATAGCCCCAGTACCACTGGTAACCAGTGACTTTGATGTTCACGTCGCCTTCAGGGATTTCCTGCTGGTCGAACAGAACTGGCAGGGAGAATGCGCCAATAAAGACAAGGATGCCGATTGGCACGACGGTCCATGTCACCTCCAACGCGGAGTGGTGTGTGAAGTTTGCCGGTGTTGGATTCGCTTTGCGGTTATAGCGCACAATCACCCAAGCCAGCAGTCCAGTGACAAACAGCGAGATGATCGTGATGATGATCAGCAGCATGTAATCGAGGTTCTGCAAATCGGTCGCAAGCTTTGTCGCTGCCGGCTGGAACCCTGTCCCTTGTGGCACCGGAACCCCAACAAATTCAAGCTCTTGATTCACATTTTGTGCGGCAGCATCGCCACCGAAAGCTGTGAACAGTGCTACGGCCCAGAGAGATTTGATTTGGCTGATCGATCTCATGATAGTCCCTGACTTCATATACTTGCGCCATCGGCGCGATTGGCTAAGCGGGCCCGCCATTGGACGGATTCCCATTGTATCTGTGGCGTCATGTCCCATATCCTGACCTACAACTCAAGAACCCCAGTTGCGGCAAACGGACGCTTTTTTTCAAACAGCCGCCGAATATCCGCTCCGAAAGGCAAATCATCGATGTCACAAGACAATTTTCGCCCGTTTGAGACACATATGGACAAGGACCGCGCGCTCCAACTGGTGCGGGATGCGACATATGGTGCCGATGATGGCGAATTGTTCCTTGAGCGACGCAAGTCGGAGGTTCTATCGTTTGAAGAAGGCCGCGTGAAGACCGCCAGTTATGATGCGTCTGAAGGGTTCGGCCTGCGGGCGTTAAAGGGCGAAACGGCTGGATACGCACATTCCACCACCGTTGATGAACATGCTTTGAAACGGGCCGTCGCCACCGCGCGTCTGGCGGTGGGGGACGGCGGCGGCACCTGGGCCGAAGCGCCACTCGGCACAAACCGTAAGCTCTATTCAGACGAAAACCCGATGGCGCAAGCCACCTTCCCCGCCAAGATCGATGTGTTGAGAGAAATTGATGCCTTCGTTCGTGGAATTGATCCGCGCGTGGTGCAAGTCTCCGCCAGCATGGCCTCATCCTTGCAAGAGGTTGCGATCCTGCGGCCCGAAGGCACGTTGGTCACTGACACACGCCCAATGTCGCGGTTGAACATTACCGTGATTGTCGAAGACAACGGTCGCCGCGAAATCGGATCAATGGGCGGCGGCGGACGCGCTGGTTTGATCGGGCTGTTGTCCCGCGACCATTGGGAAGGTGTGGCGCGGGACGCGCTGCGCGTGGCACTCGTCAACCTAAACGCTGAACCGGCGCCAGCGGGGGTGATGGATGTCGTCCTTGGCCCCGGCTGGCCGGGTATCTTGCTCCATGAAGCGATCGGTCACGGGCTGGAAGCCGATTTCAATCGCAAAGGCTCCTCTGCCTTCGCAGGACTGATGGGGCAGCAAATCGCGGCCAAAGGCGTCACCGTTCTCGACGACGGCACAATCGCAGATCGTCGCGGCTCCATCACCGTCGATGATGAAGGCACGCCAAGTGCCAAGAACACGCTGATCGAAGATGGCGTGCTGGCCAGCTACATGCAGGACCGTCAGAACGCTCGATTGATGGGTGTCGCCCCCACAGGCAATGGGCGCCGCGAAAGCTATGCCCACGCGCCAATGCCACGCATGACCAACACCTACATGCTGGGCGGCGACACCGCGCCCGAGGCGTTGGTCGCCGAACTCAAAGACGGGATTTATGCCGTGGGCTTTGGCGGCGGTCAGGTTGACATCACCAACGGCAAGTTTGTGTTCAGCTGCACAGAAGCCTATCGCGTTAAGAACGGCGTCGTCGGCGCACCGGTAAAAGGGGCGACGTTGATTGGCGATGGGGCCACAGCGTTGAAACACATCCGCGGCATCGGCAACGACATGGCGCTTGATCCTGGAATGGGCAACTGCGGCAAGGCGGGGCAATGGGTGCCGGTCGGCGTTGGACAGCCAAGCCTTCTGATCGGCGGCCTGACCATTGGCGGTGCCGTGGCATAAGCGGCCAAAACCAACCTGAGGCAAGCCAATGCGCTTCATCAGGAGATATTGGTCCGCCTCGGCCCCTCCCCCATTGCGTAAGATCAATTTATCCACGATCTGGCCAACGCCCCGCAAAGCGTGGCCCCGAATTGGTGGAATTGGAAATCGCTGGAAAGATGTTACGCCAACCCGGTGGGCTGTTGTCGAAGGTCAGTTGAAGCCACGGCGCGGCACTATACCCCTCTGACAAAAAGGTCAGAAATCTCTCCATTGACAATTCATTCGACCTCCCCACATTTTGCCTGACTACGAGCAATTTCAATTCACTTTAAGGATTCTCATGGCAGTTGTCGTCGTCGAATCTCCGGCTAAAGCAAAGAAAATAAACGGATATTTGGGGAACGACTACACCGTCCTTGCATCCTTCGGGCACGTCCGCGACCTGCCCCCGAAAGATGGATCGGTCCTGCCCGATGAAGACTTCGCCATGAAATGGGAGGTCGCAAGCGACAGCAAAAAGCACATCAAGGCGATTGTTGACGCCCTCAAAGACGACCCTGAACTGATCCTCGCCACCGACCCCGATCGGGAAGGCGAGGCCATCAGTTGGCACCTGACAGAAGCCCTGACTGCCCGCAAAGCCATCAAGAAAGACACCCCTGTCAGCCGCGTCGTGTTCAACGCGATTACCAAGTCGTCGGTTATGGACGCGATGGCCAATCCACGGCAGGTCGACCAACCATTGGTGGAGGCATACCTCGCCCGCCGTGCGCTCGATTACCTCGTCGGCTTCAACCTGTCACCGGTGCTCTGGCGCAAGCTGCCCGGCTCCCGCTCTGCCGGTCGCGTGCAATCTGTGACGCTCCGCCTCCTCGTTGAGCGTGAAATGGAAATCGAAGCGTTCCGCCCGCAGGAATACTGGAGCGTCAAAGCCCAGCTCACCTCCGCCCGTGGCCAGACATATGACGCACGGTTGACGGTCCTCGCTGGCGAAAAGCTCGAAAAATTCAGCATCGGCAACCAGACCCAAGCGGAAATGGCGGTTCAAGCCATCAACAGCCGCGACCTCGTCGTGAAATCGGTGGAGGCGAAGCCCGCCAACCGGAACCCCTCCCCACCCTTCATGACTTCGACCCTGCAACAGGAAGCTAGCCGCAAATTCGGCTTTGGCGCGCGGCAAACAATGAGCGTGGCGCAACGGCTCTACGAAGCGGGTCTAATCACCTACATGCGGACCGACGGCATCGACATGGCGCCCGAGGCCGTCACCGACGCCCGCAACGCAATCAAATCGAAGTTTGGCGACAGCTACCTGCCCGACAGCCCGCGCATGTATAAAAATAAGGCGAAGAACGCGCAGGAAGCCCACGAATGTATCCGCCCGACGGAAATGGGCGTCTCCACCGAAGACGCCAAAATCGCTGACGCGGATCAGCGCAAGCTTTATGACCTTATCTATAAGCGCACGATGGCAAGCCAGATGTCCGCCGCGCGTTTGGAACGCACCACTGCCGATATCGGATCGGATGATGGTCAGGTGATGCTCCGCGCGACGGGTCAGGTCATGCTCTTTGACGGCTTTCTTGCGATCTATGAAGAAGGCAAGGATGATGCTGTCGTGGATGACGATGACAAGCGCCTGCCACAACTGGCGCAGGGTGAGGCTGCGGGCAAAGAACGTGTCACACCCGAACAGCACTTCACCCAGCCCCCACCGCGCTACACCGAAGCAACGCTCGTCAAGCGGATGGAAGAATTGGGGATCGGCCGGCCGTCGACATACGCCTCCATCGTTACGACGATTCAGGATCGCGGGTATGTGGAGAAGGAAAAGAATCGCCTTATCCCGCAGGACAAGGGCCGTTTGGTCACGGTGTTCCTGACCAACTACTTCCGCAAATACGTGGGCTATGACTTCACCGCGCAGTTGGAAAACCAACTGGATGAGATCAGCGCAGGTGACGCGGAATACAAAGTCGTCCTCAGCAACTTCTGGCGCGATTTCTCTACGGCGATTGCCGAAACCGCGGATCTGCGGATCACGGAAGTTCTGGAAAAGATCAATGAGGTACTTGAGCCGCATCTCTTCCCACCGAATGAGGATGGTACGGACCCACGGCTTTGCCCGAACTGCGGCGCGGGGCGTCTTTCCATGCGCACAGCCCGCGCAGGCGGGGCTTTCATCGGCTGCTCCAACTATCCAGACTGTCGCTACACGCGCCCGTTTGGCCCCCCGAACCCAGAAGCCGAAGCCTCCGCCATTCCGCCAGAAGGCAAAATGCTGGGCGAGGATGCGGGCGATAAGATTTGGGTCCACAAGGGACGATTTGGCCCCTACGTGCAGCGCGGCGAAGTTACCAACGACGACAAAAAACCGCCACGCCAGTCGATCCCAAAGGAGTGGCCGCCCGAAGAGGTGGAGCTGAAAACAGCCGTCAAACTGCTTGCACTGCCCCGCGAACTGGGCCCACATCCCGAAGACGGGATCATGGTTTGGTCGAACATCGGGCGCTATGGCCCCTACATCAAACATGCGCCGTCTACGTCCGATCGTGGCGGCACCAACGCCAATCTTGAATCGCTGGAAGAGGTCTGGACCGTCGGCATGAACCGCGCCGTGCAGCTTTTGGCCGAAAAGGTTGCGAGCCGTGGTGGCCGTGGCCGCGCCGCGAAACCGATCAAAGAACTGGGTGAGCATCCAGATGCGGGCGGATCCGTCGATGTGTATGACGGCAAGTACGGCCCTTACGTGAAATGGGAAAAGATCAACGCGACGATCCCCGACACGATCACGCCCGATGACATCACGCTTGAAAAAGCGGTGGAACTGATCGCCGAACGTGCTGCTAAGACCGGCAAGAAGGTGACAAAGAAGAAGGCCCCAGCGAAGAAAAACGCTGCAGCAGAGAAGAAAGCCTAGCTGAATCCAACCCTTCCGCAATGCAGCACAAATTGCAACCGGTTGCAATTTGTGCTGCATTGCGGCAAATTTGTTGACATTGGCTGGAATGGCGGTCACCAAATTTCTCGGAATATATAGAGGGTCCCCATGCAGAAGATTTATCCCAATGCAGCTGCCGCTCTCGACGGTCTGCTCGAAGATGGCATGTTCATCGCCGCAGGCGGGTTCGGGCTGTGCGGCATTCCAGAGCTGTTGCTCGACGCCATTAAAGAGGCAGGCACAGAGAATCTGACCTTTGCCTCGAACAACGCAGGCGTTGATGATTTCGGGATCGGGATCCTTTTGCAGACACGGCAAGTGAAGAAGATGATCTCCTCTTATGTGGGAGAGAATGCTGAGTTTATGCGTCAATACTTGTCTGGTGAGCTTGAGCTGGAGTTCAACCCGCAAGGCACGCTTGCTGAACGGATGCGCGCGGGTGGCTGCGGTATTCCGGGTTTCTATACAAAGACTGGCGTCGGTACGGTCATTGCGGAAGGCAAGGACCACAAAGACTTCAACGGTGAGACATATATAATGGAGGAAGGCATCTTTGCTGATCTTTCCATCGTCAAAGCGTGGAAGGCCGATGAGACGGGGAATGCGATCTTCCGCAAGACCGCCCGCAACTTCAATCCACCAGCGGCGATGTGCGGCAAAGTTTGCGTTTTGGAAGTGGAAGAGATTGTGCCAACAGGATCGCTCAATCCTGACCACATTCACCTGCCCGGCATCTACGTGCACCGTATTGTCCAGGGCGAGCATGAGAAACGCATCGAACAGCGCACAGTGAGGGAGGGCTAGACCAATGGCATGGGACCGCAATCAAATGGCCGCCCGCGCGGCGCAAGAGCTGGAAGACGGCACATATGTAAACCTTGGCATCGGTATTCCGACTTTGGTGTCCAACTATATCCCTGAAGGCGTCGAAGTGACGCTGCAGTCCGAAAACGGCATGCTCGGCATGGGCCCCTTCCCAACCGAGGCGGAGATTGACGCCGACCTTATCAATGCGGGCAAGCAGACAATCACCGAACTGCCCCAAACCGCTTACTTCGATTCCGCCACATCCTTTGGCATGATCCGCGGCGGCAAAATCGCGATGGCGATTTTGGGCGCAATGGAGGTGGCAGAAAATGGCGATCTGGCCAACTGGATGATCCCCGGCAAGCTCGTGAAAGGCATGGGCGGCGCGATGGATCTGGTCGCAGGAGTTGGCCGTGTGGTGGTTGTGATGGATCACACTAACAAGCACGGTGACAGCAAGGTATTGAAGGAATGCACCCTCCCCCTCACTGGCAAAGGGGTCGTTGACCGCATCATCACCAATCTTGGCGTTCTCGATGTTGTCGAAGGTGGTCTGAAGATCGTTGAAACGGCCGAGGGCGTTACCGAAGAAGAGCTTCGCAACGCCACAGCGGCCAAGATCGTCTAGCCGCTGATCGCAAAAGCGCAGCCGTCCGATACCAATTCGGGCGGCGTCTGACATAAACCGCGTGCGATCGAATATTCCAGTCAGATCATCACCGTCTACGACCCGATTGTCCACTCCGCCGCGTAAGAGCAGGTAGACGATCCAAACTCCCTGCGCCGCACATCTGGCCGCTTCGACTAGCGCTATGTCCGCTGCAAGCGCCCCACTGCGATCACTGGTGGTCAATTGTCGCTCGACATATTGGACCTCGTCTACAACGAAACCGCGCGGACCTATCAGGCACCGCTTCAGTTGAAATCAACCGGCGGTATCTTCATCGTGGACGTCTTTGGTCGTCAGGCTGAACCGCCGCAGGCCTTGATCAACCGTTGGATTGTTCCGCTGGAAGAAAACGAGGATATCTTGGCGTTGCAATCTGGTGAAAAATTCGAGGTGCCATTTGACACGCTCGTCATCTTCTCAACCAACTTCCACCCGAATGAAATCTTCGACAAAGTGGCGCTGCGCCGGATCTTCTACAAGATCAAGATCGACGGCCCAAACCAGGAAAACTTACTTAAGATTTTTGCGATGGTCGCGCGCAAGCTGTAGATGCCATTGGACGAAGCCACCCTCGTCCACTTGCTCAATAAGCGTTACCAAGAAATCCACAACGAATATGCGAATTACCAGCCGATCTTTTTGATCGACCAAATGATCTCGATCTGCGAGTTTGAAGGCATCCCGTACCAGATGACATCGGAGCTGATCGACCGCGCATGGGCCAACATGTTCGTGAAAGAAGAAACCATCGTTCACTAACAGACGCGAAAATCGGCGTTGCTGGATGCGGCCGCATGGGGCACCCCATGCTGGCCGCATTGCGTTTGGCGGGGTTCCACACGGACGGATTTGATGTGCGGCACGACGTTGGCGTCGGAACCGACATCACCGCCTTCGCGCAACACTTATCCATTTTACTAACTGTTGTGCGGGATGAAGCGGAAACCGACGCGCTTCTATTCGACAACCAAAAGATCATCTCTCAAGCCTCTGATATTAATGTTATAATCATCTGCTCCACGCTTTCCCCAAACTACGTCAAATCTCTGCGAGCCCGCATCCCTGACCATATCGCCTTGATAGACGCGCCCATGTCCGGCGCCCAGGTTCGGGCTGAAAATGGCACCCTCAGCTTCATGCTGGGCGGCGACCCTGACGCGCTCGCCCACTACATGCCGCTATTTGAAGCGACGGGAAAAGACATTCACATCATGGGCGACCTCGGCGCAGGCATGACTGCAAAAGTGCTCAACAACCTCCTCGCCGCTAGCTCCACCGCGATGACGCGTCTCGTTCTTGAT
Organism: Cognatiyoonia sp.; assembly: GCF_965661665.1. NCBI lineage: Bacteria > Pseudomonadati > Pseudomonadota > Alphaproteobacteria > Rhodobacterales > Paracoccaceae > Cognatiyoonia > Cognatiyoonia sp. The sequence continues at coordinate 153,833 of NZ_CBFIEO010000002.1, read as the reverse complement.
TGGGCGAAAGCGCATCAGGTTGATGAACGCAAACTGCTCGACCTCATTCATACATCATCAGGTCAAAACTGGCTCGCCTCCGGCTTTGAAGAGATTGAGTTCGCCCGCGATGGCTATGCCGATAACAACAGCATCGGCCTCTTGGTGAAAGACGTCGCCGCCGCCCTAGATATTGCACCAGAGGGGGCGGAAACCGCGCTTCCTGAATTAGTGCAAAAGACGATACGCGGACTGAAGCCACTGGCATGACCCAACTGCCCAAAACGTTTGACAACTGGTTTGCCAGTCGCGGCTGGTCGATCCATTCACATCAGCAGGATATGCTCAACCACGCTGATGAACCGTCGCTTTTGCTCATCGCACCAACTGGTGGCGGTAAAACGCTATCCGGCTTCCTTCCTACCTTGCTCGAACTGGCCGACGGGGCGCACAAGGGGCTGCACACGCTCTACGTCTCCCCGCTCAAAGCGCTCGCCACCGACATCAAACGCAACCTCCGCACACCGGTGGAGGAGATGAACCTCCCCATTCGGATCGAAGATCGCACGGGCGACACCTCCTACACGCAAAAGCGCAGACAACGCGCCGACCCGCCGCACATCTTGCTCACCACCCCCGAAAGCCTCGTCCTGCTCACCTCCCACGAAGACGCTCCGCGCATTTTCAAAGGGTTGGAGCGGGTGATCGTCGATGAAATCCACGCGCTCGAAGAATCTAAGCGCGGCGATCAGTTGATGCTTGCTCTCGGACGGTTGCAAACCCTCGCCCCGAATCTCAGACGCGTCGGCCTCTCCGCCACGGTGGAGGATCCCGCCGCCATCGCCAAAAGCCTCGCCTGTCATCCAAACCCGTGCACCATTCTGCACGCGGACCCCGGCCCCGACCCCGACATCCAAATGCTTAGGACGGAGGAACACCCGCCCTGGGCGGGCGGCGGTGCGGCCTATTCCATCCCCGCCGTGCTGGGAGAGGTCAAAAAGCACAAAACCACCCTCATCTTCCACAACACCCGCGCTCAGGCGGAGCTATTCTTTCACAACCTCTGGCTCGCCAACGAAGACGATCTGCCCATCGGTATCCACCACGGCGCGCTTGACCGCAGCCAGCGTGAAAAGGTTGAGGCTGCGATGGTCGACGGCAGCTTGCGGGCGGTGGTCTGTACCGGCTCACTCGACCTTGGCATCGACTGGGGCGACGTCGATCTGGTGATCCAGATCGGTGCGCCAAAGAACGTCAAACGCCTCGTCCAACGTATCGGCCGCGCCAATCACCGCTACAACGCCCCCTCAAAAGCGCTCATCGTTCCAGCCAACCGCTTTGAAGTGGTGGAATGTATCGCAGCCCTTGATGCAGTGAAAGAGCGCGACCTTGACGGCGATCCTAAAGGCCCCGGCCCGCGCGACGTGCTGTGTCAGCACATCCTCATCACCGCCTGCGCAGGTCCGTTCGACGCCGACGCGCTCTATGCCGAAGTCACCACCGTCGGCGCCTACAGCGGCCTCAGCCGAACGGAATTTGACGACTGCCTCGAATTCTGTGCCACCGGCGGCTACGCCCTGCGCGCCTATGACAAATGGAAACGGCTGCTGGAAAAAGACGGCAAATGGCAGCTGCGCGACCCGCGCACCGCCCGCAACATCCGCATGAACATCGGCACGATCCAAGACACGGACACGCTTAAGGTCAAATTCAAGAACGCCTTCAAACCCATCGGCGAGATTGAGGAAGGCTTCGCCGCCACCCTCACCCCCGGGGACACTTTCCTGATTGGCGGGCAAATCGTCCGCTATGACGGGATGCGCGAACTCACCGTGCAAGTGACCCGCGACGCCGCCAAAAAGCCAAAGATCGCGACCTTCCTTGGCACCAAATTCGCCACCTCAACCCAGCTGCAGCATCGCATCCTCAGAATGCTGCAATCGGGTGATTGGACAGGAATACCAAGCCACACCGCTGATTGGCTGAACCTGCAACACCGTTTCAGTAAAATGCCCACCGCCGACCGTGTGTTGGTTGAAAGCTTCCCGCGTGACGGCCGCCCGCACACGGTGTTCTACGGTTTCGCAGGCCGCAACGCGATGCAGACCCTCGGCCTACTGCTCAACCAACGGATGGAGGAACAAGGCCTCGGCCCCTTGGGCTTCGTCGCCACCGACTACGCCACCATGATATGGAGCGTGGACCCTGTCACCAACCCCGCCCCGCTCTTTGAACCAGACGGGCTGCGCGACGGTTTGGACAAATGGTTGTCGGGTAATGCCGTGATGAAAAAGACTTTTCGCGCCGCCGCCACCATCGCCGGACTGATAGAGCGTAACTCCCTCCAAGCCCGCAAAACAGGGCGTCAGGCCACGTTTTCCAGCGATATCCTCTACGACACGCTCCACAAATACGACCCCGACCACCTGATGATGCAAATCACGAGAGAAGAAGCGATGCGCGGCCTCGTCGATTTCGGCCGGATTGAAGAGATGCTGGACCGGACCCGTGGCCGTGTCGATCATCTGACCCTCTCCCGCGTCAGCCCCCTCTCCGCCCCGATGCTGTTGGAAGTGGGCCGCGTCGCCGTGCACGGCGAAGGCCGCGACAAACTGATGGAAGACGAAGCCGCCGCCTTGATGGAGGCGTCGGGCCTCAGCCAAATCGATGCCGGCCCATCCAAACCCCGCTGGAGGGTTGGTTTCTGATCTTGCGGCAAGAGCCCGGCCATGCCAAGAACGGAACATGAACACGCATCACGCCTTTGCATTTCAATCCCACACCCTCTGGGCGCTAGCTGAAGGCGCACTGTGGTGGCCGAAAGAGCGTCTGCTCTGCGTCTCCGACCTGCATCTCGGCAAATCTGACCGGATCGCGCGACGCACCGGCGCAATGCTGCCGCCCTATGAAACGCAAGACACGCTGGACAGATTGGGCACTCTCATCGACACCTTCGATCCCGCGCAAGTGATCTGCCTTGGCGACAGTTTTGATGATCTTGATGTGGCCCTGTCGCTGTCGGATATGCACTACCGCGATGTCGCACGCCTGCAAGCCGGCCGCCGCTGGATCTGGATCGAAGGCAACCATGACCCTGGCCCGATTGAGATCGGCGGCCAACATATGGCGGAGTTGACCATTGGAGGTCTGACCTTTCGCCACATCGCAAAACCAGCGGCTGAGGGTGAGATTTCGGGGCACTATCACCCGAAATGTCGCCTCTCGCGTGGTGGCAGCCGACCCGCGTTTCTGATTAGCACGGATCAGATCATCTTGCCGGCCTTTGGCACCTATACCGGCGGCCTGCGCGCCACTGACCCCGCGCTAACAAGGATCATGCCGCAAGACGCAACAGCGATCCTGACGGGGCGCAAAGCAATACCAGTCCCCTTCAAAGCAACAGGTTAAGGGGCTGTCTGCTCGTCGCCGCAATGCGGCTCACCCCGAAGGTATTTCAAGCAAAAGAACGATTTAGGCGGTCAAACCCTTCGTCTCTGACAGGCCATGAGCGCGACAGCACGCGGTAAGCGTGTTGGCCAACAGACAGGCAATGGTCATCGGCCCCACGCCACCTGGCACTGGGGTAATCGCATCTGCAACACCCGCAACCTCATCATAGGCCACATCGCCCAACAGCTTTGTCTTGTCCGGCTTGTCCGGATGCGGAATGCGGGTGATGCCCACATCGATGACAGTCGCTCCCGGCTTGACCCAATCCGCCTTAACCATTTCGGCGCGCCCGACAGCGGCGATTAGAATATCGGCGCGGCGGCACACCTCTGACAGAGCAGCGGTGCGCGAATGCGCGATGGTGACCGTGCAGTTCTCCTGCAGCAAAAGCTGCCCCATCGGCTTGCCAAACAGGTTTGACCGCCCAATCACAACCGCTTCCTTGCCGGACATATTGCCCACTTGATCGCGCAGCAGCATCAGACACCCCAATGGCGTGCAGGACACAAGGCCTTTTTCGCCAGAGGCCAAGAGCCCCGCGTTTACAACGCTCAACCCGTCGACATCTTTGTTGGGATCAATCCGCGCCACAATAGCCCGCTCGCTCAAATGATCTGGCACGGGGAACTGGCAAAGAATACCATGCACTGTCGGGTCCGCATTCAACTTATCAATGAGCGCAAAAAGCTCTTCTTCGGACACATCCGCTGGCAATTTATGCTCGAAGGAGGCCATACCCACTTCAACCGTCTGCTTGTGCTTGGCCGCGACATAGACCTCGCTCGCCGGATCTTCGCCTACCAGCACAACTGCCAGCCCAGGCGTGATGCCATTTTCATCCTTCAGCCGCGCTACATGCTCAGAAATCTGCCCGCGCACCTCGGCCGCAAAGGCTTTCCCATCAATCACTTTCGCCGTCATCGTCTACCTTCTCTCGCAAAAAATGCCGCCCGCCGGGAGGCATTGGGATGGCGGGTGGGGCGTCGACGCAGCCGCGCGTCACCCACCATCCAAGTCTTTAGAACAAACCTTCGATCTGTCCGTCTTCGTTCAAGCGAATGTTCTCCGCAGATGGCACGCGTGGCAGGCCCGGCATGGTCATGATCTCACCACAGACCGCGACGATGAAACCTGCACCCGCCGACAAGCGCACTTCCCGCACAGGCACAGAATGCCCTGTTGGCGCGCCGCGCAGCGTCGGATCGGTGGAGAAGGAATATTGCGTTTTCGCCATACAGACCGGCAGTTTGCCATAGCCTTGCTCTTCCCAAAGCTTCAACTGATCGCGGATCTTCTGATCCATCAGCGCCTCATCCGCGCGGTAAATACGCTTGCAGATCGTCTGGATCTTTTCGGCCAGTGGCATCTCATCGGGGTAGATCGGTGCAAAGTTCGCCGTATCCGCATCGGCCAGTTCAGCAACTTTCGTCGCCAAATCGGCGGAGCCTTCGGATCCCAACTCCCAGTGACGTGACAGAACCGCCTCAGCACCTTGGCTGGCAACGAATTCCTTCACCGCGTTCACTTCTGCATCCGTATCCGTGACGAAGTGGTTGATTGCAACCACCACGGGCACACCAAATGACTTGAGGTTTTCGATGTGACGGCCAAGGTTCGGGCAGCCGGCCTTCACTGCATCCACATTCTCCGCACCAAGGTCGGCTTTCGCGACCCCACCGTTCATCTTCATTGCACGCACCGTGGCCACACAGACCACCACGGAGGGGAAGAGGCCCGCTTTGCGGCACTTGATGTTTAGGAACTTCTCAGCACCCAAGTCCGCGCCAAAGCCTGCTTCCGTCACGACATAGTCGGCCAGTTTCAAAGCGGTCGTTGTCGCAATGACGGAGTTACAGCCGTGTGCGATATTGGCAAACGGGCCGCCGTGGACAAAGGCCGGGTTGTTTTCCAACGTCTGCACAAGGTTTGGCTGCATCGCATCTTTCAAGAGCACCGTCATCGCGCCTTCTGCCTTGATATCACGGCAGAATACGGGGCTGCGGTCGCGGCGGTAGGCCACAATCATATCGCCCAAACGCTTCTCTAGGTCTTTGAGGTCGGTCGCCAGACACAAGATCGCCATCACCTCAGATGCCACCGTGATGTCAAAGCCCGCTTCACGTGGGAAGCCGTTGGCCACGCCACCCAAGGAGGCTGTGATCTGGCGCAGCGCACGGTCGTTCATGTCGACCACGCGACGCCACTGCACGCGACGCACGTCAATCTCTTGCTCGTTGCCCCAATAGATGTGGTTGTCGAGCATGGCAGACAGCAAAGAGTGCGCAGATGTGATCGCGTGGAAGTCGCCTGTGAAGTGCAGGTTCATCTCTTCCATCGGCACAACTTGGGCATAACCACCACCAGCGGCGCCACCTTTCATCCCGAAGTTCGGGCCGAGCGAGGCTTCGCGGATACAGATCATCGCGTTCTTGCCAATGCGGTTCAGACCATCGCCCAGACCAACAGTTGTTGTGGTCTTACCTTCACCAGCAGGCGTCGGGTTGATCGCGGTCACAAGGATCAGCTTGCCGTCGTCGCGGGACTTCGTGGAGTTGATGAAATCCTGGCTCACCTTCGCTTTGTCATGGCCGTAGGGCAGCAGGTGTTCGCTAGGGATACCCAGCTTGTCACCAATTTCTTGGATCGGGCGCTTTTGGGCCTCCCGGGCAATCTCGATGTCGGATTTATAGCTCATGTTCGGTCCCTCAGCCGTTGGTCTTCAAGCAGTAATTGCGCCGACGCTAAACTGCATGCAAAGATATACGGACCGTATTTACGACACAAAACCCGCAGGAATCGTCGATTCAAAGGGCAAACGTTTCGCATGGGAAACGGAAATGCGACTTAGGCGGCGTCCGGCGCCCAGCCGCGTTGAGCGGGAATATGCAGCCGCAAACGGTCCCCGATCCGCAGAGGTCCGGACCGTTCGACCCAAGCTGTGATACCCCGCCGGTCCTTCGCTGCTGCTTTGAAGAGCTTGCCCGCGTCCGCGTAGTGTCGCTTTACAGCCAGCCCCGGCTGGTGGCAGGGCAAATTCACCATATCAACAAACAGTGTCTTGCCGCCCTTCGTCTGGAGCTGTGCAGAGGGTGGGATATGCGTGAAATCGGGGATGCCGCGGACAACAACGGTTGCGCCCAACCATGCGGGATCGAGGTGCTCCAACTCCATCTCTGCCATAATCCACTCCAGTTCTTCCGCACTCACAATGGACAACTGCCGGACGTTGGCAATCTCAGTGCCCTTCGGGTGCTGGGCTTTCACGCGACTGCATGACGGTCGTTTGCGCCCGCCGTAAGGTGCACCGTCCAACCCATCAAACCCAAGCTCCAACGCCTCGACCGCGACGCCATCAATCCCGGGCTCCTTGCGCGCGGTCATATGGCCCAGCCATGTGATCTCACGGTAATGCTCGGTCAGTATGAGTGCTGGCGTTGCAGGCGTCATTCAGTGTCGGAGTCATCGTACAACAGCCGCATAGGACTGCAACCAGCCCCCCCTGAAAGAAGAAAGCCGCCCCGTGGGGCGGCTTTGCGATCTTAGGTTGGTTCTGGCTCCATCCCGCCATCAGAGGCGCGTGGCTTCTTCGGCATGGTCTTTGGAACCGCGGTCAGGCTTGGCGCACTGCCGGAGTCAGGCTTGTTGTCGTCCTCATCCTCATCCACATGCGGCGGGTCACCGCGCACGACGCGCTCAATCTCGTCGCCTGTCAGCGTTTCATATTCCAACAAGCCCTGCGCCAGACGCTCGAACTCTTCGTTCTTTTCAGTCAGGATTTTGTAGGCGAGCTCGTAGCCTTCATCAATGAAGCGCTTCACTTCTTCCTCGATCAGCTCCTTAGTACCCGCAGAAATGGAGAAGCCACCCGCACCACCATTGGCCTGATAGCCGGCCGCCGCTTCCTGATAGTCGACGTTGCCCACTTTGTCAGACATGCCGTAGCGCATCACCATAGCCCGCGCCAATTGCGACGCTTGCATGATGTCGCCCACAGGACCGGAAGACACGCTTTCCTCGCCATACTTGATGATCTCTGCGGCTTTGCCCGCCATGGTCATTGCGATCTTTTGGTGCGCTTCGTCCTTGAACATCTGCAGCTTGTCCATTTCAGGCAAGCTCATCACCATCCCCAAGGCACCGCCGCGCGGGATGATCGTGGCTTTGTAGACCGGATCACACTTCTCAAGCGCCATGCCAACGATGGCGTGGCCCGCTTCGTGGTAGGCTGTCTTTTCCTTCTGGTCTTGGGTCAGCACCATGCTCCGGCGCTCTGCCCCCATCAGGATTTTATCTTTCGCCTGTTCGAAATCGACCATCGCAACAAAGCGGCGTCCAACACGGGCCGCGCCCAAGGCCGCCTCATTCACGAGGTTGGCAAGGTCCGCACCAGAGAAGCCTGGCGTACCGCGTGCGATAATCCGCAGATCCACATCTGGGCCAAGCGGTGTCTTGCGCGCATGCACGCCCAAGATCTTTTCGCGCCCTTTGATGTCTGGGTTGCCTACCGTGACCTGACGGTCGAAGCGGCCCGGACGCAACAGCGCAGGGTCCAAAACGTCTTTCCGGTTGGTTGCCGCGATAATGATGACGCCTTCATTGGCCTCAAAACCATCCATCTCAACCAGAAGCTGGTTCAGCGTCTGCTCCCGTTCGTCGTTGCCACCGCCATAGCCTGCGCCACGGGACCGGCCCACGGCGTCAATTTCGTCAATAAATACGATGCATGGCGCGTTCTTCTTGGCCTGTTCAAACATGTCACGGACACGGGACGCACCCACACCCACGAACATTTCGACAAAGTCAGAGCCAGAGATGGTGAAGAACGGCACACCCGCCTCACCCGCGATGGCACGGGCCAAAAGCGTCTTACCGGTACCGGGAGGGCCCTCAAGCAGCGCACCTTTTGGAATCTTGCCACCAAGGCGTGAGAATTTCTGCGGGTTGCGCAGGAACTCGACCACTTCTTCAAGCTCTTCCTTGGCTTCATCGATGCCCGCAACGTCGTCAAACGTCACGCGGCCTTGCTTTTCGGTCAGCAATTTCGCTTTGGATTTGCCAAAGCCCATCGCCCCGCCACGGCCACCGCCTTGCATGCGGTTCATGAAGTAAATCCAGACGCCGATCAGCAGGATAAACGGCAAAAGACCCACTAGGAACGTCTGAAGGCCGGATTGCTCTTGGCTTTCGACCGTCACAGGGATGCCCTTTGTGATCAGCAGATCGGTGATCGCCGCATCTTCCGGCTTGATGGTCACATAGTTTTGGTTGTTGGTGCCGCGATAGCGCACCTGCTCACCATCCAGCTCCACCTGCGCGACTTCATTGTTGTCCACCGCCTCGACAAAATCAGAATATGACCGTGCGTTAGATGCGCCGGTCGCGCTACTGCTGTTAAAGAGGTTAAACAGCGCCAACAAGAGGACGAACAATACGACCCAAAAGACGACATTACGTGCGTTGACCAAGGCGACACTCCTTCATCAGAGGAAATAGCGAAGCGCCACTCATGGGCGCGAAACAGTTTCCCTTAAAATAGAGGCTTCCGCGCGATCTTCAATGCGTAACCAGCCAATCAGCAAAATCCGCGACAATTCGTGCCGACCAGCCCGTGCCGTATCCAAGAATTGGGGCGGCAATAAGGGTCTCATCCAACCAAATTGCGGGCGTGGCCATCGCGGATTTGCGGGGCAATCCGGCATCGCGCCAGTCGGGGCACTGCGCCAGACCCGCCTCACCCACGGCTTTGATCACGTTTGCGTTGCCCTCAGGCCCCACAACCAACCAGCGCCGATCCCATGAGGTTTCACCCGTTTCATGCGGGCTGACCCTGCTTTCACAGGCCCGCAACTCGCGCGTCAATCGCAGCTTTCCACCCTCAGGGATCAGCACGCAGCCCGCCAAAGTCACCACCTGTCGATTGAGCGCAGACGCGAAGCTGTCCCGCACACTCTCAAGCCGTGGCTTGTACGCAGTGCCGGAAACCCATTGCAGACCCGCGACCAAGATCCGTTGCAACAGCGCTTTGTCTGCTTGGCTCTCAAAGGCCGTTGTAAAAACCAAGTCTCCCTGTTCCTGAACCACATGGTTCTTGACAAACCCCAGCATCGCGCGGTCCACAATCGCCGCCGCATCCGCCATATGCGCGACAGTCTGCAAAACCCGCTTTTGCGTCAGGCCAAGCTCTGCCAAGTGATCCAGCATCTTGCGGGCCTTCACGCGGTCATAGCTGTCATCATCATTCGACGGATCATTGGCCCAAACAATCTCGCGCGCCGTCAACCAGTCTCGCAACTCCGCCCGCCCGCATTGCAGCAGTGGCCGGACAATGCGCACACCATCGCGCATGGTTGCCACCTTCATCCCAGACAGTCCATCCACACCGGACCCGCGTGACAGACGCATCAGGAACGTCTCAACCTCGTCATCCGCCGTATGCCCCATCAAAACGGCATCAAACGCCTGCTCTTCCACCCAAGCCCGCAGAACATCCCACCGACCGGCCCGCGCAGCTGCTTGCAGGTTCCCCGTGCCGTCATACCGCCACTCGCGAGCGTCAAACGCGATGCCGAGCCCGGCGCATTGTGCCTCGACGAGCGCGACTTCCTCCCCCGCCTCAGGCCGCAAGCCATGATTGACGCACATCACCGACAATCGGCGCGGCCCGACGACGCCCGCCATCAAATGCAGCATCGCGACAGAGTCCCCACCGCCCGAAACAGCAAGACCAAACCGCGCGGTTTCTAACGAAATCTGAGGGATGGTTTCGAGCGTCTTTAAGACACGCACTTCAATCGACGTCTGATCCGTCACTGACAGCCGAAGTTCCGCATGCTGGACTGCGCCTCAAGCACCGCATCCGTGCCAGGGAAGCGGATTTCCACCTCGCCCAAAGTCAGGCAAGCGTCTTGCGTCTGTCCCAAAGCGCCCAGTGAAAAGCCCAGCTTGTAAAGCGCTTCTGGTGCGACGGACCCTGTCGGATCGCCTGAAAAGCTCTCTAAATAGGCGCGCGCTGCGTTGGTCATCTCGCCCACACCTTCCAACGCCTGACCGCGCAACAAGGCCGCGCGTGCCGCCAAAGATGAGCCAGGATAAGCCGCATTGAAGGCTGTCAGCTGTTCGATTGCTCCACGGAAATCGCCGGAGGCCAGCGCCTGTTGCGCACCGTCAAAATCAGCTTGCTCACCGACGGCCACAGCCGGGCCGCCAGTATCGTTCGACCCGTCCGCCGCTGGCACGCTGACTTCGTTGTCGATGCCGCCCAAGAAGGGCGTGTCTCCTAATTGGCCGATGTCGCAGCCTTCTTCCAACTCGCACAGACGGAACTCCAGATCACCGATGCGGTTGGTACCATCAACAGTGATGCGATTGATCCGAAACTCCAGCTCTTCAGACTTGGACGTCAGGCGTTGCAATTGCTCTTCAATCGCGTTCAACCGATCAAGCGGGGTGTTCCCCGCCACGCCGGTCGTTAATTCGCCCGTGGTCGACAGCTCCCCCCGTAGCTTTTGGATCTCCACGTAAAGCACGGAAAGCTGCTGCCGAATATCGGCCAACGTCTCACCCTGCGCGAAGGAGACAGAGGGCGCAGCAAGCGCCAAAACACAAGCAAGAGTTAACTGCAGCACCATCAATTTCCCTTTAGCTCAATCCAGCTGCAGAGATGATTGTCACAGCGCGGCGATTCTGGGAATAGCAGCTCTCGTCAGAGCAGACCTCGACCGGACGCTCCTTGCCGTAGGAAATCGTACGCAGGCGTGACCCCTCAACCCCACGGGAGATTAGATATTCCCGAACAGCATTGGCACGACGCGCACCCAGGGCGACGTTGTATTCCCGCGTGCCCTGCTCATCCGCATGGCCTTCAATGATGGCCAGATAATCGGTGTTGATCATCAGCCAGTTGGCCTGCCCATCCAGCGTCGCCTGACCTGCAGCCGTCAACGTCGACTGATCCACAGCGAACAAAACGCGGTCCCCAATGGTTTGGGAGAAATACTGCGGGCTAGTTGGATCCGCCGCGCCAGTCAGCGCACTGTTGTCCGTGACACCCGCACCATTGGCCCCGCCACCGCCAAAGCGATCTGGCCGTGTACAGGCCGTCGTGGCCAAAGTGGCGATCAACAATAGCGCCGTTGTTGTTCTTGTTGAAATCATCCTGTCCTACCGCTTTTTGTCGTTTTCGTTGGGTGTTGGAATGAACCATCACTGATGCAGAGCCATGATTCAAGGCTGTAAAGGTCCCCATGAAGGGTCAGATGCACCGCTTTCCAGCAGCACTTGGCGCGGCTGCGTGCGCCCCGCGATGTCGATACTATAGAGCGAGGCCGTCCCACCAGCACCCTGCGTTTCGCGCATAAACATGATCACACGACCGTTCGGGCTCCACGTCGGGCTTTCGTCTAAGAAGGAGGTCGAAAGCAACCGCTCCTCCGATCCATCGGTGCGCATCACACCAATGTGAAAACGCCCACTCTCCTGATTGGTGAAGGCGATCTGATCCCCGCGCGGCGACCAGACGGGGCTGCCATAGCGCCCTTGGCCAAAGGAAATCCTGCGCGGCTCCCCACCGCTGGCCGACATGATGTAAAGCTGCTGCGTACCAGACCGGTCGCTTTCAAAGACGATCTGCGACCCATCTGGGCTAAAGCTCGGCGCGGTTTCAATAGACGGGGCGGAAGTCAGCCGGATATGCTGCCCGCTGCCCAAATCCGTCATGAAGAGGTCAGTGTTGCCGCCATTGATCAGGCTATAGATCACCTTCGACCCATCGCGTGAGAACCGTGGGGAGAATGACATCTCCCCCGGGGCGGTGCTCAACTCCCGACGCCCTACATTGGCCACATCAAGCACGTTGATGCGCGGAAAGCCGGAGGCGTAGCTGGTGTAAAGCACGCGGTCGCCGGTGGGGGAAAACCGCGGCGCCAAAACGATGGAGCCTACATCCGTTAGATACTGCACATTGGCCCCGTCATAATCCATGATCGCCACGCGCTTTTGCCGGTTATCCTTGGGGCCACTCTCCGCAATAAAGACAACGCGGCTGTCGAAATAGCCGCCCTCACCCGTGACCCGGCTGTAGACCGCATCAGCCACCTTGTGACCCAAACGCCGCCAGCCCTGCACAGTGCCCACGAGCTGCAAGCCATCGCCCAGCTCTTCACCAGCGAACACGTCGTAGAGGCGGAATTTCACGATCACCTGATCGCCGCTGACCGCCACCGCGCCGGTGATCAACGCCTGCGCATTGATCGCGCGCCAATCAGCAAAAGCAATGGACGCCGAGAAGGACGCAGGTGTGCTGATAAACGCATCAGGGGAAATGGCGCGAAAGAGCCCCGTGTTGACCAAATCCTGCGACACAAGCCGACCGATATCGGCCGCAACACCCTCTGCCCCTACCGTTTCAGCCTGAAAAGTGGGAAGCGCGAATGGCAGCGGCTCTATCACACCGTCAGTGATTTCAATTCGCAAAGGCCCGCTTTGCGCCGATGCCAGCCCTGCGAACAGGCACATCACGAAAATGCTCAACAACCGCTTCAACATAGTCTTGTCCTTTCTGCCCGGATTTTTACCCGGTGGTTTCATCCTTACGCAAAAAAGCCAAACTCCCAGAAGGGAAAGCTAAAACTTGCGCATCTTATTGCGACTTCTATCACCTCAGACGCATCCCTGTCGGGTCAAAGGTGATCACCACGTCTTTCCATTGTCCGTATTTGTCGGCGGGCAGATCGTACCCCCCGCTCTGACATCTCAAGATCGCCCGCCGCGCCGCCTCAAACGCGGCCCGTTGCGCAGCACTATCGCCACCGGTCGCGGAAATCAGGGTCAGACCACTCTCAACTTTGCCGTTGCGCGACAGGGAAAAGCCCACTTCGACGGTCACATTGGCGGACGCGGCGCCTGTATCGACAACCCAACAGCGGTTCACGGCCAAGCGGAACGCATCCCGCTCCGATCCCGTCATTGGCGGCCCTTCGTCCACCGCTGCATCGTCACCCACGACACCCGCGATGAGGTCATTGATGGCATCTGTGCTGTCAGGCGCTTCGGTCGGCGTTGCGGCTTCAACCGGTTCGGGATCTGGCTCCAGCGTCGGGCGGCTGGGGCGGGCGGCAGGCCGCACGGATTTCTCCACTGCGCCCGACACCTCGACATTCTCAACCGATGTGGTCTGCGCTGTGTCTTCCGCCGACGTCGTCTGCTCCGGCTCCTCTACCGGCACCTCATCCACCGGCTCCTCTGGCCGCACGGCAGGCGTCGTGTCCACTGACACAGGCGCATCTCTTTCTGGCTGCGGCACCTGACTGGGTGCAATCACCTGCGCGGGCGCCGCGTTGGGCGTGTCCGTCACGATCTCTTCGGAAATCTCCAGCTGCTCTTCCACATCAGGCGACGGCAATTCCGGTACCTCATTGGTCACATCTGCGACAGGCGCAGGCGGTTCGGGCGCGTCTGGAGGCGGTGTTTCTTCCACTGGCGGCTCGACTATGTCCGGCACGGGCAACGGCTCTAGCTCCACTTCGGGCTCCGGCGCTATAGGAGGCTCATCAATCACGGGCTGGGTCAGGCTGTCGGGCTCCTCCACCCCAGGATTGGGAGAAGTTGCCCGCACCAAAGCGGCGTAGTCTTCGCCTGAAATTACGCTGACATCTGACACTTCAACCGGAAGCGGGTCGGCCTCAAGCCCCCAGCCCAAGATCAGCCAAAGCACAAGGCCGGTGTGTCCGATGCCCGAAATGTAAGCCCCGAGAGAGCGCATGCCTTACCCGTCAGACCCGGTGAAGGTCGGCCCGCCAATGTCGGTCACAAGCCCGATGTTGGAAAAGCCAGCCGCATCCAGCGCACCCATGACCTGAGCCACACGAGTCCAATCGTTGGCCCCATCTGCACGCAGAAATATCCGGTCACTGTCCCGCTCCGCTGCAATTGCGCGAAGATGTGTGATCAACTCACCTTCGGAAATCTCCGTGTTCTGTATGGCCAGACTGCCATCAGCCTGAATGCTCACAGTCAACGGTTCTTCCTGATCGGTCGGTAGCGCGTTCGCCGCCGTCTCCGGCATTTGCACGGGCACCCCGACCGTCAGCAAGGGTGCGGCCACCATAAAGATGATGAGCAGCACGAGCATCACATCGACGAACGGCGTGACGTTGATCTCCGACATCGGGGGGGTGCGCGTGGCACTGCGGCGGCGCCGTCTGCCGCCCCCGCCGCCAGATGATTTCATGATACCGGCTCCCATCCCTAGCTGTCCAACTGGCGGCTGAGGATGGTGGAGAATTCGTCGGCGAAAGCCTCATAGCCCGCAATCACGCTGTCACTGTCAGCAGAGAGTTTGTTGTAGAACACAACCGCCGGGATCGCGGCCAAAAGACCAAGACCGGTGGCTAACAACGCCTCTGCAATACCGGGGGCGACGACGGCAAGGTTGGTGTTCTGCTGCTCCGCAATCTCGATAAAAGCGTTCATGATGCCCCAGACCGTCCCGAATAGACCAACAAAAGGCGCGGTTGATCCAACGGTCGCCAACACAGGCAAACCTTTTTGCAAAAGCCCCGCTTCTTTGGCAATCGCCAAATCCATCGACCTGTCGATCCGCGCATGGGCACCGGCAATCAGCTCCCCATCCTGTCGGTGACTACGCCGCCATTCCATCATACCTGCGGCAAAGATCGTTTCTGACGCACCGCGCGGGTTGGCCCCGATCTGGTCGTAAAGCCCGTCCAGAGGCTCCCCCGACCAAAACGCCATATCAAAAATCTCCGCATCGCGGCGGGCTTTGCGGTACTGGCGGAGTTTGTCGATGATCACAGCCCAGCACCAAAACGATGCAAAGATCAGCATGATCATCACGATTTTCACGGTCAATGTGGCGCGCGCGAATAGCGCCCACATGGTAAAGTCGGTTGCTGCTTCCATTTGCCTGCTCTGTCTACGGCCCGATTTTAGGGCTCTGTTGCGGCAAAACTAAACCAGTCTGCGATGAAAAGGAATGAAAGAAGCGGTCACAATGCTGAAATGGGCCGAAATCTTACGTCAGTTTTGCGCGAAGTTCCGCCGGAAGCCGCACAGGCTTACCCTCTGTCGTCATGCACACGGCTGTGACCTTAGCACGGAACAACAGTTCGTCGCCACGCATCACGTCCTGATCAAAAACCCAGCGCATCGGGGACGCCGCATGATGGGTCGTCACAATCTCTAACTCGTCATCCAGCCGCGCAGGGCGTAGATAGTCCGCCTCAACCCGCACCACGACGAAGACGATCGCGTCCTCGTCCTTCATCTTCTTCTGGTCGAGCCCCAACTCCCCCACTAAGGTGGAGCGGCTGCGTTCAATATATTTCAGGTAGTTGGCGTAATAGACGATCCCACCCATGTCGGTGTCCTCGTAATAGACGCGCACTGGCAATCGATGGGTCATTGGCGCACCAACAATCGGGCCGCCATCCGCATCGCATGGCTGGGGTCTTGGGCCACAGCGGGCAAGGACGGATCATAGGCCGTACGAATGATGTCCGCTATATCTGGTTTCAGTACGGCTTTATTCTCAACAATCCCCAAAGGTGAGGCATCTATGAACGCGGTGTCGGACCACAGCAGGATGGTCTGTGTCGCTTGGCTCAGCGCTATTGTGTCTGCCGTGGCGTTAGCCATATGCTCATCCAGCCGCAGAAACACGAACGCGGCCTTGATCGCGCCATCCTCCTCAAACCGAAAGATGCGGTATTGGTTGGCATCAGATTTGATCAGCCGTTTGATCAGGATTTGCAGGTCAGGCACCAGCTTATCGAGGTGTGGTACCTCCCCCAGTACAGACCAATCCTTGCAGAAAAAGACCATGAGGTTGGCACCCAGCTCTGGGTCCGTCTCCGCCATCTTGTGATTGGCAAGGACCGTTAACGCCTCAATCGCGGCTTTAAAGACCTCAAGGCTTTTCTCATCCACGCCAAAAACAACCGGCGCAATCGGCCGCCCCCAACGGGCGCAAAGGTATGTCCCATCCTTGCGTGTGAAATAGGCAGCGATGTCTTTGTCCGTGAGCATTGCGCAGGGCCTTCGACGTTCAGATCACCACAAACCGGCGATCCCTTATTCAAACAGTTCGCTTTGGCCTTTAGGCGGGGCAATCCCCAAATGGGTCCACGCCGCTTGGGCCAGCATCCGTCCGCGGGGTGTGCGCTGAATCAGGCCCTTTTGCAACAGATAAGGCTCGATCACCTCTTCCAGCGCGTCACGGCTTTCCGACAGGGCGGCTGACATCGTCTCTACCCCCACCGGACCGCCGACGTAGCTTTCGGCGATCAAGCGCAGATACCTCCGGTCCGCGTTATCCAGACCCAAATGATCGACACCCAACCGCGTCAAGGCAAGGTCAGCAATCGCTTGCGTCACGCGGCCATCGCCCTCAACCACTGCAAAGTCGACAACACGGCGGAGCAATCGTCCCGCAATCCGCGGCGTGCCGCGTGCGCGCTTTGCAATCTCCCGCGCGCCTGCGTCATCGGCAGGCGCACCCATCAACCGCGCCCCGCGCGTGACGATTTCGTGCAATTCGTCAACGTCATAGAACTCAAGCCGCGTCGGGATGCCAAACCGATCCCGCAGCGGTGTTGTCAGCAAGCCAAGCCGCGTCGTCGCACCCACCAAGGTGAAGGGTTGCAACTCAATCCGCACGGTCCGTGCGGCTGGCCCTTCGCCAATCACAAGGTCCAACTCAAAATCTTCCAGCGCGGGATAAAGCACCTCTTCCACCGCTGGATTCAAACGGTGGATTTCATCAATAAAGAGCACATCGCGCGCTTCAAGGTTCGTCAGGATCGCCGCTAGATCACCCGCCTTCGCCAACACAGGGCCAGAGGTCATGCGGAAATTCACGCCCAACTCCCGTGCCATGATTTGCGCCAGCGTCGTCTTACCCAAACCGGGCGGGCCGTGGAACAGTGCGTGATCCATCGCCTCCCCCCGCCGCTTGGCGCTTTCAATAAAGACATTGAGGTTGGCGCGGGCATCTTTTTGACCGATGAACTCATCCAGCGACTGCGGACGCAATGCGCGGTCTGCGTCTTCGGCTTGGCGCTCTGGCCGGAGGGTCGGATCAGGTTCGGACATATCCATCCCTTACCCTTTCGGCGCCAAAAGCTTCAAGGCAGCGCGAATAAGGGCAGATGTGTCCGCGTCTGGGTCAGCGCCCACTGCCTCAGCCACAGCACTCGCCGCCTCACCGGGCGCGTATCCAAGGTTGACCAAGGCAGACAAAGCCTCCGCCTGCGCGGGGTTGGCTTTCGGGGCGCTTGGCATGGGCCGCGCGGCCTCCAACTGTTCTAAAACAGCATCATCGCCTAGAGCTTCGGCCACTGTGCCGCCCATCGCCATGACGCTTGGCGCTTTGTCTTTCAATTCGATCGACACCCGCTGCGCTGTTTTTGGACCAACGCCTTTGGCTTTCGCAATCGCGTTCCAATCGCCCAGCGCTATCGCACGGCTGACCCCATCGGCCCCCAATGTCCCCAAGATCGCCATGGATGCCTTCGCACCAATGCCCTGCACGGACATCAGCAACCGATGCCACTCTTTCTCCACCAGTGTCGTGAAGCCGAAAATCTGAAGGTTATCTTCCCGGACCAGCAAATCGGTATAAAGCACTATGGCCTCCCCATTGCTGGGCAACCCCGCCATCACGCGGCTTGAGACATAGACGATATAGCCGACACCTCGCACGTCGATCAGTACGTGATCTTCCGCGCGGTATTCCAGCCGTCCGGCGATTTTCCCGATCATGCGCTGGCCTTTGCCAAGGCTTGATCCAAACAACCTGCCGATTGCGCGTGATGCGCATGGCAAATCGCAATCGCTAAGGCGTCAGCGGCGTCCGCGCCGAAGATCTTCACCCCCGGCAACTGCATCTTCACCATATGGGCGATCTGGTTTTTATCCGCATGGCCTACACCCACGACGGCTTTCTTCACCGCATTCGGGGCATACTCCCCAATCGGCAAGCCCGCCTGCGACAGTGCCAGCATCGCGATCCCGCGCGCTTGGCCCAGTTTCAGCGTCCCCGCCCCGTCCTTGTTGACGAAGGTTTGTTCAACCGCCGCCGTCTCCGGCTGATAGGTGTGCAACACATCGCCCAGCGCCTCAAACAGCGCCAACAGGCGGTCGCCAAGCTCCACCCCCACGCCATGACAGACGCCATTGGCCACATGCGTAATCCGGCTGCCTGAGACGTCAATCACGCCCCAGCCCATGTTCCGCAATCCGGGGTCAATTCCCAAAACGCGCATCCGCGCCCCCTGCTCGTTCTTGTTGTTGCGCAACGGTTAGCACAAAACGCGAACATAATCCAAGCTGAATGCCACACCCGCGCGAATCCTTCCAAATCCCGCATCGCAAAAGCCAAGCAATCTAAGGGCTTTGGGGCAATGCTCGCTCAAAAATTAGGCATTCTGAAGACGCATACTGGGCATGACCAAATAGCAATGGTGAAACCCCGGTCAGTGGCATAGGTCGCCCCTTGAAAAAGAAACCGCGGCCACAAGCGTCGCACCACAAATATAGGAGTGAGGCAATGGCCGCTTTTGATACCAACCGTTCTGTCACCTTTTCGTCTACTGGTCGTGTCACACGCCTATTTTCAGACGCTTTCGCATATCTGATTGCGCTGAAAGACGCGCGCGCAACACGCAAAGCGCTCTACAAACTCACAGTCCGTGAGTTGGAAGACATCGGCCTGTGTTACGGCGACATCAAAGACATCACAAAAGTCTAAGACAGCCCTTCGACCCCAAACCAAAAGGCCGCGATGCACCTTTGCAGGGCGACCTTTTCTCAAAAAAACGCCCTGTCCGACAGGGCGTTTCATCGTGGTGGGGTCTGATGGATTTAAAGGCCGATCCCGTTCATAAACTGCGCCGTTTCAACAGTAATAAAATCTGGCTGCATCACCCAAACGCTCAACCGCAGACCCTTCAGCAAAGGTTGCAATCTTCTCACTGTAGACAAAGTTGCCCAATGTGGCGAGGATGAAAGCTTTGAAGAAGTTCGCTGCGCCAACAATCAAGAGAATACCGCGCAGTGGGAAACGTAGGTTGTAAAGTCGTGGTTGCGCAACGACCAAACCATCCGCGCGCATCACATGTGTGGCGCCTTGGCTCATGCGCTGGTAATCACGAAAAATCTTGCGCAAGCGTTTGTTAAAAGGTGTTTGAACGACCGACATTACTTTTGCTCCCACATTGCCACATGTGCTGGACAGTATGCCCTAAAGAATTTGTCAACATTTGGACAAATGCTGAAAACACTGTTCAAATTGGACGATTACGCACCATTCCTGCGCATGCACAGCGTGGTCCAGTCAACAATCATCTGGCGCTCGATAAGATTGAACCCATTCCGGGTATAAACGTCGATCACTTCGTCGGCTTGCTCGTTCAAAATCCCCGATAGAATCACGAAGCCTCCGTCCTCTGTCGCCTTCGCCAAATCTGGGGCGAGCGCGATCAGTGGACCCTTTAATATATTGGCGAAGATGAGGTCGAACGGCGCGGCAGATTGGATTGCAGCATCATCCATGCCCATCGCCACCAAACTTATCACACGGCCCGTCAGCCCGTTTGCCGCCACATTTGCTGACGCTACGTCAACGGCCACAGGATCGATGTCGCTGGCCAGCACCACATTGGGTGACACATGCGCTGCGGCCATTGCCAGCACGGCCGTACCGCATCCAACATCAATGGCGTTCTGGGGCACAAATCCTGTTTCCAACAACGCATCAAACGCGCGCAGGCACCCTAATGTCGTCCCGTGATGCCCCGTGCCAAAGGCCATCGCCGCCTCAATCAGCAGCGGGATTCGGTCTCCGGGCAACTTATCAGTGTCATGACTGCCATAGACGAAGAAACGGCCAGCCTCGACCGGTGCCAACTCGCGGCGCACCTTTGCGACCCAGTCTTGCTCCGGCAGTTCTGAAACGGCGAAGGGCTTCGCGTCATGCATCGTCGCCAGAATGGCGAGCCCTGCTTGATCCGGTGTTTCGGTAAAATAAGCACCCACTTCCCAAACGCCGGACCCATCCTCCACCTCGAACACGCCCACACCCGTTGGTTCAGGCTGCAATGCCTCCAAAGCGTCGCCCAAGGCATGAGCCTTCTCACGACCAGTCAGTGTTGTCAGTGCTGTAAATGTTGGCATCGGGGGGCGCCTCAAAGTTGCGCCCCTCAGTTAGCCTGCGCGGGTCAAAACCACAATGCTATGCGCCAGTTCCAATAGGGCAAGTCACACCTGTTCCGCCAATCCCGCAATAGCCGTTGGGGTTCTTCGCGAGATACTGCTGATGATACTCCTCAGCAAAATAGAACTCCGGGACCGGAATGATCTCTGTCGTCACCACGCCGTAGCCTGCCGACTTTAGCCGTAGCTCAAATCCGGTCTTGGACGCCTCAGCCGCCGCGGCCTGTTCATCAGAATAGGTGTAAATGCCAGATCGATACTGCGTCCCACAGTCATTGCCCTGCCGCATACCTTGGGTCGGGTCATGCCCTTCCCAAAACACCCGCAAAAGATCGTCATAAGTGATAACGCTTGGGGCATAGACGACACGAACCACCTCATTATGGCCGGTCTTGCCCGTGCAAACCTCTTCATATGTCGCATTCGGCGTATAGCCACCCGCATAACCCACCATCGTGGATGTGAGGCCCTCAAGCTTCCAAAACATCCGTTCGACGCCCCAGAAACAGCCCATGCCAAACATCGCAACCTCATGACCCGCAGGCACGTCCGCCGTCAAAGGCGTGCCATAAACGAAATGGTTCTGCGCCGTCGGGATTGCCATCGCACGACCTGGAAGGGCGGCGTCAGGCTGAACCATTTCGGACTTTGCAGATGACATGAAAAACATGGGCGTCTCCATTCTGTTTAGTTTCCACAGATATAGGGCGCAGGGGCCGTGGTTTCTACTCTGCCGCCGCTACACGCTTGCGTGAGAGAATTGTTTCAAAACCCGGCTCCGGATGGCGCGGGATCAGCAATGCCAACAAGAACGAAACCGCCGCCATCGACGCCGCAACAATGAAGACCATGCCCGGTGACACCAACCATAAATAGCCAAGCATCGCAGGCAGTAAGACCGCCGCGATGTGGTTGATGGTAAAGGCCACGGCCGCCGTCGGCGCGATATCCTCAGGATCAGCAATTTTCTGGAAATAGGTCTTCAACGCCAAGGCCAGCGCAAAGAAGATATGGTCGAGGATATAGAGCGCGGCCGCGATCATCACGCCCCAGCCGAAATAGAACACCCCTCCATATGCAAGGAATACAGCCACCAGCCCTGCGTATTCGAACAAGAGCGCCCGCCGCTCCCCAAACACAGCGACAGCTTTACCGAGCATGGGGGCTACCACAATCGTCACCACAAGGTTGATGAGATAGAGCTGCGTGATCTCATGCACCGCAAAACCAAACCGCTCCACCATCATGAAGCCCGCGAACACGACAAAAATCTGCCGCCGCGCCCCCGCCATGAACTGCATCAGATAATAGAGCCAATAGCGCTTGCGCAGGATCAACTGCTTGCGCTGCGGATGCGGGGCCTCAAACTGGGGGAAGGACACGTACATGTAGATCGCTAGGGCCATAGTGACACCGCCACCCGCCCAATAAACCGTCGTGTAGCTCAGATCATAGGTCTTCCACGTCAGCACGATCAGTACATAAGCCACAAAGGTCGCCGCTGACCCCACCGCTGTCAGCCAGCCAATCACCTGCGGCGCGTGGGATTTCTCAATCCACTGCAACTGGAGCGACTGATTGACCGTCTCGTAATAATGAAACCCGATGGAGGACAGCATCGTCAGCGTCAAAATCCCCGCCATCGATGGGAAATAGGAGGTCAGAGCCGTCGCCAATCCCAGCACAAAGAGGGAGACGACCCCCAAAACCTGCTCCCGCATGAAAAGCAGGATCGCGATGACACCAACCGCCAGGAACCCCGGTATCTCCCGCACCGTATGGAGCCAGCCAATGTCAGAGCCGTCGAAATTTGCGGCTTCAATGACGAAGTTATTGAGCAGCGCCGACCACGTGTTGAACGCCACAGGCATCGCGATTGCAGCCAGCACTAGGAACGCGATGGGGCTGCGCCACCAGGGAAACTTGCGGGCCTCTGTCAATTTTACGATCTGCATGACCCCCGCTTACGCCTGTTCCCAGACGGATGCGAGGGGGAATCGTCAGTCGCTGCGCTGCATGATAAGCCGCACACCGCTCTGCCACGTCACACAAGACCAAATCCGTTAAAGCGTGACGAAAAGCCGGTTCTTGATCCCGATCAAGAAATAGACGTGGGCAGCACCCCACAGAATCCAGCCAATAAAGCCTGTGACCCGCAGACCAAAAATATCTGCGAGCGCCTTGTTGCGCACAATCGTTGCCAATGCGCCTGCATCGGAATAGCGGAACGGTTTGTCGAACGCCGCGCCGCGCACCTCTGCCGCGATGCGCTTGCCGACATAGACGCCCATCTGTTTCGCCACAGGCGCAATACCAGGCACGGGGCCGTCCCCCTCCATCCGGTCCGCGGTGTCACCGATGACATAGACGTTCTCAAACCCTTCGGCCCTCAAGGTCGTATCCACAAACACATGCCCGCTGCGACCGGCTTCAAGCCCCAACCACCGCGCGGCTGGGGAGGCTTGCACGCCCGCCGCCCAAACCACGGTTTTGGCCAAAACCTCTCCGGTGGAGGTTTGCAATCGCCCGTACTTGATATCCGTCACCATCGTATTGGTGCGCACCTCAACGCCCAGCGCCTGCAAGTCCGCCTCCGCCCGACAGGACAGCTTGTCTTTGAAAGACTGCAATACTCGCGGCCCGCCTTCTAGCAGCAAAACCTTGGTATCCTCGGCCCGAATGTTCCGTAAATCCCGCGCCATCGATTGGGCCAGTTCCGCGATCGCGCCAGCCGTTTCGACCCCTGTTGGGCCTGCGCCAATCACAACAAAGGCATGCAGCCGCTTCGCTATCTCAGGATCAGCACCCATCGCCAGTTCCGCGCGTTCAAATGCGGTCAGGATCTTCTCCCGCAGGTTCAGCGCGTCATCCAAGGTTTTCAATCCCGGCGCATCCTCGGCCCAAGCGTCATTGCCAAAAATAGCTGTGCCGCGCCCCTGTCGCGATGATGAGCGTATCATAGCCAATCCGTTGGCCACTCTCGGTAACAACAACCTGAGCCACCGCATCCACATCCACCACGCGATCCATCACCACCGGCGCGTTCTTTTGTTTGCGCAAAATCCACCGCACCGGCACCGCAATGTCAGCAGGGGTGAGCGCAGCGGTGGCCACTTGATACAGGAGCGGCTGGAAAAGGTGGTGGTTCTGTTTGTCGATCAGCGTCACCCGTACGGGTGCTTGGGCCAGCGTCTTTGCCGCTGAAAGCCCCCAAAACCCCGCTCCGATAATGACGACGTATGGTAGGTCTGACATGGCTGGCCCCGCCTTGATCCGACCCTTAGATGTGGGCGCGGGGTGGAGGCTTCAAGGGCCTCTCAGATCAGCCCACAACCTGTGACGTGAAATCCCCACGCAGGGCGACTTCCAGCAATTCTAAATCATCCGAACAGTCGACATAGTGCGTCGCCAAACCGGGTGGAATGACGAAGGCATCCCCCGCTTCCAACTCGGAAGATGGCTGCCCGTCAGCCTGCAACGTCATGCGCCCTTCCATCACGAAAGTGAAATGGATGTCCGCATCATGCACCGTCGGCGCTGTTACGCCCGCTTCAAACTGCGCCACATGGATGCCTGCGACGCCCTTCGTGCCAGCACTGATGCCCGTGTCACGCGATTTGAAGCCGGGGATACGGAATGGAGTCCAGACCGCTTTGTCCTTTTCGTGATGCACGAACTTTTGCCCATCCCACTCCCGATCAGGATTCACCATGCCGTTAGGCAGTTCCATCTCATGATCGATGGTGGTCACATGCTCCGCCGGAACCCCCACCTCTATCACCTCTATATCGGGGGAGGCATAGACAACACGGTGCCGGATACCGGGCGGCTGCGTAACGCAATTGCCCGCGTGAAGACGCATCATCTCGCCCTGATCCTCATAAAGCAGGTCAACCCAGCCACGATAGCAAAAGATCAGTTGAAACCCGACCGTATGATAATGCACCTGATCTGGCACGGGCCCGCCATCGGGAATGCGAATATGGCTGGCTATGATTGCCCCACCCAAGCGCGAGGAAATGAGGTCGCGGTAATGCATGCCTGCGCGCCCGATCACCCATGGCGCCTCATCCCGCAACCGCCGCACCTGATATTCATGCTCCACGACCGGCACATCGGCCACAGGCGTCAGCGGTGCAATCTCAATCCGCGTGCCATTGGGGGCCATCAGCTCCGTCGCGCCGTCAGCAAACCCCGCAACATCGTCGGTTAGAATACGCAAAACGCCAGGCTCTACCGCTACGCCTTTTTCGATGCGGATGTTGAGACCGTGGCCAGAAAACGTCGCCGTGGTCGGGTCATCTGCGGGAAAGATCGTGTCCATCCGCATCCCCAACACCTTGGTGTAGAACGGCAGATCATCGCGCAGTTCCTGCGTCGGCAACAAAACCTCTGCTCTGATCGGGGTGTCTGTCATGATCCGGTCCTCCGCCTTGCATGCAATCACGCGTATTCGGAAAAGGAAATAGGTGTTCGTTAGCCCGCGTCGACTCCAAGCTGTTGGGCAAGCCCGCGCACCTGCGCCCGCACCGTGCCGTCAAAGTCTAACAAGGGCCGAGGTAGGCTGGTCGTAATCAAACCCATCTCCTGCGCCAAAGCATGCGCGACGCGCACACTGCCGACGGTCTTGCAGAGGTCCCAAAGCACGCTCAATTCATCGCTTAGCGCTTGCATAGGTGCCGCGTCGCCAGCGACGGCCGCCTCCTCCAAAGCCACCAAGGGCACGGGCCACGTCCCTGCGATTGCGCTATAGAACGATACTGCTCCGCTCATAAACGCATCGGCCATGCCCCAGTCGCCAGAAAACCCGACCTCCAAATGATCCGGCAACGCCTCCATCACGGACCTAAAATCACAATCTTCAGGCAGCGGCATTTACACCGCTTGCACAGTGTCGATCTGCGCCAACCGCGCCAAGAGCACGTAGGAGAATGTGAAATTCGTGGTGCCCGGATTGTTGTAGATGCAAAGCGGCAGATCGGTTGCGGCGGCCACGGCCATATAGTGCTGCGCCACTTCTTCCGCTGTCAGCGGGTTGTAGGACACGGGCGCCATCAACAGCGCATCTGCTCCTGCGGCCTGCGCATCTTTGGCAAGCGCCACAGCCTAGCTCGTCCGCATCGCACCAACACCCAAGATCAGCGGCAAATCGGTCATCACCTCGCGCGCCGCCGCCACGGCGCGTTGCCGCTCCGCACACGACTTGAACATGCAAGTGCCCGTACTGCCCAGCAACCCGACAGAGGCTACACCACTCCCCTCCAGCCGCGCCAAGACACGCTGCAACGCATCGGTCTGTACCACGCCATCCGAGTTAGCGGGCGTGATCGGAAAAGCTGAAAATCCTTTGAACATAAGGACCCCTAATAGAAACTATGTGGATCAATATCGATGCTCATCCGCAGGTTGGAGGACAGTTTGAACTGCTCCACCCATTCCGCCAAGGCCCGCTGCAACGGCGCAGTCTTTTCCGCCTTCACCAGCAAACGCACCCGATGCCGCCCCCTGATCCGCGCAATTGGCGCAGGCGCAGGGCCAAAGACCTGCGCCCCGATCCGGCGCAAAGGTGCATCGCGGCGGGCCATGTCGGTGCCAAGATCCAAGGCTTCTTCGACATTCGGACTGCTCAGCACGATCCCCGCCATCCGACCATAGGGCGGCACACCGGCCTGTTTACGCTCCGCCGCTTCCGTCGCCCAAAAGCTCTCCTCGTCACCTGCCAAAATCGCGCGGATCACAGGGTGTTCTGGCTGATAGGTCTGCAACAACGCCTCCCCCGGCTTCTCCGCCCGTCCTGAACGGCCAGCCACCTGCCGCATCAGTTGAAAAGTTCGTTCCGCCGCCCGCAGATCCGACCCTTGCAGCCCCAAATCCGCGTCAATAACACCGACAAGCGTGAGGTTGGGAAAGTTATGCCCCTTGGCCACCAACTGCGTCCCAATGATGATATCGGAGCCGCCCTCTGCAATCTCCTCAATATGCGCCTTCATCGCGCGCGCGGAGCCATAAAGGTCCGATGACAACACAGCGACCCGTGCCTCTGGGAATAGCGCTGTCACCTCTTCACCCATCCGCTCCACGCCTGGACCGACGGCGGACAAACGATCTTCCGCCTCACAATGGGGGCACACGCTGGGTATGGGTTTCGTCTCCCCACACTGATGACACATCAGCCGCTTCAGGAACCGATGCTCCACCATCCGCGCGTCGCAATGATCGCAGCCGATCTGATGCCCACAGGCCCTACAGAGCGTCACCGGCGCATAGCCACGACGGTTGAGGAAGATGAGCGATTGCTCCCCCTTCTCCAGCCGGTCCTGCAGGGCACCGCGCAGGCTGGGCGACACCCATGTGCCACCGGGCACCTCTTCGCTGCGCATATCAATGGCCAACATTTTTGGCATCACCGCCGCCCCGAACCGCGCATTAAGCGTCTGACGGGTATATTTCCCCGCCTCCACATTAGCCCAGCTCTCAAGGCTTGGCGTGGCCGAAGCCAGCACCACCTGCGCCCCATTGATCGCCGCCCGCAGCACCGTCATGTCGCGGGCGTTATACATCACGCCATCTTCCTGTTTGTAGGAGGTGTCATGCTCCTCATCGACCACTATCAGGCCAAGGTTTTGATACGGCAGAAACAGCGCCGACCGTGCCCCCACAACGAGCTGCGCATCGCCTTGCCCAACCATCTTCCAACAGCGCCGCCGCTCCGTCATCGTAACGCCGGAATGCCATTCCGCAGGTTTCATCCCGAACCGTGCCTCCACACGGGTCAAGAACTCTCCCGTCAGCGCAATCTCCGGCAACAGAACCAAGGCTTGCCGCCCCTGTCGCAAGCATTCTGCCACAGCCTCCAAATAAACTTCTGTCTTGCCAGACCCTGTCACGCCCTTCAGCAATGTCGTGCCATAGGCCCCTGACCAGATTCCTGTCCGCAAGACATCAGCAACAGCCGCCTGATCCGCGGTCAGCTCTTTGCCGCCATAGTCAGGATCCAGCGCAGGGTAAGGTGTATCGCGTGACGTATCCTTTTCCCGCACCGCACCTTGCTTGACCAAACCTTTGACGACGGAGCTGCCGACACCCGCCATCTCCGCCACCTCTTTCAAGGTAAACGACAAGCCGCCATAGTCCCGCAAAACGGCCAAAACCTTCTCCCGCGCTGGTGTCATGCGGTCGGGGACAGCATCGCCCAACCGGTAGACCTTCCGCATCGAGGGCGAATCGCCCAAGCCCGGCGCACGGGTTGCCAGCCGCAGCATCGCCGACATCGGTGTCAGCGTGTAATCCGCCGCGCGGGTCAGAAACTCCTGCATCTCTTCACGCATTGGGGCCACGTCCAAAACGCGGATCACGGATCGGATCTTGGCGCGGTCATAATCCCCCACGCCTTGGCCCCACACGACGCCCAAAACCTTGCGCGGACCCAGCGGCACCTCCACAAATGCGCCCAACATCACACCGCCCTCAGGCGCTTTGTAATCCAGAACGCGATCCAGTGGTTGCGCGGTCAACACACCGACGAGATCGCCCTCGTGAAAGAACATCTCGCTCATGGTCGCGCCAGCGTATTTGGGGTTTCGGCAGTCACCCCCATGAGGTAAACGACACCTAAGCAAACGCCAACCCACCGCTGGAGAAAGCCCATGAAATTTTTTGTTGATACCGCCGAGATCGACCAGATCAAGGAACTGCATGCTTTGGGAATGGTCGATGGCGTCACCACGAACCCGTCCCTGATCGCAAAATCAGGCCGCGATATCCTCGAAGTCACCAAGGAAATCTGCGACATCGTTGACGGCCCCGTCTCTGCCGAAGTTGTGGCACTCGACGCTGATACGATGCTGGCCGAAGGCCGTAAACTGGCAAAAATCGCTGACAACATCGCTGTGAAAGTGCCGCTCACATGGGCAGGTCTGCAAACCTGCAAAGCGCTCAGCGACGAAGGCACGATGGTCAACGTCACGCTTTGCTTTTCTGCCAATCAAGCGCTCTTGGCCGCGAAGGCGGGTGCCACGTTCATCAGCCCCTTCATCGGCCGCTTGGACGACATCAACCTCGACGGGGTGGAGCTGATCGCTGACATCCGCGACATCTATGACAACTATGGGTTTGAGACACAGATCCTCGCCGCCTCCATCCGCTCAGCCAACCACATGAGCGAATGTGCCAAGATCGGCGCGGACGTGGCCACAGCCCCACCCGCTGTTATCAAGAAAATGGCCGATCACGTGCTGACCGACAAAGGCCTCGCAGGGTTCATGGCCGACGTTAAAAAAGCAGGCATCAAAATCCTTTAAGCTACCGCGAAAACCCAGGCCCCTCCCAAAAGGGGAGGGTCGGTGCCGACAGCATCTCTACCAGCGCATCAAACACCAGCCTGATACGGCGGGAAGAGCACAATTCCCGATACATGGTCAGGTAATAGGGCA
Organism: Cognatiyoonia sp.; assembly: GCF_965661665.1. NCBI lineage: Bacteria > Pseudomonadati > Pseudomonadota > Alphaproteobacteria > Rhodobacterales > Paracoccaceae > Cognatiyoonia > Cognatiyoonia sp. The sequence continues at coordinate 124,743 of NZ_CBFIEO010000002.1, read as the reverse complement.
CCTCGTAAATCGGCGCGTCCAGCAGTAAAACCTGCATATCAGGACAGCCCACCGCCAATTCCTCCAACATCGGCATCACCCCCAGTCCCCCGCTGACCATCTCCCACGCGCCAATATCGCTGTCTGACATCACGCAAAGATGCTCCGGCGCGATATCCACGCCAAAGCTGCGGATCGCTTGCAACATCTCCGTCTCATCGCCACCCGCGCCGACAAAATCGGCAAGTTTCAGGTCCTCCGCCGTCTCAAACGGACCATGCGCGAGGATATAGGCGCAGCTGGCGTAAAGCCGCCCATGCCCGTCCCGCACCTTGCGCGCAATCAATTCAGGCTGGGTCGGCACCACATGGCGAATGGCAATATCCGCCTCCCGCCGCTACAAATCCGACAGCAAATTTGACGCCAGCACATCAATCCGCACCTGCGGCGCGCGACGTTTCATCTCAATCACCACCGCAGGCATCACCAACTGCGCAAAAATATCCGTGACGAAGTCGCCTACGCTGACGCGCCCATCGGCCCGCATCAAGACGTGGTGATCGCACTCAACCTTCTGCACCTTGTCCCCAACGTTGACCACCACATCCAGCAGATCTACGACGCACTGCCCTCCGGCGGTCTCTTCATCGCAAAAACTGCGCTGCCGAAGACGGCACATGGTTCTTAGGGCCAGCGCTGTTTGCCATGCGTGCCGTGGGCAAGGCCCCCTATGTTGTCTGGCTCTCTGAAAAGCAGTTCTTGGGTCAAATCACAGCCGCCGGTTTCGAAATAGTCGAAACCCTACTGCAACGCGGCATGGCCCCACGTCTTTTCACCGTCGCACGTAAGCCTTAGGCCGATCCGCGACCTCAAGGTCACAGTTGCGCCACCATTCTTTGTCACTCTGCAAACATAGGTGCAGCATCAGCGGAATCGGTCTGCTACACTAGCCAAAACGACAAAGAGCAGGCACATGGCCAACACACCATCCATGGACAACACCATCCGCGAGAAAATCATCTCCGAACCTGAAGTTATCCTTGAAGACCAAGATGTTATGAATGCGCTCATCACTGCGAATGAGCAGGCGATGGGAGACAATATCGTGGATTTGCGCGGGATCGCAATGGATCGGTTGGCCACCCGCCTTGACCGTCTGGAAGATACGCATCGCTCTGTTATCGCCGCCGCCTACGACAATCTGGCCGGCACAAATCAGGTGCACCGCGCGGTTTTGCGGCTGCTTGACGCGACAAAATTCGACGATTTCCTCCATGATCTCTCCCATGACGTCGCCGACACCCTGCGCGTCGATGTCGTCCGCCTCGTTCTGGAAACGGATGAGGATGACGCCAGCACCGGTCACATGGACACCGTCCTTGTGATGAAAGAAACAGGCTTCGTCGACACATACGCCACCCGTGGCCGCGATATGCCCGTGCGCCAAGTCACCCTGCGCCAGACCCGCGCCGATGGGGAGGATATCTACGGCGAGAAAGCCGCCTACGTTCGGTCAGAAGCTTGCCTGAAGCTCGATTTCGGCGACGGTCGCCTGCCTGGTATGTTACTCTTGGGCTCGGAAGACCCGCACCTCTTCACTCCGCAACAAGGCGCCGACCTGATGACCTTCTTCGCGGGCGTCTTTGAGCGCGCAATGCGGCGGTGGCTGGGATGATTTCCCCCGCGCTGACGGACGCTCTGGCCAAATGGCTCGATGCCCAAAAAGCGCTCGCCGCGACCTCGGAGAATACCCGCACCGCCTATCAAACCGATGTTCTGGGCTTTCTTGCCTTCATGCAGCAACACAAAGGCGAAGCGCAAGGTCTGGGCCCCATCACCAAAGTCAGCGTCAGCGACATGCGTTCTTGGATGGCGCACGAACGGGGGCGTGGCCTAGGCGCGCGCTCCCTCGCCCGCAGCCTAAGCGCTGTAAAGTCCTTTTACCGATGGCTGGCAGAGCGGGAGGGTTTTGAACCCACTGCCGTCCTCTCCACCCGCGCGCCCAAATTTCAAAAGAAACTCCCCCGACCCTTAGCAGAAGAGGCCGCCAATGACCTCATCGACCATGTGCAGCAAGCCTCGGACGAGCCGTGGATCGCCGCGCGGGATGAGGCGGTCGTCACCCTGCTCTACGGTTGCGGTCTACGGATATCAGAGGCGTTGGGCCTGACCGGCAAATACCTGCCCCTGACCGCTACGCTTCGGATCACCGGCAAAGGCGGCAAAACCCGCATCGTCCCCGTGATCGACGCCGCGCGTCAGGCGGTGGAACGCTATGTCGCCCTCTGCCCCTATGACCTCACCTCGGGTAGCCCACTCTTTCGCGGTGTCCGTGGCGGCGCGCTCAATCCGCGGGTCATTCAAAAGGTTATGGCCATTGTGCGAACGCAAATGGGCCTGCCCTCCACCGCGACACCGCACGCGCTCCGCCACTCATTCGCCACGCACCTTCTCAGCGCGGGTGGCGATCTGCGCTATATTCAGGCGCTTTTGGGCCACGCCTCCCTCTCCACGACGCAAGCCTACACCGCCGTGGACACTGCCAGACTGATGGACGTATACGACAAATCGCACCCCCGCGCGTAAGTCTTCTTTCGCACAAAATACCTCCGCCGGAGGCATTCAACATCTGCCGCCATGCGGAGCAAGGACACCGATGACGATACAGACCAAGGCCCTCCTCGTTCACCTCTTCACCGCGACCGGTGCGGTCTTTGCGATGCTGGCCATGTTGGCCGCCGTAGATGCGAAATGGAGCTTGATGTTCCTCTGGCTTGTCGTGGCCTTCATCGTCGACGGGATTGATGGCCCCTTGGCGCGCAAATATGACGTCAAAACCAACGCGCCAATCTTCGATGGCGTGCTCCTTGACCTCATCATCGACTATCTCACTTACGTCTTCATCCCCGCCTTCGCGCTCTACGCTTCCGGGCTCATGGACGGGTGGAGCGGTTGGGTCGCGATCATTGTCATCACCTTCGCATCTGCCATGTATTTCTGCGACACCCGCATGAAAACAAAAGATTATTCCTTCAAGGGCTTCCCTGGCTGCTTCAACATGCTGATCCTCGTTCTCTTTGCGCTGCAACCGCATTGGTCGGTTTGTCTGGCGCTGGTACTGATCTTGTCGCTCGCGATGTTCCTGCCCATTAAATTCGTCCACCCCGTCCGCACCGCCCGCTGGCGCGGCGTGACACTCCCGATGGCCCTCGCTTGGACGTTCTTTGCAGGCTGGGCCGCGTGGTTTGACTTCAACCCTGGGCAATCAGCGCACTATGGCTTGATGATCACCTCCATCTACTTGCTCAGTGCAGGCGCCCTACAGCAGATGATGTACGGCAAAGACGGCTAGAGCCGCGTCAATACAACGCCCGCGATAATCAGCCCCGCGGCCAAAGCTTTCTGGGTGCCCATCTTCTCTTCAAAGAAAATCCAGCCGATCAAGACCGCAAACAGGATCGACGTCTCCCGCAGGGCGGCGACAAGCGCAATGGGCACGATCGTCATGGCCCACACCGCAATTGCATAAGCCCCGTAAGACGCCATCGCCGCGACACCGCCCACGATCCACGTGCGCCCCGTCGTCCGCAATACGTCACGCCCCCGCAACGCCACGCAGATCGGCGTGAAGAACACCGCATCCATTACAAACAGCCACGCCACATACATCACCGCATCGCCCGACACCCGCGCGCCCATCCCATCGACCAGCGAATACCCCGCTGTCATCGCGGCAGAGCCAAGCGCCAAAGGCACCAGTTTGACGCTTTCGCCGGACCGGAACACGCCCTGCCCCATCAGCAAAATGCCAAACCCGAGAATGAGGACGCCGACATACTCCCAGCCACCCAAAACATCCGATAGAAACAAGGCAGAGATCACCAACACCACCATCGGTGCCGCCCCCCGCGCGATCGGGTAAACGCGACTCAAATCGCCTTGCTCATAGGCATAGGCCAGAAACAACTTATAGCCGGAATGAAAGACGCCAGAGGCGAGCAGCCACAGCCAAACCTCAAAGGTCGGAAACGCCCGTGTCGTGGCAATGATCAGGCCAAAGCCGCCTTGCACTAAGGTTAGGATCAGCATCGACGTCATCTTTGACGTGCCAAGCTTGATCAGGGCGTTCCACGTGGCATGAAGCAGCGCGGCAAACAAAACCGCCAAGAGTACCCAAATGCTCATTTGCCACCATTAAATCAAAAGCGATCCCGCTTTTTCTAACTTCAACAGTGCCACTTTCGCCTCGACCCCACCAGCCCCCGAATAGCCGCCCAACCCATCGGCGGCGAGCACGCGGTGACACGGGATCAAAATGGCGATGGGATTGGCACCGCAGGCCTGCCCAATGGCTTGGGCAGAGACACACAAGTCTTGTGCCATCGCGCCATAGGTCCGCGTCTCCCCATAGGGGATCGCGCAAAGCGCGTCGGAGAATGCGTGTTGAAACGCCGTCACGCGCGGGGCGACGGGCACGGTGAAAACGGTCAACGCGCCCGCGAAATAGGCCGCCAATTCACGCCGCAACTGATCGGCCAAGACACCTTCCTCCAGGTCACCCGACCGACCCCATAACAGGTTTGTCACCGCCCCATCAGCGGCATCAAACCCCAAAGGGCCAATCGGAGTATCGATCAGAACGGGCATCTAGCCCAAGGCGGCGTCACACCGACCGCAGACACCCGCGTGGCTGTGGCTGCCCACATCCGGCAAGATCTTCCAGCAGCGCTGGCACTTTTCACCGTCCGCTTGGGCAAACACCACCGCAACACCTGCAATATCATCCATCACAAAGGCATCGGCTGGAGCCGGATCGGTTGAGACCGCGATGCCAGAGGTGATACAAAGATCGTCAAAGCTCACGGTCTCCAAAATCGAAGCTGTCTCCGCATCGACATGCACGGTCGGGGCCGCTTCCAAAGAAGCCCCGATGACTTTTTCTGTCCGCTGGATTTCCAGCGCGCCCGTCACTACGCGACGCACCTTGCGGATAGTCGCCCATTTCGCGGCCAAACCTTCATCCAGCCACTCGGCTGGCGTCTCCAAAAAGTCCAGCAAATGGACAGACGCGCCCGGCGCGTTATGACGCTCCAGCCACACCTCTTCCATCGTAAAGACAAGAATCGGTGCCAGCCATGTGGTCAAACGGTGGTAAAGGATATCCAAAACCGTCCGCGCAGCCCGCCTGCGCGCCGTATCGCCGTCGCAGTAGAGCGCATCCTTGCGGATATCGAAGTAATAGGCCGACAGATCAAGCGTCGCGAAGTTGAAGATCGCTTGCCAGACAGCGTTATAATCAAACTCCGAATAGCCCTTGCGCACCTGTACATCGAGTTCTGCCAAACGGTGCAACACCCAACGCTCCAGCTCTGGCATCTCCGCAGGCTCCACACGATCGGCGTCTGTGAAGTCCGCCAAGGACCCCAGCATGAACCGCATCGTGTTGCGCAACCGGCGATAGCTGTCCGCGACGCCTTTCAGGATTTTTGGCCCGATCCGCTGGTCAGCGGTGTAATCCGCCTGCGCCACCCACAGCCGCAAGATATCCGCGCCGTACTGCTGGATCACTTCCGCTGGGGCGATGATATTGCCCAGCGATTTGGACATCTTCATGCCTTTGTCATCGAGCGTGAAGCCACAGGTCACAACGTTCCGATAGGGCGCACGGCCCAAGGTGCCACAAGCCTGCAAAAGTGACGAATGGAACCAACCACGGTGCTGGTCTGTCCCTTCCAGATAAACATCGGCGATGCCATCCTCGGTCCCGTCGTCACGGTCGCGCAGCACGAAGGCATGGGTTGAACCTGAGTCAAACCACACATCGAGCACGTCAAAAACCTGCTCCCACTCATCTGCGGTATAATCCTCGCCCAAGAACCGCTCTTTCGCGCCGTCCTGATACCAGCAATCGGCACCCTCGGCCTCGAACGCCTCCGCAATTCGTGCATTGACAGCAGGATCGCGCAGAAGAAAGTCTGCATCGGTCGGCAACGCTCCTTTCTTGGTGAAGCACGTCAATGGCACACCCCACGCCCGCTGGCGTGACAGCACCCAATCAGGCCGGGCCTCGATCATGGAATATAAACGGTTGCGCCCTGCCTGCGGCCACCACTTTACCAGCTCGTCGATCGAATTCAGGGCCCGCTCGCGGATCGTCTTGCCCATCTCGTCCTGAACGTCGCCCACCTCACGATCGACAGAGACGAACCACTGCGGCGTGTTGCGATAGATGATCGGCGCTTTGGAGCGCCAAGAATGCGGATAGCTATGCTTGATCTTGCCGCGTGCGAGCAGCCCGCCGACCTCGACCAGCTTGTCGATCACCGCTTTGTTGGCATCACCCTCACCGCCCTTTCGGGAAAGAATATACTTGCCGCCAAAGAACGGCAGATCAGCGCGGAAGCCACCGTCGTCCATCACGTTGTAGGTGATGACCTGCTCCAACATTCCCAAGTCGCGGTAAAGCTCGAATTCCTCCATCCCGTGCGACGGCGCACAATGGACAAAGCCGGTGCCTTCGGTGTCAGTCACAAAATCCGCAGCGCGGAAATCGCGAATGTCGTCCCATTCGCCCTTAGACCCTTCGGCCCCGTTGAGCGGGTGCATCAAGCCAAGTCCCTCAAGATCAGACACGAGCACATCGGTCACACGGCGCCACTGTCCCTCTTCCAACCGCGCGCGGCCCATGACGTCTTCGGCAAGGTTATCGGCCAACAGGAACCGATCCCCGACGCTCGCCCAGCACTCATCCGGCGTGCCTGTGACCTCATAAAGGCCATAGGAAATATCCGCCCCATAAACGACCGCCTTGTTGGACGGGATCGTCCAAGGCGTGGTGGTCCAGATCACGACATGCGCACCTGCCAGCTTGTGATCGACAGGCTCTGCCACCTTGAACTTCACCCAGATCGTGAAGCTGTCCTTGTCGTGGTACTCAACCTCCGCCTCGGCCAGCGCGGTCTGCTCCATCGGCGACCACATCACGGGTTTGGAGCCTTGGTACAACGTACCGTTCATCAGGAACTTCATGAATTCCTCGGCGATCACGCTCTCCGCGCGGTAATCCATTGTCAAATATGGATTTTCCCACTTTCCGGTCACGCCCAGCCGCTTGAATTCCTCGCGCTGGATATCAACCCACTCATCCGCAAAGGCGCGGCACTCGCGGCGGAAATCGACGACATCCACGTCGTCCTTGTTCTTGCCCTTCTTGCGGTACTTCTCTTCGATCTTCCACTCGATCGGCAGCCCGTGACAGTCCCAACCGGGAACATAGCGGCTGTCATAGCCCATCATCTGATGGGACCGGACCACAAAATCCTTCAGCGTCTTGTTCAGTGCATGCCCAATGTGCAAATGGCCGTTCGCATAGGGCGGCCCGTCGTGCAGCGTGAAGGGTTTGCGGCCCTGTTTCTCCCGCAAGCGGTCATAAACGCCGATCTCATGCCAGCGCTCCAACCACGCAGGTTCGCGCTTTGGCAATCCAGCCCGCATCGGGAAGTCGGTCTTTGGCAGGTTCAAAGTTTCTTTATAATCAGGGGTGTCGGCACACATGTGTCCGTGTCCTCTTATTCAGTCATAGGTCATGGATCAGGGGCGGTGCGAAGTCTCAGACACCTTGGCCCGGCGGCTCGAATCAGAGCGCCGGGGAAATAATTCGTATGATTTGCACCAACATCATGCGGCGCTTATAGGCTCCTTAAAAACACCGGTAAACCCCATCTTCCTCTTGCCAAAAATATCCCTGCCGGAGGCGCCCCTTTACAAGTCGCGCTGTGTTTGGCTACCAGCCACTTCATGGCACTGCTGAAAACGACGACCATGACGAAAAAGACCATTCGCATCCGAGGGGGTGCTTTTTTTTCGCCTGGGCACGTGACAGACGCCTAACACCAAACCAAAGCAAGCCCCACCGCAAGGACGGGGCTTTATTTTTGGCTCAGGTCCACAACCAAAGGACCAAGCCAATGAACATTCAAAACCCAGACGCTCCACAACCCGCCCCTGTCATAGCCATCGTCGGCGCAACGGGCGCCGTTGGTGTTGAACTGCTCAAATGTCTTGAGACGCGCAATTTTCCAGTGTCGGAGCTGCGTCTGGTTGCCTCCGCGCGCTCTGCTGGGAAGCGCATGCAGTTCCGCGGTCGCGATGTGATCATTCAGGAACTCAATAAACTCAGCTTTGAAGGGGTTGATGTTGCGTTCTTCTCCACCGGCGCCACGATCACCAAGAAATTCGCCCCCTTTGCTGTGGCCGAAGGCGCGCAAGTGATCGACAACTCTTCCACCTTTCGCATGGACCCCGACGTACCCCTCGTCGTGCCCGAGGCAAATGGAGCAGCCCTGGAGGACGCCCCCATTGTAGCCAACCCCAACTGCATTGCCGCGATCCGCACCGGTGCCACATCAAACCGTGGCTAAGTCGACGTGCTGATCCGCTCAATCGGGCGCAACAACGTCTCCGGCGCTTCCACTATCGCGGACCCTGCCATCAAAACGGCCAACGCATATGCGCCCCAACGCCTCACGATTTTGACGGTCCCCGTCCAAAGTTCGGCGCAGCCGTATCCTGCCCCGCTTCGATAATCCCGCGCCGGATCGCCCGCGTGCGAGTGAAATAGTCATGTAGATGATCGCCGTCGCCGGTACGTATGGCCCGCTGCAAAGCAAAAAGCTCTTCAGTAAAGCGGCCCAGAATCTCAAGCGTGGCGTCCTTGTTGGTCAAGAACACATCCCGCCACATTGTCGGGTCCGACGCCGCAATCCGCGTGAAATCCCTGAAACCCGCTGCGGAGTAATTGACAACTTCAGTGTCAGTGACGCGCCCAAGGTCGTCAGCAACACCTACCATCGTGTAAGCGATAAGGTGCGGCGCATGGCTCACGACCGCGCAAATCAGGTCATGATGGTCGATGTCCATCTGCGTGGTCATCGCGCCCAAGCCTTGCCAGAACGCCTCCACCTGCGCGACGGTCTGAGCATCGGCATCCGCCCCCGGCACAACCAGGGTCCAGCGGCTGTCAAAAAGTTCGGCGAAGCCCGACCGTGGGCCCGAATGCTCCGTCCCTGCCATCGGGTGACACCCGACAAAGTGAACGCCCGTCGGCAAATGCGGCAGAACCGCATCAAATACAGCGCGTTTGACCGATCCCACGTCCGTGACGGTCGATCCTGCTTTCAAATGCGGCGCAATCTCCGCCATCACGGGGCCCATCGCCCCGATTGGCACACAGAGGATCACCAAATCCGCGTCTGCCACAGCCTCCGCACCGGTGTCGCACACCGTGCACAACCCGATCTCACGCCCGATGTCGCGGGTTTCTTGACTGCGCGCATAGCCAGTGATTTCGCCCACCAATCCGCCGCGCTTGGCCGCATGACAGATCGAGGACGCGATCAACCCCAAGCCAATTAGCGCGACCTTTTTGTACATCTGATCACTCATGCCGCACCTTTGAACGCTGCCACCGCATCCAGCACGCGGTCATTGTCTTCTGGCCGTCCGACCGTGATCCGCAATCCTTCGGGAAAGCCATAGCCCCCCACCTTGCGCACCAAAATCCCCGCCGCTTGAAACGCCTCTTCCATCTCAGCAGCCTCGGCCTCATCCGCAAAACGGGCAAGCACAAAATTCGTGTGGCTGTCGTCGCAAGCAATCCCGTGCTGACGCAAACCGCCTGTCAGACGCGCCCGCTCCACCGCGTTGACCTCAACGCAAGTCGTGGCCCAGTCAAGGTCTCGCGCCGCGGCTTCGGCAGCGGAAAGTTGCACCTCTGACAAGTTGAACGGCTGCCTAATCCGCATCATCACATCAATGAGCGCGTTCGGGCCAAAGCCAAAGCCGATCCGCAAACCACCCAAGCCGTAAAGCTTGGAAAACGTCCGTGTCATGATCACATTCTCACGGCGCCGCGCCAGAGCTTCCCCACCGTCATGACCTACGGCGTATTCGATATAGGCGCAGTCGAGCACAAGGATCACGCCGTCCGGCAAACCATCGGCAAGCCGCTCCAACTCCGCCACTGGCAGGATCGTGCCCGTCGGATTTCCCGGATTGGTGAGCATCACAACACCCGTCCGCTCCGTCACGGCGGCGAGGATCGCATCGACGTCCACTTGGCGGTCTTTCTCCGCCACGCACACCGGCGTCGCACCCGCCGCATGGGCAAGGATTGGATACATCGAAAACCCGTGCTCGGTATGAATGACCTCTACACCCGGTCCGGTGAAGGCCTGACAGATGAACTGCAACACCTCATCAGACCCGACACCACAAATCACCCGATTCGCTTCAAGCCCGTAAACCTCTTCAATCGCTGCACGCAGGGCAGCATGATCGGTGCTAGGATAGCGATGCGTGTCACCTGCCGCCGCAACGATCGCCTCTATCGCGACAGGCGGCGGGCCAAACGGGTTTTCGTTCGAGCTGAGCTTCAGCACATCGGTGCGACCGGCAATCTCCGACTTACCGCCTTGATACAAGGCGATATTCATGATGCCGGGTTGTGGTTCAATCTGGGTCATAATCGCCTTTTAGCGAATTCAGCTAAAAGAACCAGCCAAAGCCCTGCAATTTATGCCCGCTGAGGTGAATCGCCGCGACTGATCAATCATCAGCCTCCCAAAAGCGCGCCAGATATTTATTCGAATAATCCACTTCCAACTCCACCCAAACCGGCAAATGGTCCGACATCTCGTTGCGCGCAAAGCTCCGATATCTTTTGGCAAAATTCTTATACGGCTCTTCTTTGTGGAAAATCTTCTGCGCCCTGAGGATCGGCTCATAATGGGCATGATATTCCGCGTCAGTCTTCAAACTGGCCGCTGGGTGCGCATCGGCTGGCAGGGCTTTGGGCGGATGCACATCGTAACGCGCCCCGCGAGACGTCGCATACAAAGTAATCCCAATTCGAGCCCAGCAATCCCATCAACCGCTTTAGCGGCCTAAGGTCCACCTTTATTTCCTACAACGCGCAAATGTCGAAGTGATCGATGATCTCCGCGATATAGTGATATCTTTCATCAAGCCTCGGTAAACCGCCATCAAACACCACCAAATTCCATGACCCAATGATGAGGGAGTTGGGCTGCCGGTCCCGCCTGAATTCATCATATAAAAAACTGCGCAGGGTCAGTAGCCGCTCTGGCACACATTTTGCATCGCTCTGCCAGGGGCAGGCTGCTCATAATCCTTGAGCCCGTGATAATACGCCACCCGATCTTCCCCGAAATACACACCTTAAATGTCAAAAGCGTAGCACCGGCCCCAGAACCCACAAAACGAAAAAGGCCGCCCAAGCGGGCGGCCTTAAATCGTGGTCGTGAAGAACGAGATTAGTTCTTCGCGTAGAATTCGACGACGAGGTTTGGTTCCATTGTCACTGGGTATGGCACGTCACCAAGGCTTGGCGTGCGTGTGAACTCACATGTCATTTTGGAGTGATCTACAGCCATGTAGTCAGGCACATCACGCTCAGGAAGCTGCGCCGCAACCAGTACTAGTTCCAACTGCTTGGACTTCTGGCGCACTTCGATGACGTCGCCTTCTTTGACGCGGTAAGACGGGATGTTGACCTTCTTGCCGTTCACTGTGACGTGGCCGTGGTTGACGAACTGACGTGCAGCAAAGATCGTTGGTACGAACTTCGCGCGATAGACAACAGCGTCCAAGCGGCGCTCCAGCAAACCAATCAAGTTTTCACCTGTGTCGCCTTTTACACGCTCAGCTTCTGCATAGATGCGGCGGAACTGCTTTTCGGTCAGGTCGCCATAGTAGCCCTTCAGCTTCTGCTTTGCGCGCAGCTGGATGCCGAAGTCGGACAGCTTGCCCTTACGGCGCTGACCGTGTTGGCCGGGGCCATATTCACGACGGTTAACGGGAGATTTTGGGCGACCCCAGATGTTTTCGCCCATCCGGCGGTCAATTTTGTACTTGGCAGCGGTACGTTTAGTCATACGCTGATCTCCTTCTAAGACGGCCCTTTTGGGCATGAAGGGCGTTGTCCTTTCCCCTGATTTTGCAGGGGCGACAGGGTCCCTCTTGCGAGGACCACCAACACCAATGGGTGGATGGCTTATAGAAGGTGCGAGAAAGGAGTCAACACGCATTTCGCGACATCATCATGTCGGTCTCACACAAGACCCAGGCAAGCCAGACCCGCAGGCTTGAATGACGACAAAGGGAACGCCCATGACAGACCTTAACGGCAAAACAGCACTGGTGACGGGGGCCGCAGGGGGCATTGGCACGGCGATTGTCCACCGCCTGCAGGCACAGGGCGTCACGGTCACGGGCGCTGATCAGAACGACTGCACCGCCAATCACAGAATCACCGGCGATCTGATGGACGCTGGATTTTGCGACACGCTCCCCCTACGCGCGGCCGATCTGATGGGCAAGCTCGACATCTTTGTGAACAACGCAGGCATCATCACCCGTGGCCCGATCACGGACGCGACTGACGACGACTTCATCCGCACAATGGCGATCAATGTGGAGGCTCCGTTCCGCCTCTGCCGCGCGGCAATCCCGATCATGGCCGACGCAGGCGGCGGGGCGATTGTGAACGTGGCCTCATGCTGGGGCGTCCATCCTGGCCCAAACCACCCTCTCTATGTCATGTCCAAGGCAGCGGTTGCCTCCCTGACCCAATGCCTGGGCATGGACCACGCGCACCAGATGATCCGCGTCAACGCGGTCTGCCCCAATGAGGTCGACACCGCCATGTTGCGCAGCGGGTTTGCCGCGCGGGGCTTTGACCCCGACAGCGCCATCGCTGATCTCAACGCCTCTGTCCCGCTGGGCCGGATTGCCGCGCCTGAGGATATCGCCGACATTGTGGTCTTCCTCGCCTCCGACCAGGCGCGCTATCTCTGTGGCGCATTGATTGAAGCCAACGGCGGGAAACCTGTGAAATGACCGATCTCAGCGGCAAGACAGCCCTCATCACCGGCGGGCGCAGCGGCATCGGTGCTGCCATCGCCGCCGCGATGGAGGGCGCAGGCGCAACAGTCCTCACCGCCCAGCGCGGCCTAGACCCCGCCCGCGACAGCATCGAAGCTGACCTCGCTGACCCCACCGCCCCTGAAAAGCTGGTCGCAGAGGCGATCAGCCGCCTCGGCCAGCTCGACATCCTGATCAACAACGCCGGCGTGATGGTTGAGGGCACGTTGCTCGAAATGGACGCAGCTACATGGGCGCAAACGCTGCAAGTGAACCTCACCGCACCCGCCATGCTCATCAAAGCCGCCCTGCTGCACCTGATTGCCACCAAAGGCGCGATCCTCAACATCGGCTCCATCGAAGGGCTCGGCTCCAACCCGCGCCATCCGGCCTATTGCGCCTCCAAAGGTGGGCTGCACGCCCTCACCCGTGCCGTGGCGGTCGATCACGGTCCCGACGGCGTCCGTTGCAACGCCATCGCGCCGGGCTGGATCGACACCGACCTCAATACCACCTTTATTGAAAGCCTCGGCGATCCGGCCCAATTCCGCAAAGACATCGGTCGTATCCACCCCGTCGGCCGCACCGGAACCCCGGAAGAGGTTGGCGCATTGGCCCGCTGGCTCGTCTCCGATGAGGCGAGTTTTGTCACCGGACAGGTCTGGACCATCGACGGTGGCCGCATGACACAACTGAGCCTGCCTTAACCAACCCATCCCGCGCTGCTCACGCCGGATGCCGGGACGTTCATTTGTATTTTTACAAAAAATGGACTAAAGTGGCGTTCATAACTAAAAATACGTGCGCGGTTTCAAATGCTACACTACATTCAGTCCGCCTGGGACGGGGTTCTGGGCCCGTTTTTGCGTAGGACAAAACATCCTCAGATGGCCGCCATGTGCCATCGCGATACAGAGACCGGCAGGGAATACCTGCTGATTACGAGCCGCGACACAGGTCGCTGGATTATCCCAAAAGGCTGGCCAATTGACGGTCTGTCCCCTGCGGACACGGCCCTGCAAGAAGCGTGGGAAGAAGCCGGCGTCAGGGGCACGGCCACCTCCGACGACCCGATTGGCTCCTATTGCTATGACAAGGGACTTGATGACGGGTCCGCCTTGCCGGTGGAGGCGCAGGTCTTCTCCATCGCCGTGACGGACATGCTGCCAACGTTTCCAGAAGCTGCGGAACGCACCCTCAACTGGGTCGACTCCGAAACCGCCGCCAGTCTTGTGAACGAACCGGAGCTTCAGGCCCTCTTTCTCAATCAATAGGGTTGCAACAGGCCCTTGGCTGTCCCGCGCCACAGGTTATGCTGTCTAAAAAGCCTCTGGAGCCTGCATTGACCTACGTCCCCTCGCCAACCCGTTATGACACCATGCCCTACCGCCGCTGTGGCGTGTCGGGTCTTGATCTTCCGGCCATCTCATTGGGCCTTTGGCACAATTTCGGCGGCGACACCCCGCATGAGTTGAAGCGCAGCCTCTGCCAAACCGCCTTTGACGCAGGAATCACGCATTTTGACCTCGCCAACAACTATGGCCCCCCGCCAGGCAGCGCGGAAACAGCGTTTGGCGAAATCCTCCGCACGGACTTCCGCGGCTATCGCGATGAGCTAATCATCTCTTCAAAAGCCGGATACCTAATGTGGCCCGGGCCTTATGGGGAACAAGGCAGCCGCAAATACCTGATCTCCTCTTGTAATCAATCGCTCAAGCGGATGGGTCTCGATTATGTCGATATCTTCTACTCCCACCGTTTCGACCCTAACACCCCACTGGAAGAGACGATGGGCGCACTCGACCAGATCGTTCGCTCGGGCAAAGCGCTTTACGCGGGGATCAGCTCATATAACTCGGAGAAAACCCGCGAAGCCGTCGCCATTCTCAATGACCTCGGCACCCCCTGCCTCATCCACCAACCCAGCTACAACATCCTGAACCGCTGGGTAGAAACCGACGGGCTAAAGGATACGCTGAAAGACCTCAGCGTCGGCTCCATTGCTTTCACCCCCTTGGCACAAGGACTGCTGACCAACAAATATCTGAACGGCATCCCCGAGGGCAGCCGCATGACCCAAGACAAATCGCTGGGCGAAAATCAACTGTCGGACAAGACACTCACCGCGATCAAAGCTTTGAACGACGTGGCCGCTAATCGCGGGCAAACCCTTGCACAGATGGCGATTGCCTGGGTGCTCAGGGGCGGCGGCATCACCACTGCCCTGATTGGCGCGTCCAAGCCTGAACAGATCACTGATTGCGTGGCCGCGACACAAAATCTCGACTTCACGCCCGACGAACTGGCGGAAATTGACCGCCTCGCAGGGGATGCCAACATCAACCTTTGGGCCAAATCATCTGAGTCCGACAACGCCCCCAGCTAAATGCGCACCGCCTCCACCCTGCACCCCATCGCGGCCTTCCTGACCGGCGGGCTACTGAGCCTCATGGTCCTGACCAACGGCACATTGGCGGTCTATGGCACGCTGCTCTTTTCATCATGGGTGCCGCATTTTACCGGCACCTCTGCGGCGCTGGCGCTGCTTCTTGTCCTGCGCCCGAAACGCGCCCAGCCGACGCGCGCGCCGCTTTGGTCCTATGCGGCGGGCATTGTGGGCGCGTTTACGGTCATGCTCACCTCCGCCGCGCTCAATTCCCCACTAGCCCTCTCCGGCACCATCGCCTTAGGGCTTGCCGGACAGGTGGCGTTTTCGATAATTGCTGACCTGCGCGGCCTCTTCGGCCTGCCAAAACGTCGCCCCAGCACACGCGAATGGGCGGCCTTTGCGCTCATCTTGGTGGGCGCGGGTCTACTGGTCCTGTCAGGGACGGAGGCATGATCCTGTTTATCACAATGTCCTTCGTTGCCGGCATCCTTGTCAGCGTCAGCCGCCAACTCAACGGCCGGCTTTCCCTTTCCACCTCAGCGATGGAGGCGTCGTTTTGGAACCACATCGTTGGCTTCGTTTTCCTCTCCCTCGTTGCCCTTGTCTTCGGCGGGCTCTTCGACGGCAACATCGCGGAGACGCCGAAATGGGCCTACCTTGGCGGCACCATCGGCGTGCTCTTCATCGCCGCGTCGAGTTGGCTGGTGGCTGAGATTGGCGCCGTCAAAACCACCCTGCTCATCATCGCAGGGCAGATGATTTTTGGCCTTGTTATCGACCTGCTGCGTGACGTGCCCGGTGATACCGCGCACCGTATTGCGGGCACAGTACTGATCCTTGCCGGCATGTGGCTCCTCCACGGGCGGCAGAAACGCACTCCAAATCCCTGATTTCCTTGCGGCCCCCCGTCGCGATGCCTATCTCTCCCCTAACGACGAAAGAGGGGACGATGATGCCGCAACCGAACCAAGCCGCGCTGGAGTTTTTGCTGACCCGCCGCTCTCGCCCCGCAAAAACCCTAACCACCCCCGTTCCCGACCGGGCGGCGCTGATGCAAATCCTGACCGCCGCAGGCCGCACACCGGATCACGGCAAGCTGGAGCCGTGGCGCTTCATCGTGCTGGAAAAAGACGCCCTCGCCCGCATCGCCGCCGAAATTCCAGCCCTCGGCACCGAGGAAGGTATTAATCCTGCGAAAATCGACAAAGCCGCCGCGCAGTTTGGCAATGCCGACCTTGCCATCGCCGTCATCTCCAGCCCGCAACCGTCTGAAAAAGTCCCGCACATCGAACAGGTCTATTCCGCAGGCGCGGTGTGCCTGTCGCTTCTGAACGCCGCACTCGCCAGCGGTTGGGGGGCGAACTGGCTTTCCGGCTGGGCCAGCCACGACAAACCTTTCATGCAAAGCATGTTGAGCCTCACTGCGGATGAAAGCGTCGCAGGCTTCATCCACATCGGCACTGAAACCAACGCGCCGCCCGAACGCCCCCGCCCCGACATTGACGCCAAAACCACATGGATGGCGCAATGATCTTTGCTGATTTCTTCAAGGCCATTGGCCAAATGGCTGACCCGCGCTTTCGCCGCGTCTTGCTGCTGGGCGTTGGCATCACGATCATCCTCCTGATCGCCGTCTACGCGCTCTTCCTCGGTCTCATCTCAATGTTCGTGCAGGAAGAAGTCACAATCCCCAGCGTCGGCCCTGTCACATGGGTGGGCGATCTCTTGGGCTTTGGCAGCCTGCTTTTGATGCTGGTCCTGTCGGTCTTTCTGATGATCCCTGTCGCATCGGCGGTCACTTCGCTCTTTCTCGATGACGTGGCCCAAGCGGTGGAGGATCAGCATTACCCATATCTGCCCCAAGTGGACCGCATTAGCTTTTGGGATGGGCTGAAAGACACGGTGAACTTCCTCGGCGTGCTGATTGCTACCAACCTCGCCGCGTTCATCCTCTATGTCTTCCTGCCGTTCCTCTCGCTCTTCATCTTCTTCGGGCTGAACGGATTCTTGCTGGGACGCGAATACTTCCAACTCGCCGCCTCTCGACGGATCGGACGCACAGCCGCGCTGCAAATGCGGCGCAACAACATGGCTCAGGTCTGGATAGCGGGCTGCCTGATGGCTTTGCCCCTCAGCATTCCTCTCCTTAATTTGGTGATCCCGATCCTAGGTGCGGCAACTTTCACGCACCTCTTTCACCGCATCAACGGGGCGGCGGCGACATCCGGTTGAGGAAATCAATATCGCGCACCGTGATCGTCCCAGACCAGATCACGAAGGCGATGATCGCCCAGATTCCAAACGCCCAAATCGACGTGATGATCGCTTTGCGCTTCAATTGAGGGTTCGCCGGTGCCGACGCATGAGTGCCCGGCACCACCTCCCCATCTTCGCCTTGCGTCACCAACCGCAACGGCAAGACGACAAAGAACACCATGAACCAGCAAACGGCATAAAGGACTAGGCCGGAGGTGATACCCATTTGAAGCTCTCCTTCAGGTGTGCAGTCTAGACTTGCTCAAGCTCGACAAGACAGCCGTTGAAATCCTTGGGATGCAAGAAAAGCACTGGTTTGCCATGTGCGCCAATCTTCGGCTCACCGCTTCCCAGCACCCGCGCCCCTTCTGCCTTTAACTTATCCCGCGCGGCCAAAATGTCATCCACCTCATAACAAATGTGATGGATGCCGCCCGATGGATTCTTTTCAAGAAAGTTCGCAATGGGGGAGTCGTCGCCTAATGGATAGAGAAGCTCAATCTTCGTGTTGGGCAGATTGATAAAGACCACCGTCACACCGTGATCGGGCTCATCGTGCGGCGCACCTACATCTGCCCCCAAAGCCCCGCGATACTGCGCAGACGCCGCTTCCAAATCAGGCACCGCAATCGCCACGTGGTTCAAACGACCAATCATCTCATTTCTCCCATCCAATCTTGGGGGTCTTATGCGGACAGGCGGCACGCGCTGCAAGTCTCTCAAATTTTTCGTTGTATCCTAAACGGACTATTCAAACTTTGCGTGAAAAGCTTCCCTTCTAGCCACACACATCAACGGAGGGGTCGATGGATAATCTCAACAATTTAACACAGGCGCGACGTCCGATAGCCCAGTGCCCGCTGCTGGGCCTCACCATCCTGATTGTGGAGGATAGCAGTTTCGCCAGTGAAGCGCTCCGACTGATGTCGACGCGCTCCGGCGCGCGGATCAGACGCGCTGATTCCATTGCCAACGCCCGCCGCCACCTTGCGATCTACCGCCCATCCGTGGTGATCGTGGACATCGGCCTGCCCGACGGCTCAGGGCTAGCACTGATCGAGTCTCTCAGCCTCGGCAGCCTCTATATTGACGTCATCCTCGCCACAAGCGGCGACCCTGGTCTGGAAAGCGCCGCGCGCCAGGCGGCGCGGATGGCTTCTTGCCCAAACAGATGGACAGTCTTGCGAAATTTCAGACAGCCATCCTCGATCACCTTCCACGGGATCACCAACCACCCGGCCCCCGCCGACTGAGCGAGGAAAACATCGCACCCGATCCGCTCGCTTACTGCGATGATCTGACCCATGCCGCGCAAGTGCTTTCCGGCGCACGCAATCCCGACAACGTCGACTACATCACGCAATTCCTCGGCGGTGTCGCGCAAAGCGCGGTGGATGCGGATTTGCAAAGGGCCGTCTCGCAACTCAGCTATATCAGGCGGCACGGCGCTCCGATCGATGTCGGCCTCGCCGAATTTTCCGCTCTCGTGCAATCGCGGCGCGCCAGCGCCAGCGCTATCTAAGCATGGGATCCGTCGCGTAAAGCAGGGGCCTCGTCAGCGATGACAAGGACTGTTTTTGATGACCCTCGGCATCGAAATTCTCTGGCGACAACCACGTGAGGTAGGCATCCCGCAGCGCTGGCCAATCGGCATCCGTGATCGCAAACCACGCCGTATCGCGATTGCGCCCTTTCACCACCAAATGATTTCGGAACATCCCTTCAAAACTGAAACCCAATCGCTCCGCCGCGCGGCGGGAGGGGGCGTTGAGCGCATTACATTTCCATTCCATCCGGCGATAGCCGTTCTGAAACACCCAGTCGTTCATGAGAAAAAACGCCTCCGTCGCGACAGGCGTCCGCTGCACCGCAGGCGACAGGTTCACATTGCCAATCTCATTGCTACCCATCGCGGGAACAGTCGTCCAAAAACAGGCATAGCCCAGCGACGCTTCATCCCCCTTTACGCGGATTACATAGGCAAATTTATCGTCCTTTGCGGCCAACTCTGACAAAATGCAGGTAAATTCCGCCTCACTCTGCGGTGCTGGCTCAAACAGATAATCCCATAGCCAATCCGCCCCCGCCATCTGCGCCCAAAGCCTGGGCGCGTCGCGCGCAACATCCAAAGGCCGCAACTCCGCCCAAGTCCCCACCAGATGTAACCCGCGCGGCTCCACCACAGGCGGAAAATCTGGCAGCTTGGCCCCCAAAACCCGGTCCATGCCTCCGGCCTTAATCCTCTGGCGGCAACACCCGCAGGCGCAACTCGCGCAACTGCTCGTTCATCGGCTCACTCGGCGCACCCATCATCAGGTCTTCGGCGCGTTGGTTCATCGGGAACATGATGACCTCACGGATATTCTCCGCATCCGCCAAGAGCATCACAATACGGTCAATCCCAGCGGCACAACCCCCGTGTGGCGGCGCACCATATTGGAAGGCATTGACCATGCCGCCAAAGCGCTTTTCAACCTCATCGGCCCCGTAGCCTGCGATTTCAAACGCCTTGAACATGATCTCTGGCCGGTGGTTCCGAATGGCCCCCGACACCAGCTCATAGCCGTTACACGCCAAATCATACTGGAAGCCCAAGACCTGCTCAGGATCACCCTCAAGCGCCGTCATCCCGCCTTGCGGCATCGAAAAGGGGTTGTGTTCAAAATCAATCTTGCCTGTCTCAGCATCGCGCTCGTAAATCGGGAAATCCACGATCCATGCAAAGGCAAAACGCTTCGTGTCCGTCAGACCCAGCTCATCACCAATGACAACCCGCGCACGGCCCGCGACTGCTTCAAACGCCTTCGGCTTGCCACCAAGGAAGAACGCCGCATCCCCCAGACCAAGCCCCAGCTGCTGGCGAATGGCCTCCGTCCGCTCCGACCCGATGTTCTTGGCCAGCGGTCCAGCGGCTTCCATGCCGCCTTCAACCTCGCCCGATTTCAACTTCGCCTGCGCTTCTTTGACGGTGATGCCCAGCTCTTGCGCCACCGCATCCGCTGTCTTTTCGCGCCAGAAGATATAGCCCATCCCAGGCAAGCCTTCTTTCTGCGCAAAGGCATTCATCCGATCACAGAACTTGCGGCTGCCCCCTGTCGGCGCAGGGATCGCACGCACTTCGGTGCCCTCTTGCTCCAACAGCTTTGCGAATATCGCAAAGCCAGAATCGCGGAAGTGGTCGGAGACCACTTGCATTTTAATAGGATTGCGCAGGTCGGGCTTGTCAGAGCCATACCAAAGCGCCGCGTCGCGATAGGAAATCTGCTCCCACTCCGCTGGCGCATCCACTTTGCGACCGCCGCCAAACTCTTCAAACACGCCCGCAATCACTGGCGCGATCGTGTCAAAGACGTCCTGCTGCTCCACAAACGACATCTCCATGTCGAGCTGATAGAAATCGGTGGGGGAGCGGTCTGCCCGCGGGTCTTCATCGCGGAAGCACGGCGCAATCTGGAAATACTTGTCGTAACCGCTGACCATAATCAGCTGCTTGAACTGCTGCGGTGCCTGTGGCAGCGCGTAGAACTTGCCCGGATGCAACCGCGACGGCACCAAGAAGTCGCGCGCACCCTCTGGGCTCGACGCCGTGATGATCGGCGTCTGATACTCGCGGAAGTCCTTCTCCCACATCCGCTTGCGGATGGAGGCGACCACGTCAGAGCGCAGCTTCATATTGTCCTGCATCGCCTCACGGCGCAGGTCGAGGTAGCGATGCTTCAGACGTGTCTCTTCCGGATACTCCTGATCGCCAAACACCATCAGGGGCAGCTCTTTCGACGCACCCAAAACTTCCATGTCGCGGATGAACACTTCAATCTCACCCGTTGGGATCTTCGGATTGACCAACTCTGGGTCGCGCGCCTTCACCTCACCGTCGATGCGGATACACCATTCGCTGCGCACCTTTTCGACCTCGGCAAACACAGGGCTGTCAGGATCGCAGAGCACCTGCGTCATCCCATAGTGGTCGCGCAAATCGATGAACAGAACACCACCGTGATCTCGGACCCGATTGACCCATCCTGACAGGCGGACGGTCTGCCCCACCTCAGCAGACGTCAATTCAGCGCAAGAATGACTACGATAAGCGTGCATGGCTCTATCCCTTATTTCACGGTGGGGAGGGTTGACCAATTCAACGCCGCGAAGTCAAGCCATCGCACTCCAAATATTCCTTGGAAACAAAGCCATCTCGAGCAAATGCGATCTCGTCCCACAAAAAGGCCATCTTTGGCGACGTGGGGTCACCCCTCTTTTGTTCATTTCTGACGCCGCGCGGGCAGATTTTCCCGTATAAATTGCATCCGAACCGGTCAATACACCTATTAACAGATCACAACCCCACTGTGATTTGTCCTGTCAGATGTTGGCCCATTTGAACTAAAGGGGCATTGCATCAGACGGGATCTGGGGAATGCAGCCCACTCACAGGCCAACTCCTGCCGCGTGGGACGCGTGCGAAGGCAGTTTGTTTCTACACATCCGCTGAATTTTTCGCCCGCCCCAAGGGATTAACCCCCCGCTTGCCCCATCGCCCTAAAAATAATGCCCACTGGCCCCTTGCAGGCCGCGTCCCGATGCGTATAACGCACGACAATTTGGGCGCAGGGGAGTGCCCAAATGAAAAATTGAAAAGGGGCTGCCGCCATGCCGAAGCGTACCGACATCAAGTCGATCATGATCATCGGAGCGGGCCCTATTATTATCGGCCAAGCCTGCGAATTCGACTACTCCGGCGCGCAAGCTTGTAAAGCGCTGAAAGAGGAAGGCTACCGCGTAATCCTCGTCAATTCGAACCCTGCGACGATCATGACCGACCCCAACATGGCCGACGCAACCTATATCGAGCCGATCACCCCCGAAGTTGTCGCCAAAATCATTGAGAAAGAGCGACCAGACGCGCTCCTGCCAACAATGGGCGGTCAAACAGGTCTCAACACCTCTCTTGCGCTCGACGACATGGGCGTGTTGGAGAAGTTCAACGTCGAAATGATCGGCGCCCGCCGCGACGCCATTGAAATGGCTGAAGACCGCAAGCTTTTCCGCGACGCGATGGACCGCCTCGGCATTGAAAACCCGAAAGCCACCATCGTCACAGCGCCATTTGCTGACGATCCAGACCAACGCCCGTGGCCCCGCATCCAAGGTAACGACCGGTTCAAGATCCTCGAAGAAGGGGAGCGTTTGGCTTTGGAAGCGCTGGAAGAGATCGGCCTCCCCGCCGTCATCCGTCCTGCATTCACTATGGGCGGTACCGGCGGTGGTGTGGCCTATAACCGCGAGGAATACATCCACTACTGCCGCACCGGCATGGATGCCTCCCCCGTGGCGCAAATCCTCGTCGATGAAAGCCTGCTGGGTTGGAAAGAATACGAGATGGAAGTTGTCCGCGACAAAGCCGACAACGCGATCATAATCTGTTCCATCGAAAACGTCGATCCGATGGGCGTGCACACAGGCGACTCCATCACTGTCGCCCCTGCGCTCACGCTCACGGACAAAGAATATCAGATCATGCGGACGCATTCGATCAACGTCCTGCGCGAGATTGGCGTCGAAACCGGCGGCTCCAACGTGCAATGGGCCGTAAACCCAGACGATGGCCGCATGGTCGTGATTGAGATGAACCCAAGGGTCTCCCGCTCTTCCGCGCTGGCCTCCAAAGCCACGGGGTTCCCCATAGCCAAAGTCGCGGCGAAACTGGCCGTTGGCTACACCCTGGACGAACTCGACAACGACATCACGGGCGTCACACCCGCCTCCTTCGAGCCGACCATCGACTACGTCGTCACCAAAATCCCACGCTTCGCGTTTGAGAAATTCGCAGGGTCTGAACCGTATCTAACCACCGCGATGAAATCCGTGGGCGAAGCGATGTCCATCGGCCGCACCATCCACGAGAGCATGCAAAAAGCCCTCGCCTCCATGGAAACGGGCCTCACGGGTTTTGACGAAATCGACATCCCCGGCGCCCCTGACAAAGCCGCGATCACCAAAGCGCTGGCGCAACAAACGCCGGACCGCCTGCGCGTCATTGCCCAAGCCATGCGCGAAGGGCTATCCAACGACGACATCCAAGCCGTCACCAAATTCGACCCATGGTTCCTCGACCGTATCCGCGAGATCATCGATGCGGAGGCGAAGCTGCGTAAAGACGGCCTGCCCGTCACCGAAAACCAGCTCCGCGCGATCAAAATGCTGGGCTTCACCGACGCCCGCCTCGCCAAGCTCACAGGCCGGGACGAAGACCAGATCAGAAACGCCCGCCACAACCTCGGCGTCACCGCCGTCTTCAAACGTATCGACACCTGCGCGGCGGAGTTTGAGGCGCAAACGCCTTATATGTATTCCACCTACGAAACCCCCGTCATGGGCGAGGCGGAATGCGAAGCACGGCCATCCGACAAAAAGAAAGTCGTCGTCTTAGGCGGCGGCCCCAACCGCATCGGTCAGGGGATCGAGTTTGATTATTGCTGCTGCCACGCTTGCTATGCGCTCAAGGATCAGGGCTATGAAACGATCATGGTCAACTGCAATCCAGAGACTGTCTCCACCGACTACGACACCTCCGACCGGCTCTATTTCGAACCGCTCACCTTCGAGCACGTCATGGAAATCCTGCGGGTGGAGCAGGAAAACGGCATGCTGCTCGGTGTCATCGTCCAGTTCGGCGGCCAGACACCACTGAAACTCGCCAACGCGCTCGAAGAAGCAGGCATCCTAATCTTGGGCACCTCGCCCGACGCCATCGATCTGGCCGAAGACCGCGAGCGGTTCCAAGACCTCGTCAACCGTCTGGGCCTCAAGCAACCCGTCAACGGCATCGCCAGCACCGACGCAGAAGCCTTGGAAATAGCCAAAGACATCGGCTTCCCGCTGGTCATCCGCCCATCTTACGTTTTGGGCGGCCGCGCAATGGAAATCGTCCGCGATCAATCCCAGCTTGAACGCTACATCTCCGATGCGGTTGTCGTCTCCGGCGACAGCCCTGTCCTCCTCGACAGCTACCTTGCCGGCGCGGTTGAGGTGGACGTTGACTGCCTCTCCGACGGCACAGACACCCACGTCGCAGGCATTATGCAGCACATTGAAGAGGCGGGCGTACACTCCGGCGACTCAGCCTGCTCCCTGCCGCCACACTCCCTTTCTGCGGCGATGATCGAAGAAATCCGCCGCCAAACCGTCGCCCTCGCCCTCGAACTCAAGGTCGTGGGCCTGATGAATGTGCAGTTCGCGGTGAAGAACGAAACAGTCTACTTGATCGAGGTGAACCCCCGCGCCTCCCGCACCGTGCCATTCGTGGCGAAAGCAACAGACAGCGCCATCGCCTCAATCGCCGCGCGGCTGATGGCGGGTGAGCCGCTCAGCAACTTCCCGATGCGCGAACCCTATGCGGAGGCTGACTATGACACGCCGATGCCGCTGGGCGACGCCTTCACGCTGGCCGATCCCAACACGCCGTGGTTCTCTGTCAAAGAGGCTGTAATGCCCTTCAACCGCTTCCCTGGTGTCGACACGATCCTGGGGCCAGAGATGCGTTCAACTGGCGAAGTCATGGGCTGGGCCCGTTCCTTCCCCCGCGCCTTCCTGAAAGCACAGCTTGGCGCAGGCACCACCCTGCCGTCAGAAGGCACCGTCTTCCTTAGCCTGCGCGATGCCGACAAAACCGACGACACCATCGCCGCCGCGCGCACCCTGACGGAGCTTGGCTTCACCCTATACGCCACACGCGGCACTGCTAAATTCCTCAATGACGCTGGGCTAACTGCACAAACCGTCAACAAAGCCTACGAAGGCGGCCGTACAGTCATCGACCAGATGAAGGATGGGGAGGTCGCGCTGGTCTTCAACACCACCGAAGGCGCCGCCGCCGTCGAAGACAGCCGCTCCATGCGCGCCGTGTGTTTGAACGACAAAATCCCATACTACACGACAGCCGCAGGCGCACAGGCGGCGGTGATGGCGATGAAAGAGAGCGCCGAGAGCGAGATTAAGGTTAGAGCCCTACAAGGTTAACCGAAGAAACCAAAGTTCTCCCAAATTGTCCTCATTGCACTTGTTAAAGTTGCAATATTCTTGGATGTTTTCGCAGAATTATCCAAATTATTTTCAAATTTTGTTACTGCGGCCTTCGTTTCGCCGACTGCTGAAACTGCGACGGGTTCCGATTGTGTCTCGGACGCAGTTGCTAGAGATCGAATTACAGCGTCACGTTCAGAATCGGCCATCCCGACAGCTTTCGCAAATTCCTCGAAAATTGTCCGTAGTTGATCGACATGCTTGGGCTCAACTAATTGCACCCCAGAATCTTCAAAGTTCACACAATTGCAGTCTTCGGCTCGACCACAAACAGGGCATCCATGAACGAAATAACTTATAAAAGCATCATCGAAAGACCCTGCACTAGTGGAAAGTTCCCATGCCGAAAGGAACCAAGCAAAGAGATCTGCAAATTCTTTAGTAACAGCTTCTATTGGCTTCTTACTGTTTAGGTGGCGCCTTGCCGCCTCATGTACTTCGGCCAAATCTTCTTGCATTTTTGCCGACAGTTTCCAACCACCGATTGTATCCCAGGTACTCTGGTTTCCGGGATAAATTGACTTAAGAACCCTTACAATTTCAGTGAAGTTCTTGCCCTGTTCTCGGAGCATGATTTCCGACTTGTAAAATAACTCTTCGGGTATTTTGTAGGCGGGTAGTCCGTTGACCGGTCTCTTACTCTTTGTCGTGCACCGGCAAGTTGACTCTACGCAGTATGGGCAAATTCCTGGGTAGCGCTTAATTATTGATCTCTCGAGATCAATTTCTAGTTTGTTACCAAGAGCCAACAGCCATGCCGCTGCCTTTACGAGCTCTGATCGTGGATCCCTATCCTGCGTTATGCACTTGGCTACAAATCCAAGATGTCGCGATGCGTATCCATAAATATATGGAAAATCTCGATCGTCGTTTGGATAAAGGCGGGCGATAAATTTTTGGGCGGCGCCGATTGAACCAATGTCCTTTGATCCCACGGAATATTCAGTCCACTTTTACCGTTTCAGTTCGAGATATCCTCATACAGCTTTGACGGGAAATCCAAGTTAATTTGTTCAGGCATAACGGGCAGGACATACGGCGTTAATGAATCATAACCCTCCATCGTCCTCGCCACCCCTGACATCGACGCGGATATCTTCATCAACGACATCGCTCTGTGTTTGAGGATATGCCGCAGACGCAAGTCTCTCTCTACGCCTCCTCCAACGACATTGCGCTGCAGGCCAGCCATGCCGTCAAAGGCTTTGCGCGGATCGGCGCTACGGAGTTCGGGGATGACGACCTCTCCCCCGTCAGCATGATAGATGCGTCGGAGGCCGAGTCGAATTTCTTTCAACACACCTACTACGACGATAACCTAAGGATTATTGACGATATTGGCGGTTTCATCCGCGACCAGCTGGCCCCGATTGACCGGCCGACGCTTGTGGGCGTGCCAAATCCAGAAGGCCCAACATAGAAGATTGTCGTCCGCTGACATGAACTGACTTTTGACGCATCGTTGGGCTGGACATTACGTCGCTTGGACCACAGTGTATGTGCATTCAAGGGAGCCCCGACATGCACAACGTCGCCATCACTGGTACGGGTGTTTCCACACCTGACAACGTCATCACCAACGACGAATTGGTCGAAGCGTTCAACGCCTACGCCGATCTAGAAAACGCCAAGAACGCCGCCGCCATCGAGGCGGGGGAGATGGAGCCGATCCCGCATTCCTCTGCCGATTTCATCGTCGCGGCGAGCGGGATTGAACAACGCTTCGTGCTCGACAAAGATGGGATTTTGGACCCCACCCGCATGTCGCCAAAGTTTTCCCCGCGCCCCGATGATGCGCCCGCAATCATGGCGGAGATTGCCGTAGATGCCGCCCAAAAAGCGTTGGATCAGGCTGGCATTGCAGCCGATCAGGTTGAACTGGTGCTCTGCGCCGCCTCCAACATGGAACGCGCTTATCCTGCCGTCGCAGTGGAGATTCAGAGCCTCCTAGGTGCTGGCGGATTTGCCTTTGATATGAACGTGGCCTGCTCTTCCGCCACCTTCGGCATCCAGACCGCAACTGACATGATCCGCACTGGGTCCGTGCGCACCGCACTGGTCGTTAACCCGGAAATATGTTCCGCGCATTTAGAGTGGCGCGACCGCGATTGCCATTTCATCTTTGGCGACGTGGCCACCGCAACCGCTCTACAACGTGAGGAAGACGCAAAAGGCGATCACTTCAAGGTCCATTCGGCCCGCTGTGCTACACAATTTTCTAACAACATCCGAAACAACAACGGCTACCTGCGCCGCGCTCATGACCAGATGGAAGACCGCCGCGATATGCAGTTCATGCAAAACGGGCGGAAGGTGTTCAAAGAAGTCCTTCCTTTGGTCAGTCAGCACATTGCCTCCCATATGGAAGAGGAAGGCGTCGTCGCGGATGATCTGAAGCGGCTTTGGCTGCATCAGGCCAATAAGACGATGAACGACTACATAGGCAAAAAAGTGCTCGGTCGGACACCGGAAGCGGGCGAACAGCCTAACATTTTGCAAGATTATGCCAACACGTCTTCGGCTGGGTCGATCATAGCCTTCTCGCAGAACTCCGATGACCTGAAGGCGGGCGACAAGGGTATCATCTGTTCCTTTGGGGCGGGTTATTCAGTCGGTTCCGTCCTCGTCGAACGGGCCTAGCTCTTCGTCACAAAGGGCGGCGGGACTGTCACAGTCAGCGCGGGCAGTGGTTTGCTCCATTTGTCCACCCGCACAACACAGGTATGCGCCGCATTGCCCTGGCTGAGGTCCGAACAGCCTTTGTCCAGCGTGAGCGCATTGGGGTTGCCATGCACCTCCAAATACGCGCCGTCCACGATTTGAGGATCATACCACGCCCCGGTGGAGAGGGAGATGCAATCAGCCCGCAGCGCATCACTGATCGCCACACCGGCGAGGCAGGCCCCACGCTCATTGTACAACCGGATGATATCCCCTGCTGCGACCCCTATCCGCGCCGCTGCCTCAGAGTGGAGCGTCGCCACTTCGCGCCCTTGAATTTTGGAGGCGAGCGACTCTGATCCCATATCGTTTTGCGCGTGAAGCCGCGTTTCGGGCTGGCCGGAAATCAGGTGAAACTCCCCCTCCGCC
Organism: Cognatiyoonia sp.; assembly: GCF_965661665.1. Lineage (NCBI taxonomy): Bacteria > Pseudomonadati > Pseudomonadota > Alphaproteobacteria > Rhodobacterales > Paracoccaceae > Cognatiyoonia > Cognatiyoonia sp. The sequence goes on along the minus strand of NZ_CBFIEO010000002.1, from coordinate 96,008 downwards.
AATGGCGCACCTTCCGTCGGTGGGATCCATGCAGGATGTCCGGGGCAATCGTCCAACTCTCCTGCGCCAATTGCTTGATTTGAAATGGTAATCTTGCCGCTTTCGGTCCCCAGTGGATTGGCTTTGGGGTCCGCCACAAAGCCCTCCAACGCGATCCGTCGCTCCTGCGGATCAGGTATATCAAACCGCCCTTGCGCCTTGAACTCCGCCCACTCCGGCAGTTCAAATCCGTGCGCCTCGGCCACCTCCTGACACTGCGCCCACATGTGTTCTTGCCAAGCAACAAGATCCCGCCCTTCGGTGAACGCCTCCCCAAAACCGCACCGCTCAGACAGATCCGCGAAAATCTTAAAATCATCCCGCGCGGCACCCATCGGCGCAATCAACGCCGACATGTAAAGCAACGTCGGATCACGACGGTTGAGCATCATATCGTCTCGCTCCAACGGTGTCGTCGCGGGCAGTACAATGTCTGCCCGCCGTGCGGTTGCCGCCCAGCTGTGTTCGTTGACGATGACCGTCTCCGGCTTGCACCAAGCAGCCTCCAACTTGCGGAGGTCTTGGTGGTGGTGAAACGGGTTGCCGCCGCACCACCAGATCAGACGCGTGTCAGGATAGGTGCGCTCTTGCAGGTTATAGCGATAAACCCCGCCGGGATTATTCAAAAGGTCCGTGATCCGCGCGACGGGGATGTAATCGGACACGGGGTTTTTCGGCACCGGAAACGACGGCCATGGGACCAGCTTTGCGGCGCGGCCAACGGGCGAGGTTGAGCCATAACCAAACGCAAACCCCGTCCCCGGTTGCCCGATCTGACCCAGCACACACGCCAGCGCCAGCCCCGCCCAAATCGGTTGCTCCCCATGGTCCGCGCGTTGCATCGACCACGACATGCTGATCATGGATTTGGATCGGTGAAGGTCGGCCGCCAAAGCGCGGATGTTGCCCGCTGGGATGTCACAAATAGGCGCGGCCCAGTCAGCGGTTTTGGCGGTGCCGTCCACCTCCCCCATAACGTATTTTCTGAATTTTTCCCAGCCACTTGTATAGGCATCAAGGAAAGCCTGATCATGCTGCCTCGCCGCGACAAACTCATGGATCAAAGCAAGGATCAGCGCAGTGTCCGTCCCGGGCCGGATCGCCCACCACTCGCCCCGCGCCTCCCCCTTCTCAGGCGCGATGGTGATGACGCGGACACCCTTAGCGGCCAGTGCATCGATCCACGGTCCAACCTCATGATAAGACGTACCCGCCGACATGATCTGCGCCGTGCGCGCGGAAATGCCACCGAAGGCGAGCATCAACTCACAATGCTCTGTCACCAAAGGTTGGGCGGTCATCTGATCCTGCAGCTTCGTGTTGCTCATCCCCAAGACATGCGGGAAGAGCACCTCTGCCGCGGCGTGGGAATAGGTCTCCCGCGAGGATGTGAAGCCGCCACCCAGCGACAGGAACCGGCGCATCTGGCTTTGCGCGTGATGGAACCGACCGGAGCTTGACCAGCCATAAGACCCGCCAAAGATCGCGCTGTTCCCATGCGTCGCTCGGACGCGCATCACCTCCTCCGCCGCTAGGTCGAGCGCCCGGTCCCAACTCACCTCGACAAAGCTGTCGTTGCACCGTGCGGCGCCTTTGTCACCGTTGAGCCAGCCTTTGCGCACGGCGGGTTTCAGCACCCGCGTGGCGGCATCACCCGCAGCGCTGACCCAGCCCTTGCCGATCCGCGACGGGTTGGGATCACCGGCGAGCGGCTGAAGCTCTTCTGCGCCGTCTTCAAACTGATACGCGCCCCAATGGGCGGCGGTGTATTTCATCGATGCGACCCTGGTTTTGTGGTTGCGGCGACTCGACCGTGGCGGGGTCGTGGTGTCAATTCAAAACCTCTAAAAGCCAGTCCCGAAACAGCGCTGCGTCACCGCGCCCCTCGCGCGCCCAAAGGTAGTACCCTTCCTGCGCTGGGATCGCCCCGTCATGTGCGCGCACGACCTGCCCTTGCTTGATCGCTTGGCCTGCCAAAACCTCACTCACCAGAGCGACGCCATTGCCATGCGCGGCCAGTTCCAGCGCCATGCCGTAGTTGTCCGCGAAATACTGCGGTTTGTGCTGCCCGCCGTGTGCTTCCGACCACGCCGACCAGCCAGCGGATGTGCCAACCGCTTCGATCAAGGGCAAGTCGTCTAAGGGGGCCGATAGCGTGGGTGATTTCACCGCGATTAACCTGTTGGGCTCAAGCAATTGCGCCCCGTTCCCGACCTGCTTTTCCGAGCCAAAGCGGATCTCCACATCCACGCGCGGGGCTTGGAAATCATCCGGCCAAATCGCACTGATGAAGCGCAGTTGCAGGGACGGGTGCCGCTCTGTGAACTCCGTCAAACGCGGGGCGATGACCCATTGCGCCAAACTGACGGAGGTGGCGATGGTCAACACCCCATCTTTGGCGCCACCCGTGAACGTCTCAGCGGCGTGAAGCAACGTCTCCAACCCCGCGCCGACTTGCGGCAACAACCGCCGCCCGTCATCCGTCAGCGACAGCCCGCGCGGTTGCCGCACAAAGAGCGCGACATTCAACCGCGATTCCAAGGCTTTGACCTGTTGACTGACGGCGGATTGGGTGAGGCCGATCTCCTCCGCCGCGGCGGTGAAACTAAGGTGCCTTGCCGCCGCTTCAAACGAGCGGAACCATGTGAGCGGAGGGAGCGATTTCATGAAAGGTCAACCTAGGTATTAGCGATACTAATATCTAAGGGGCAAATACCATCATTTGTCAAAGTTTTCGGGCGTTCCTAGGCTCATTCGACTCAAGAAGGAACGCCCAATGCAGCCAGAAATCCGCAAGCTCGTCACCTACGACGAAGAGGTTTTGATCGAAGGGTTTCGCAAGGCGGCGACACCGTGGCGCATGTTTGCTGTGGCGGCTGTGGTCAAGAACCCGTGGGCCGGCAGGTACGTTGACGACCTCTCCCCCGAAATCCGCGCATACGGACCCGTCTTGGGGGAGCTACTGACCAAGCGGATCATCGACTTGGCAGGCGGCGGCGACCAGATCGAAGCCTATGGAAAGGCGGCGGTCGTCGGGCTGGATGGGGAGGTTGAACATGCCTCTGGCCTTATTCACACGCTGCACTTCGGCAACCACTATCGGGAGGCCGTTGGGGCCAAATCCTACCTGTCGTTCACCAACACACGCGGCGGGGCCAATGCGCCGATCATGGTCCCGCTGATGGACAAAAACGATGCCGGGCGGCGGTCGCATTACCTGACCATTCAATTCGCCATCCCTGACGCGCCGCGCGATGATGAGATTGTTGTCGTGCTCGGTGGCGCAACCACTGGTCGGCCTCACCACCGGATCGGCGACCGTTATCAAGACCTGAAGGAACTGGGCCATGACGTGGACAACCCAGCCTCGGTCTAAGGTCGGGCCCCTCGCCGCGATGTTGGCGGGCAACGGGCAGCGCGTCTTGTTGTTGCATGGCGTCGGCTTGCGGTCGGAGGCGTGGGCGCCGATCTTCACCGATTTGGCACAGGATTATGCCGTCCAAGCGCCCGACATGCTGGGGCACGGTGAAACGCCCCGCCCCGACGGGCAGTTGCGGCTGGATGATTACATCGATGCCGTCGCAGCCTTAGTCGACGGGCCGGTGGTGGTCATCGGCCATTCGATGGGCGCGGTGATGGCGTTGGAGCTTGCGATGCGGATGCCGGAACATGTCAAAGGCGTCGCAGCCCTCAATGCGATCTTCGAGCGGGATGCGGCGGCGACCGCCGCGATCCGCAAACGCGCCGCTGCGCTCGATGGTGAATCCGCGACCGACCCGACCGTCACCTTGCACCGCTGGTTTTCAGACACCCAGTCGCCGGAGCGGGAAGCGTGCGACAACTGGCTGCGCAGCATCAACCCCAAGTCCTACCAGTTGGCCTATCAAGCCTTCGCCGCCAGCGATGGCCCTGCCCGCGCGGACCTTGCAAACCTTACCTGCCCCGCGCTCTTCATGACCGGCGCGGAGGAACCCAATTCAACCCCTGCGATGTCAGAGGCTATGGCGCAGGTTTGCGCCAATGGCCGCGCCGTCATTGCCAAAGGCGCAGCACATATGATGCCAATGACCCATCCCAATCCAACAATTGCCGAGCTCCGCACGTTACTGCGGGAGGTTTGGCCATGACCCACCCAGAGAGGACTTAGACGATGGAGTTTTCCCTTTTTGCCCATATGGAACGGCTGACGCCGGAGGAGCCGCAGGAAGAGCTCTATGAGAATTTTATCTCGCTTTGCAAAATGGCGGATGATGCGAAGATGCGCGCTGTCTGGACGGGGGAGCATCATGGGATGGATTTCACCATCGCGCCCAATCCGTTCATTTCACTTGTAAACTTGTCGCATCACACAAAACATGTGCGGCTTGGGACGGGCACCGTCATCGCCCCGTTCTGGCATCCGATCAAATTGGCGGGTGAGGCAGCGGCAGCGGACCTTTGCACTGGCGGGCGCGTCGAATTGGGCGTGGCGCGGGGGGCGTATTCTTATGAATATGAGCGGCTGATGCCGGGGATGGATGCGTGGGAAGCAGGCCAACGGATGCGGGAAATCACGCCGCTTTTGCCACAGCTTTGGAAGGGGGATTGCGCGCATGAGGGGGAGTATTTCTCCTTCCCCGCAACAACGGCGACACCGCGCCCGTCGCAGACGGATGGCCCGCCCATTTGGATCGCGGCACGGGATCCAAACAGCCATGAGTTTGGCGTCCACAACGGGTTTAACATCCAAGTGACCCCGCTGTGGCAGGGCGTGGAAGAGATCGAAACGCTGATGAGCCGGTTCAACGATGCCTGCGCGACCTACGATGGGCCGCGCCCAAAGATCATGCTCTTGCATCACACCTACGTCGGCAGCGATACGGATGACGTGGCGCAAGCGGCGAACGAGCTGTCGAAGTTCTATTGCTATTTCGGCGCGTGGTTCCAGAACAAGCGGCCGGTCAATCAGGGCCTCATTCAAGAGTTGAGCGAGGAAGAGCTTGCCGCCAACAAGATGATGGCCCCCGAAAACATGGCCCGCGATCTAACGATTGGCACTGCGCAACAGGTCATTGACCGGATCAAGCATTACGAAGACCTTGGCTATGACGAATATGCGTTCTGGATCGACAATGGGATGAGCTTTGAACGCAAGAGAGAGTCGCTGGCGCGTTTCATCGACGACGTGATGCCAGCGTTTCAATAAGGAAAGACAGGGCCAATGGAGCACTATCAATTATTCATCGACGGCGCGTGGTGCGATGGCGCTGACGGTCAGGTCATGACCTCTGAAAATCCGGCGACCGGGGAAGGCTGGGCGACATTTGCCTGTGCCGCCCCCTCGGATGTCGAACGTGCGGTGTCTGCTGCTCGGCGTGTGTTGGGTGACCCTGCGTGGCGCGACATGACGCAGACCCAGCGGGGCAAGTTGCTCTACCGGTTGGCGGAATTGATCGAAGAGCATGCAAAAACCATCGGTGAGGTGGAGACGAAAGACAGTGGCAAGCTGTTGGCCGAAACAGCCGCACAATCAGCCTATGTCGGGGATTACTATCGCTATTATGCAGGCTTGGCGGACAAGATCGAAGGGGCTGTGCTGCCGATTGATAAGCCTGACATGCATGTCTTTACACGACGCGAGCCTATCGGCGTGGTTGCAGCCATTGTGCCGTGGAACGCGCAGATGTTTCTGACAGCGACCAAGCTGGGGCCCGCGCTAGCGGCGGGGTGTCCGGTGGTTTTGAAAGCCTCCGAAATGGCCCCTGCGCCGATGCTGGAGTTTGCCAAATTGATTGAGATGGCAGGGTTTCCGGCTGGCGTCGTTTCCGTCATCACGGGGAATGCTGAGAACTGCGCCATTCCGCTGACGCGCCACAAGGACGTAGATCGGATCGCGTTCACGGGTGGCCCGGACACGGCGCGCCATGTGGTGCGGAACTCGGCGGAGAACTTCGCGGTGACGACGCTCGAACTTGGCGGCAAATCCCCGATCTTGGTGTTTGAGGATGCCAACCTAGAAGGCGCGACAAACGGGTTGATTGCGGGGAACTTTGGCGCGTCGGGGCAAAGCTGCGTGGCCGGTACACGTGCGTTTGTGCATCGCTCCATCATTGACGATCTTGCTGCGCGGATTGAGCAGAAGATGAAAGGCGTAACCGTCGGTGATCCGCTGGATGCGAGGACGCATATCGGACCGCTGTGCACCAAGGCGCAGATCGCAACGATCGAGAAAACCTTGGCCGCGGCGCAGGCATCCGGCGCAAAGATCAGGTTCGGCGGCGCACCTTTGGACTGCCCCGGCAACTACATGGCCCCCACCTTGGTCGAATGCCCCGATACGGTGAGCGAGACGCTGCATACCGAGATGTTCGGCCCCGTAATGTCGCTGGTGCCGTTTGACACGGAAGAGGAAGCGATTGCGATGGCCAATGACACGCCGTTTGGCCTTGGCTCCGGTGTGTTCACCGAAAGCCTGTCGCGCGCGCATCGGGTGTCGGCACGGTTGAAAGCAGGCATTTGCTGGGTGAACACCTATCGCGCCGTGTCCCCCATCGCGCCTTTTGGCGGCTATGACCAATCGGGTTATGGTCGCGAGGCAGGGATTGAAGCCGTGCTCGATTACACGCGGACGAAAACCACGTGGATCAACACCTCCGACGCGCCTATGGCGAACCCATTCGTCATTCGCTAGGCGGCGATAAGGGAAGCGACATTTGTTCCGCTGACGGTTTGCGGCGGCGTTGACCACTGTTGGGGATGCCGCTTTTGCGGCTGCCGTGCTTGTTTTGGATCGCGCCTGCGGCCGCGCGGAAGTCATCGCCGCGACGGACAGTCCAGATCTTCTCCCGCGCGTCTTTCGCGGCGGCTTTGTAGTCTACAATCGGTTCGGGATAGCTGCGACCCAAGACGGCGCCTGCGCTCTCAGCCAGCCACGGCTCTTGCAAATGGGTGTCGGGAATGTCTTTCAGCTCTGGAATCCAATGGCGGGTGAAAGCGCCGGTTGGGTCTTGATCGTGGCCCTGTTTGACAGGGTTGTAGATGCGGATCGTGTTGATGCCTGTTGTGCCGGATTGCATCTGAACTTGGCTCCAATGGATGCCAGGTTCGTAGTCGGTGAAAAGCCGCGCCAACACTTCACCGGAACTGCGCCACGGCAGCCAGAGGTGGTAGCTCGCCACCGCTGTCACCATCGCGCGCATGCGAAAATTGAGCCAACCTGTTGCCCGAAGCGACCGCATACAGGCATCGAGGAACGGGAGACCAGTCTCCCCATGGGCCCAAGCGTGGAGGCGGGCGGCGTCAGGCTCAGATGGGCGAAATCCGTCATAGGCGCGGTGGAGGTTGCGAAACTCGATCTCCGGCTCATCCTCGAGTTTTTGGATGAAATGGCAATGCCAGTGCAGCCGCCCGTTGAAGGATGTCATTGAGCCGCGCCAGCCTTTGACCTCTGCCGGTGGTTGGGCTTTGAGGTCGCGCTGCCGTGCCCAAGTGGCCTGCGCCACCTCCCGCATCGACAGGCTACCCCAAGCAAGATGGGGGGAAATGCGCGAACAAGCGACCGCCCCTTCCAGCGGGGAGGACATGGCGGACCTGTAAGGTCGCCCACGTTCGTAAAGGAAGCTGTTGAGGCAGTCCAAACCGGCGGCACGTCCGCCGATCTGCCGGTCGCGGCAGTTGTCCGGCAGGTTTTGGTCGAGGGTGATTGCACCTAAATCGAGCGTGACAGGTTTCAGGTGCGGCGTGGGCGTAATGGGTTCGGCCATGAAGCGATCCCAATCTGCGGCCCATCCGTTCCGGCTGGCCAAGCGGCGCTGGACACCGTGGTTGCGCAATTCGCTCCATTCGATCGACGCAGCACGGCACCAATCCGCAACACGCTTGTCACGCTGATAGGTCCAATCGTTTCCAGTTTCCTCATGCGACCAGAGGTGCGTGAATCCGGTTTCCTGTTGCAGTTCGGTCAGAACTTGCGTGACTTCCCCACGCCGCACGATCAACGGTTGGCCTGCAGCCGCCAACGCGTCGCGCAGTTCGGTCAGGCATTCCTTCACAAAGGCCCATTGGCGTCCCGACATGTCCGGCTCTGACCAGAGGTCAGGCTCGATGACGTAGAGCGGGATGACAGGTCCCGCCTCCGCTGCTGCAGCAAGCGCGCGGTGGTCGTAGCTCCGAAGGTCTCGTTTGAACCAAACGACGTGCATGGTGGCCTTTGTGTTGTTCCCAAGAAAACACATAGGTCGGCGGAGCGTTCCGTCAGGGGATTAAACGCGACCTTTTCGCGTCTCCCAGCGGTCGACCCAATGGCGGTACCAGCGGTCGGCGGCTTGGAGGAAGTGCGGGTTTGATCCGGGGTGGAGGAAGCTGGTGCGCAGCGTCGTCGCGATATAGCCCGTTGCCCCACGGGGGTCGCCCAGCGCTTGATAGGCGGCCTTCGCGCCGAGGTATGGCGCGAGCACGGTGCCGGAGCCGGAATAGCCCATCGCGTAGTGGATACCATCGTGGCTGCCGACATGGGGCATATGGCCAAAGCTATAGCCCGTGTTGCCGGTCCAGACATGGCTTAGTTTTACCTCCGCAAGGTCGGGCCAAATCGCGGCCATCGTGCGCTGCAACCTGTCGGCAGCACGCGGCAGATCCATCGGGACCATCGCCGCACGACCGCCCCAAAGGATGCGGGTTTTGTCGGGCGACAGGCGGAAATAGGAATGCCGCGCGCGGGTTTCGACCATCATCCGGCCACCGGGCGCAAGGCTTTGGATCAGGTTCGGGGACAGTTGCTCCGTCGCGATGATGTAGCTTGGCAGTGGGAAGACGCGGCGCTGATGCCACGGGAAAATGTTGGGCGTGTAGCCATTGGTGGCGAGGATGATTTTGTTCGCACGGATCAGGCCGCGCGGTGTTTGGACAACGTAGGCAGTGCCGTCCCTTTCCCACCCCGTTGCGGGGGTTTGAGCGGCGATGGGGATGCCACGGCGAAGGGCGGCTTGCAGAAGGCCCGCATGGTATTTCGCCGGATGCAGACCTGCGTGATCCAGAAAGCGGATGCCGCCAAAGTATTGCTCCGTCACGATGTCATCGGCGAGGGCGTCGCGTGGGACAAGCTCCACACGAACCTTGGATTTCTCCTGCACCGCTTTGACCAACTGCTTCTGCGTCTCGTGCTGCTTCGCGGTCCATGCGAGTTGGATGCGGCCCGTGTTTTGCCAATCGCAGTCAATGCCTTCGGCTTTGATGAGGTCGCGAACCCAATCAAAGGCGGTGGTGGCTTCGGCAAAGATCTGATCGGCGACGTCGGAGCCAAAGCGTTGGCTCAGAATGTCCCAACTGAACCGTGGGTGTGCGCCTGCCATGCCGCCATTGCGGGTGGAGGCGCCGATGCCAGGCTCGCCTGCGTCCAAGACGCAGACGGTCGCGCCGCAGTCATGGGCCGCAATTGCCGCAGACAGTCCGGTGTATCCTGCCCCTATGACAAGGACGTCACAGCGATCGGTGATCTCCTGCCCGACCTCGACTTTCGGCGCATCGGCCCACCAATAGGGCGTGCCAATCTCTGCCTCCTCAGTCCAGCGGGCCATCAGCGTTGCAAGCCGCTGGCGACGGCTTGGATATGACCGATAAGGGCGTCGGCGTTATAGCGGAGGGCATAGAGGCGGTAAGTATCTTCATCCTTGATCCGGTGGATCAAAAGACCCAGCCCGAACGCCTGACGCACAACGCTGCGCGACGGTCGGGTGAGGGAGATTTCAGTGCCAGCTTGCAGGATTTGGAAAGCAAGATCGCCGGAGAGATCGAAGACTGCATAGCCATCGGACATGTTGGACACGGCTTGTTGTGTGGTGTCATCCCAGCCTTCGGCCGTCGTGTCGCCGCCCACGCAGAGTAGCCGATCTCGGCGCATGACTAGCACATGCTCACCATCGGGCGCGATGTCGGGCCAGCCGACTTGGGGCAGGTCAGTCGTGTTGAGGACATTTGTGCCAGACCGCAGGGTCAGTTGCAGGCCCTTCACCTGTGTCAGCGTCGTGCCACCGCCTAGGTCAAACCTCACCTCGCCCCGCGGCGCGGTCCATTTCAGCCGATCATCCCGCATGGAGCCGCTCCCCTTCTGGGTCGTAGACGCAAGGCTTGCAAACCGTGGCCTCGCGCACTGTGTCCATGTGCCAGATTTGGACGGTCGCGCCTTCTTTGGCCAATGGTGCCTCGATCATCGCCAACGCCACCGGCGCTCCGAGGTTGGGGCTCATATAGCTGGAGGTGACATAGCCGATCGACCGCCTGTCGGGGTCTTCGGTGATTGCATGTGCGCCAGTGGCCAAGGGCCCCGCCCCATCCGCCACGCGAAGGCCAACAAGCACCTTGCGGTTGGGATCGTTTGCACGGTCGGTGTGAAGACTACGGTCGCCAATGAAGGCGGTCGATTTCTTTTGGCGTGGAGCTGCAAACCCCAGATCATGCGGCATGGTCTCGCCGTCCGTGTCTTTGCCGATGATGATGAAGCCCTTTTCGGCGCGGAGGATCGACATCGCTTCCAACCCAATGGGGCGCACTTTAAGCGGATCGCCGAGTGAAACGAGCGTAGTCCAAAGCTCTGCCGCCATGGACGACGGAACTGAGATTTCGAAGCTCAAGTCGCCGGAGAAACTGACCCGTGCAATCCGCATCGGTTTTTCCTGCCAAGCCCCCGTCTGAAAGGTCATGTGCGGCAAAGCTTCAGCGGATATGTCGATGTTTGAGCGTAGCGACTCCACCACCGTCCGCGCTTGCGGCCCCGTCACCGTGACGGTTGCCCAAGCAGATGTCAGATCATGGAAGAATATGCGGTCTGGGTCGTTGCCGTCTTGCCGCCACGCCTCCAAATGCGCACGCACGCCATCGACATGGCTGGAGGAGCAGGAGACGATAAAGCGGTTTTCATCTACGCGAGAGACGACGCCGTCGTCATAAACAATCCCGCCTTCGGTGAGCATGAAACCATAGCGTATGCCACCTGGTTTCAGCGTCTTGATCGTGTTGTAGTAGACGAAATTCAGGAAGGCTTCGGCGTCGGGGCCCATCACCTCGATCTTGCCGAGGGTTGAGGCATCGAAGATGCCGCCTGTGTCGCGGGCGGCCTTCGCCTCCTTCTGGATCGTGACATCGCGGTGGCCGTTGCCATACCACCCGGCACGCAGCCAGCCGCCGTATTCACAGAGCGCGGCGTCGAGGTCGCGATGTTCGGCTTCAAGCGGCAAGCGTTTGACGGGGTTCCACAACTGATCCGTCGCAGGGCCGTGGTAAATCTCAAGCGGCACCGGCACGAATGGCGGGCGGAAGGTCGTTGTGCCGACCTGCGGGATCGGTTTGTCGCGCAAGCTCGCCATCGCGGAGAGGGCCGCCATGTTGGATGTCTTGCCTTGGTCGGAGGCCATGCCGAGCGTTGTGTAGCGTTTCAGATGCTCGACGGAGACGTAGTTTTCCCGCGCCGCGACCTCGATATCTTTCAGCGTGACGTCATGCTGAAAGTCGATCCATTGGCGACCTTTCGTCCCTGGGACAGGCCAGACAGGGGAGTGGGTGTAACGTGTCTTGGGTCGCGCCATAGGCGATCCCGCGCCTGCGGCCGCTGCCTCCTCCAACGCTTGTGGCAGATCATAGGTGCCGTTGGCCGCACCGATCGCTGTCATGCCGTCGAAGGCTGGGTCTGGCACGAAGGCTTGCCGTGTTTCGCACCACTCAAGCTTACCGCCTGCGTGACGCCAAAGATGGACCAGCGGTGTCAGGCCACCGGACACCAGCACCGCGTCGCCTGCATGCTGAGTGCGGCCTGATCTGAGCCCTTTGACCCGCCCGCGCCCAAGGCCCTTGAGCGTGCCGGATAGGTCCACCTCCGTCACCTCAGCGCCTGCCGCTTGCAACGTGTTGACCGCGTGGTCAGCGATGGTCGCATTGCGCAGAACCACAGGCGATTGGGCGGCGAGGATGCCGTATCGGGCGAGGTACTCTTGCGCCGCGATCAGGGACATGGTGCCGGGAAGGTCGTTTTTTGCGAAGGTGAGCGGGCGATCCAAGGCACCGGTGGCCAGAATGACCCGTTTGGCCCGCATTCGGATCAGGTTGGGCGCAGTGCCAAAGCCCCTCTGCTGGATCATCGCAATAAGGCCGTGATCGTAGACACCATAAGCCGTCGTCTCGGTCAAGATGCGGGCGCCCGCTGCCTCTAGCGCTGCCTTCTGCTCCGCCACCCATTTCGATGGGGCAAGATCGGCTTTGACGCCGCAGCGATAGACGCTGCCGCCAAGGATGCGTTGGTCATCGACCAGCACCACGTCTTGCCCCGCTTCCGCCGCAGTACGGGCAGCCGTCAGACCCGCCGGACCGCCGCCAACCACCAGCACATCACACTGCGCGTGGGTCTGGTGCGATGTGAAATCGTCCAACACATCCGTCGCCACGGCACCAAGACCCGCCATCTTGCGGATGGAGGGTTCAAAGAGGTGCCAGTCGGGCCAGATGAAGGTCTTGTAATAAAATCCTGCGCCCAAGAAGCGATGCAGAATGTCGAGGCCGCTTTTGATGTCATTCTTGGCCGTGGGCCACGCATTCACGCTGCGCACCCGCATGCCGTCTTGCAGGTAGGTTGTCGTGGCGGGGCAGTTGGGAAGCTCCCGCCCTCGCAAGCTGACCGACATGATGGCGTTGGGGTCATCGACCCAAGCGCTCCACAGGCCGCGCGGGCGGTGGTATTTGAAACTGCGGCCCACGATCGCGACATCATTGGCAAGCAGGGCGGAGGCGATCGTGTCACCTTCAAACCCTTCGTAGTTTTTACCATCAAACCAAAACGACAGCGGCTTGCTGCGGTCGATAAGACCGCCGGACGTTAGACGACGGGCGGTCATGCGTCACCCCCACGCAGCGCGATGCTTTGAGTGATACTCATCGTGACGCTGTCGCGTTCGAGGATGAAAACCTCCGCGCAGGTTGTGTGCATCCACACCTCCCGAACCGCGCCTTTTTCGTTGCGATGGCTGTGCAGGTAGGTGGCCCAATCTGCATCCGAAATTTCTTGTGTTGTGTCAGGGCGGACCTTGCCTGCTTCGGCGAGGAAGTGGAATTCGCGTTCGTTGCGGTCGCCGCAGAAGGGACATGGGAAAACTTGCATATCTGACCCTCCTAATGCGCGATGCCGGACGCGGCGCTTTCGTCGATCAAGCGGCCGGTCGTGAACCGATCAAGGTCAAACGGGCGGCTGATCGCGTGATGCTGTCCCGTCGCCATACGGTGCGCGAGGAGGTATCCCCCGGCAGGGATCGCCTTGAACCCGCCCGTGCCCCAGCCACAGTTGAGATAAAGCCCCTCCACCCCCGACGGCCCGATGATGGGGGAGCTGTCAGGCGTCACATCTACGATGCCGCCCCAGTGCCGCAGGAGTTTGACCTTGGCAAGCGCTGGCATGACTTCCAAGAGCCCGCCAATCACCGCCTCTTGCACCGGCATGTTGCCGCGTTGGCCATAGGACGGGATGCGATCCAAAGCGCCGCCAAAGACCAGCCCGCCTTTGTCGGATTGGCTGATGTAAGTGCCAACAGCGGGGGACAGCACCACAGTGTCGAGGACAGGTTTGTAGGGCTCTGACACGAAGGCTTGCAGCGCATAGGAATGGATCGGAAGCTTGACCCCTGCGAGACCTGCGATGACGGAGGAATGTCCGGCGACCGTCGCCGCGACCATGCCTGCGCGGATTTCGCCAAAGGCTGTGTTGACCCCGACGCATCGGCCGGCTTCCATAATGAAATCAGTTACTTCGCAGTTCTGAATGATATCAACGCCCAGCGCGTCGGCGGCCCGCGCATAGCCCCAGGCAACCGCATCGTGACGCCCTGTACCGCCCCGCGGCTGGTTCACCGCGCCATGGATCGGATAGCGGGCGTCCTGCCGAAAGTTCAGCAATGGCGCGCGTTTCTGTACCTCTTTCGCATCCAGCAGTTCCGCGTCGATCCCATTGAGGCGCATTGCGTTGTACTGCCGCGCGGCCATCTCCATCTCCGGTTCGGAATGGGCAAGGACCATCATCCCACGTTGGGAGAACATGACGTTGTAGTTGAGGTCTTTCGACAGCACCTCATAAAGCCGCACGGACAGGTCGTAGAGCTGCGCGCTTTCAGGGTAGAAATAGTTCGACCGGATCGCCGTCGTGTTTCGACCAGTGTTACCGCCGCCAAGCCAACCTTTTTCGATAACCGCGATGTCCGTGATGCCGTGGTTCTTGGCGAGGTAATAGGCCGTTGATAGGCCATGCCCGCCTGCCCCGATAATCACTACATCGTATTGCTTCTTTGGTTTCGGCGTGCGCCACGCCGCGCCCCAGCCCTTACCGCCGCGCAACCCTTCGCGGAACACCTGCCACGCGGAATAGCGTTTCATGTTTTCGCCTCCTGCGCCTTTGCAAAGGCAGCAAACTCAACAACCGCTTCTTGGCTTGGGACAACGCCCGTGAAGCATTCCAGAAATGCGGGTAGCCGCTGCATCCGCGTTTCCATCGTTTCACGGACATCGAGCGCATGATAGCCCAACTGCATGAAATAAAGGACGCGGGCGCGGGCGTCCGCCTCCGTCGCTGGAAACCCTTGCCTGACGAACATAGCGATGATTGCGTCGAGCCGTGCCGCATCCGCCACATCAATCCGCTTGCGGACGGAAGCATCGCGCCGCGCCCATTCGCGCACGGCGAAGTCTAGGCGGCTGTCAAAGAGCGATTGGTCAATGAAGCAACGGAAAAAATTGCAGGCGGCGTTGGTGATGTTCGCTGCGGGCATTTCGCAATGCCGGATGATCGTCTGAGAGTTCCGGCTCTCCCATTCCTGCAACAGAGCGTCGAGCAGTTCGGAGCGGTTCTTGAAGTACCAATAGAAACTGGAGCGTGAGACGCCGAGCTTCTCTGCTAGCGTCAGGATCTTCAGCTCCCCCACCCCATCGTGGACCAGCACATCACGAGCGAGGTTGAGCCAGTCTTCGCGCGTAACTTTGACGTTGCCGATCAGCGGCGGGCTGCCGGGGTCGTCACGGCTCAAAACTGGGGTGTCACGATCCATCATCCTAGCTCTCCGGCGGTGCGCCGCCCTCCGCCTTACGTTTGGCGATGAACGCCTGCAAGGCGCCATTTCGGTCGGCGTCGACTTTGGGGCCGTTGTCTTCGGCCAAGATGCGCTGCCACACTTCCGTCGCGCGGGCTGTGGCGTCTTTCGCGCCTCTATCCGTCCATGTGCCGAAGTTCGCATAATCGTGGACGATGGGTTCATAAAATTCCGTGTTGTAGCGCGCCATCGTTTGGGTCGTGGCGAAGAAATGGCAGCTTGGATCAACCTCTGATAGCGCGTTTTCAAAGCCGATCTCATCGGGGCCTGCTTTCGCGCCTGCGCAAAGCTCCGCCACCATGTTGAGCACTTCTACGTCGGTGATGAGTTTTTCGTAAGACACAGAGAGGCCCCCTTCGAGCCATCCAGCCGAATGAATGATGACCGTGGCCCCTGCCATCAAGCAGCCCCAGAGACCAAGCTGGTTCTCATTCGCCGCTTGCACATCGTTGAGGTTTGAGGCCGACCCCGCCGCACTGCGCCACGGCAGCCCCAAATGGCGGGCTAATTGGCCAGCAGCGAGGGAGGCTTGGAAATGCGTCGGCGTGCCGAAAGCGGGTGCGCCGGATTTCATATCCACGTTGGAAGTGAAGGTGCCATAGCACACCGGCGCGCCGGGATTGATCAATTGGGTCAGGGCAATCGCTGCCATGCATTCGGCGTGGCTGAGTGTCATCGCTCCCGCAACCGTGATCGGGGCCATCGCGCCCATCAAGGTGAAAGGCGTGACGATGGACACCTGCCCGTGCCGCGCAAAATCGATCAAACCTTGGGCCATGGGGATGTCGAGCGTGCGCGGGCTGTTGGTGTTGATGATTGTGTAGCAATGGGGACTCGCCCGGAACGCCTCATCCGACGCGCCACGGAAATCCCTCAGCATCTCGAAATTATCCATCGCCTGCGGTGTCCCGCGAGAGAAGAAGAAGGGGAATTTGTCCGTCTTTGTAAGCTGCACTTCGGTCGTGAAGTAGTGGCGGTCTTGGACAGGCACGTCTTGTGGTTCGACCAGCGGCGACACCATCTGAAAGACGTCAAAATGCTGGGTCAGTCGCGCCAGTTCTTCGAAATCCGCGCCACGGCCTGGGCGACGGCCACGGACAAGATCGGTGGCATGGGGCGCGGCGGCACCGGGTTGGAAGGTCAGACTGCCAAGTTCCAGCGTGAAATCACGGTGGCGGGCACCGGCGAGACACGGGATCGACTTCGGAGCACTGGCGATGGCGGCTTCGATGATGTCGCGGCCAATATAGACCATCTCCCCTTCCGCCCGAGCGCCCGCTTTGACAAAGATGTTGAGCGCTTCGGGCAGCAGAACTTTGATCCCAAGCTCCTCCAACATCCGAAGGGCGGTTTCATGCATGTTGGCGATCTCATCGTCCGAGAACGCCT
The DNA here is from genome assembly GCF_965661665.1 of Cognatiyoonia sp. Classification (NCBI taxonomy): domain Bacteria; kingdom Pseudomonadati; phylum Pseudomonadota; class Alphaproteobacteria; order Rhodobacterales; family Paracoccaceae; genus Cognatiyoonia; species Cognatiyoonia sp. The sequence goes on along the minus strand of NZ_CBFIEO010000002.1, from coordinate 79,488 downwards.
TCATCACCGGGAACGGGTTTTTCAACTGGCGATAGTTGACCTGCCGCGCGGATGGCGGGGCGCTGGTGGCGCCTCGTCTGCCGCGACGGCGGGTTTTGGTGTCACCCGACATAAGCTAGCCCCGCATCGCCTGACCCTTTGGATCATAGGGCGAAGCTGCGACAACCTTGGCCTGTCGTGGTTGCCCGACAACATGGACCATCAGGTCAGAGCCTTCGGCCGCAAACTCCCGATCGACCATCGCCATGGCGAGCGACGCGCCGACGGTGTAGCCATATGCACCGGAAGTCACGAAGCCGACGCGGTCGTCGCCGTTCCAGATGGGTTCATAGCCAGAGGCATCGCTGTCGCCATCTTCGATCTGCAAGGTGACAAGGATTTGGGAGGGGCCGTTGCCTTCCTTCTCCTTCAACGCAGCCGCACGACCGATGAAATTGCCTTTGTCCCAGTCGATCCAGCGGTCCATGCCGGTTTGTGCGGCGGTGTAGAGCTGCGTGAATTCCGCCGACCAGATTCCGAATGATTTCTCGATGCGGGTGGAAAGCATGGCGTTGAAGCCGCATTCGCGGATGCCTTCGCTTGCGCCTGCTTCCAGCAGCAACCGACGCAGCGCGATGTGATCGCCGTAGCGGACGTTGATTTCATAGCCGAGTTCGCCTGTGACCGACATGCGGGCCACTTTCGCGCGCAGCGGGCCGATATCCACATCGCGGCAGCCCATGAACGGCAGGTCGCTGATTTCCTGTTCCGCCAGCTTTTCGATTACTGCTTTGGATTTCGGACCAGCAAGGCCGAAGCCGCACATCTCTTCCCCCAAATCGCGGACAGTGACACCGTCTTCCATGTGATCGTCGAACCAGCGCATGTGCCACGCGCGCAGGTAATAGCTGCCCATAATCCAGTAGGTGCCATCGCCCCAGTTGAGGATCGTAAGGTCGCCTTTCAAGCGACCCTCTGGCGACAGCATCGGCGCGAGGCGTGCGCGGCTTGGACCGGGCAGTTTGGAGGCCATGATCTTGTTGAGCCAACTTTCGGCATTGGGGCCAGACACCTCGTACCGAGAGAAGCCGGTGATATCGAGCATGCCGACGCCCTCACGGATCGCTTTGCATTCCTCTCCCACGATGTCGAAGGCGTTGGAGCGTTTGAGGGTTGGGGTTTCTTCAAACCCTTCCGGCGCGAAGTAGAGCGGCACTTCTAAATCCCAACTATTGCCCCACTTACACCCAGCCGCGGTCATCGCGTCATGGGCTGGCGCCATTTTCAGTGGACGACCTGCGGGCAATTGTTCGTTGGGGTAAGTCATCACGAAGCGGCGGGAATAGAACTGCCCCGTGGTTTCGCGGATGTAGCGTTGGTTTTCAGCGAACTTGCCATAGCGGGCGACGTCCATGCAGAACACGTCTGCCTCCGGCTCGCCCTCAATCATCCATTCGGCCAGAGATTTGCCAACGCCACCGCCTTGCAAGAAGCCCGCCATCACCGCGCAGGCTGACCAGTAGCCGCGTTTGCCCGGCACAGGGCCGACGAGCGGGTTGCCATCGGGGGAGAAGGTGAAGGCGCCGTTGACCCATGTTTTCACGCCCACATCCTGCAAGGCCGGATAGCGTTCGAAGCCGCAAATCAGTTCATGCTCAATCCGGTCCGTCTGCTCTTGGAAGAGCTCCATTCCGTAATTCCACGGTGCACCGTCCATGGCCCAGTGCTCATGCTCCACCTCGTAGATGCCCAGTAGCACGCCTTTTTGGTCTTGGCGCAGGTAGGTGAACCCTTCGAGGTCGACGGTCATCGGAACCTCGAAATCCAATTCCTCCAACTGCGGGATGGTGTCGGAGATGAGGTAGTGGTGCTTCAACGGGCTGAGGGGCAGTTCGATGCCTGCCATGCGACCCACCTGCTTGGCCCAGAGGCCCGCGGCGTTGACGACATGTTCACAGGTGATCGTGCCTTTGTCGGTCACGACTTCCCAGCCATCGGCGGTTTGGTTGAGCGCCTCCACCTTCGTATGCTCGAAATAGCTGGCACCGCGTTTTTTGGCGGCTGTGGCGTAGGCGTGGACGGTGCCGGTGGTGTCAACGTAGCCCTCACGATCGGCCCACATGCCACCAAGCAAGCCGTCGGTTGACATGATGGGGCAGCGCCTCTGAGCTTCTTCCGGCGTGACAAGCTCGCAATCCTCGATCCCAATGGATTGGAACACGCGGTAGGCAGATTGCAGCCATTCCCAGCGATCGGGCGTGCCGGCCATCGTCAAACCACCCGTCATATGCAGGCCGATATTTTGACCACTTTCCTCTTCAATCTCGCTCAAAAGGTCGATGGTGTAGGCTTGCAGCGCCGCCATGTTGGGGTCGGCATTGAGCGCGTGGATACCACCTGCGGCGTGCCAACTGGAACCTGCGGTGAGCACGCTGCGTTCGAGCAAGCACACATCCGTCCAGCCGAGTTTAGCAAGGTGGTAAAGAACCGATGTCCCAACGACACCCCCACCGATCACGACGACACGATATTGCGATTTCATACTGACCTCCCAGCCTTGCTCAGGTCGGGTTTGGCCGCGACTCAGTGAGCACTAAACATTCCTGTCCAGAACCTTGGAACCGAATGGGCAGGCCTGTCTAGTTTTTTCGCATTACCCTTTCGGGATTTCGTTTACGTGGTTTGGAATGTGATAGCCGCGCTGAACGGCGGGACGGTCAGCAAGGCGCTGATACCACGCGCGGACGTTCGGGAAATCGGCAAGGTCGATCCGCTGCCATTCGTAACGTGACGCCCACGGCCAGCAGGCCATATCGACGATTGAGTATTCGCCAATGATGTACTCCTGCCCCTCCAACTGCTTGTCGAGCACGCCGTAGAGCCTTCGGGTTTCTCCCAAGAACCTCTCCTCCGCATAGGGCGCGATACCAGGATTGAACTGCGCGAAATGGTGGGTTTGGCCCAGCATCGGACCGAAACCGCCCATCTGCCACATCAGCCATTCCCACGCCTTCGCACGTCCCACGGCGTCGTTTGGCAGGAACTTTCCGTATTTATCCGCGAGGTAGAGCAGGATCGCGCCGGACTCCATCAGGCTGACGCCAGTTTCATGATCGACAATCGCCGGGATTTTGTTGTTGGGGCTGATCCTGAGAAAGTCTTTGGTGAATTGCTCATCCTCGCCAATGTTGATCGCGTGAACCTTGTAGGGCACCTCCAACTCCTCAAGCATGATCGACACTTTGCGGCCGTTTGGGGTGTTCCACGTATAAAGATCAATCATCGGAAGTCCTGCGGTAGCATTTCATCCAGCCTAACGATGCCTCAGTTTTCCCGTAAGGTCGATACTCCGCGCCGAGCGGTTTGTTCCAGCCTAGGTCATCGAGCATGGCGAACACTTCAGCGTAATCCAGCATGCCTTGATCGGGCGCAGCGCGGTCGGGGATGGACGCGAATTGGATGTGACCAACATGGTGCTGGACGGGCGTGAACTCAGCGATGGGATCAGGGTGCATCCGGCCGATGTGGTAGAAATCGAACATGAGTTTCAGGTTGGGTTTGTTAACGCGCTCGATGAGTCCGATCGCGTCTTCAAGCTTGTGCAGGAGGTAGCCGGGTACATCGTAAGGATTGATCGGTTCGATCAGGATTGTACGTGTTGGGGCGAGGTCGCAGGCCAGCCGCACATTCCCTTCAAAAGTGGCCCAAGCCTCACTACCAGAGGCGATGCCCGGCAGGACGTGGATGGCTCTTGCGTTCACGGCTTCTGCGTAGTCGGTGGCAGTTGCGATGCTGTCTGCGCCGCTGGCGTGGGCAGCGAGGCCAAAATCACCCCTTTCCGCGTCGCCCTTTGGCGTGTTGAGGCTGAGCAGGTCGAGGCCCGTTTCATCGAGCGCAGCTTTCACGTCATGGGCGTCATGCGCGTAGGGCCACTGCACCTCCACCGCGTCGAACCTTGCGGCCTTCGCTGCGCGGATAGCGTCGGGAAGCGGAAGGTCGGCCCATAGAAGGCCGAGATTGGCGGAAAACCTTGGCATAGCGCCTTATGCGATGGCGGCGACGGCCTTGGCAACGACAGCTTCGGTGAGTTGAAAGTCCGCCTCCGTCAAAGCGAGCGAGGGGTAGAGCTTGCCCGGAGATTTGAAGACGCCATTGTCGCGGAGAACTGCGTTGTATGTGGCGTTGACCGACGGGTCATCATGCTTGGCGGACCGATAATCCAGCGGCTCCCGATCGGTGAATAGGATGTCGAACAGAGTCTCATCGCCGCAAACGCGGTGCGGGATGCCAGCAGCGGTCAGCGCATCGGTTTGCATCTTTTGCAGCCGCGCGCCGTTGGCGCGGAGGGTGTCATAGGTGCCGTCACGCCGCAAAACTTCCATCGTTTTGAGACCGGCGACGGAAGCGACTGGATTGCCTGACAGGGTGCCCAGTTGCATCAGCCACTTCTCTGCCCCGACTGAGGATTTGTCGAAATGGTTCATGATCTCTCTCGACGCCCCAAGCGCAGCAAGTGGAAAGCCACCACCGGTGATTTTGCCAAGGGTGCAGATGTCAGGCACAACCCCATAGCGTTCCTGCGCCCCGCCATAGGCAAGGCGGAAACCCGTGACGATCTCGTCGAATATGAGCAACACACCAAGTTTGTCGCAGAGGTCTCGGAGGCCTTGTAGATATCCCGGCTGTGCGGGGATGATGCGCTGCAACGGTTCTGCGATGATCGCCGCGACATCGGAGTGTTCGACCAGCAGGTTTTCAACGGCCGTCAGATCATTGAACGGCGCGATCAGCATGTTGTCGGCCACGTCCTGCGGAATGCCCGCGCTGTCGGGGACGGCTTGCGGGAAGTTGACTTGGACACTGGGTGCAAGGCTCATCTGCGCCTCCGCACTCATGCCGTGATAACCGCCTTCGAACTTGAGGATTTTGGTTTTGCCGGTGCAGGCGCGGGCAAGGCGGATGGCGTACATGTCCGCCTCACCGCCTGAGGCAACAAAGCGGATTTGTTCACAACATGGGACGGCTTCGCAGATCGCCTCTGCCAATTCGATCCCGCTGGCATTGTTGGCGAAGAAAGTCATGCCTTTGGGCAATTGCTCCAAAACCGCTTCCATCACTTCAGGATGCCCATGGCCCAAGAGCATGGGGCCAGATCCGATCAGGTAATCGACATACTCATTGCCGTCCTCATCCCAAACGCGGCTGCCCTGCCCTTTGGAAATGACTATGCCAGCGTCGAAGTTGCCGAACCCAGCGGCGGGTAAAACCTCTGCCGCGCGGGCGATCCATTCGGCTTGGGTGCTGATTTTTTGCATAGCTAGCTCAGTTCCAAGATTGGCTCACCCAGCACGTCCATGTCAGGCGTGACGCCCAATCCTGGACCTTCCGGCGGCGCGATGCGGCCCTCAGACCGCACAGGGCAATCGGGTGCCACACGCGGGCCGACGTAGGATGACAGATCGCAGACGTTCAGCAGCGACCCATGCGGCGTGCTGGCGGCGAAGTGGAGTGATGCGGCAGTCACGATATCCGACCCCCACGTGCATTCGGCGCAAATCTCCGCCCCCAGATGCACGGTCAGGTCGCGGGCGCGTTTCATTGCTGACAAGCCGCCGAATTTCGACAGTTTCAGCGCGACAGCGTCGAGGCATCCCAATTCGTAGGCTTTCAAGAGGCTCGCTTGATCGAATGCGTTTTCGTCGATCTTCATCGGCAGGCCGGTTGCGTTTCTGACGGCGGCGCAGTCTTCCAAAGTCGCGCAGGGTTGTTCCAGCATTATGTCGAGGTGCGCCACCGCGCGGCCCGTGCGCGTCGCTTGGAGCTTTGATGCGCCGCAGTTCCAATCGCCATAGACCAGTGGTCCATCGCCCACGGCCTCTCGCACTTTGATCAGGCGTTCGGCGTCTGCGGCCCAATCGGCATCAACGCCAAGTTTGGCTTGGAACTGGCGGATGCCGGTGGCGTAAGCCTCCTTCGCGATCTGCGCCATGTCGTCAGGATCAATGCAGGTTATCGAATGGTAGAGCGGCATATGCTTGCGCGTTCTGCCGCCCAACAGGTCATAGAGCGGCTGTCCAGTGACCTGTCCAAACAAATCCCAAAGCGCCATGTCGACAATGGATTTGGCGTGGTTATGCCCGATAAGGAACCCGTCAAGCTTGCGCATCGGCGCGTCGATGCCTGTCGGCGTGATGCCGAGGATTTCAGGGGCCATTTCCTGCACCGCCGACGGCACGCCCTTGGCGAAAGCAGGCAGATAATGTGGGATCGGGCAAACCTCCCCCCAGCCTTTCAGACCTGTGTCTGTTTCGAGGCAGAGGATGTGGCTTTCGACCGTGGCGCAGGTCTTCCCCTCCGCCATGTAGTAGGTCTCGTGGCTGGTCAGATCGACTGACCAAAGGGTGATCTTAGACACTCTCACTTGTAGACCGCGACTGGATCGCCCAGCGCCCCTTCGTCCGGATGAACCCCGAGGCCGGGTGCCTCTGGCAAGTGCAAATGCCCATCAATGTTACGCGGACCGCGACCGCCCGCGATGTCGAGCGTCAGCATGTCTTGGCAGGCCCAAACCGCGTGGCAGTTGGCGTCAGGGATGGTGGCGGCAAGGTGCAGTGCCTCCGTATCGGCGAGGACGGAGCCTCCTGTGGCCATCACAAACATGTCGATACCATGCGCCAAGGCGATGTCGCGCATCCGCGCGGCTTTGGTCAGGCCACCGACGCGGTTGAGCTTGATGCCGAACACCTCCGCCAACCCGTCGCGAGCAATGCGCGCCGCGTCCTGCAACGTCACCAAGGCTTCGTCGACGGACACAGGTGCTGCGTGTTTCGTGCGGATCGCTGCGATATCGTCCAACGTCTCCCCCGGTTGTTCAAACATGACGGAGAGGTCTTCGGTCGCTTTCATAACACGCAACGCCTGTTGCCGCGTCCAGCCACGGTTCACATCGTAGAGCACGATTTCACCTGGTTTGCGGATGCTTTCAACATCCCTTACGCGGGCGATGTCACGTTCCACATCGCCGCCAATCTTCACCGAATGCGCGACATAGCCGCGTTGCCGGTAGCGGTCGATGACTTGGCGGGTTTCGTCGATTGTCTTGGCCCCGACGGAGGAAGCAATCGGCCGCGGTGTGCGGGATCCGCCGCCCATCAGGTCAGCAATCGGCATTCCTACGGCTTGGCCCGCGATGTCCCAACAGGCCATATCAATCGGTGATTTAGCGTAGAGGTGGCCAGGTAAAGCGAGGTCCATCGCCCGCTCCACATCCAGCAACTTGCACGGATCTAGACCGAGGATGAAGGGCGCCATCGTTTCGATCCCTGCGCGGATGCCGGGGCCGTGGGCGGGGACATAGGTATGGCCCCACGGCGTCCCTTCGCCCCAACCGGTGAGACCTGCGTCAGTGTCGATGCGCACCAGCGTGGCGTCCAGAACTTCGAATTTCAGGCGACCACCGGAGAGCCAGTAAGGATGCTCTAGCGGTAGATCGACGTGAAAGACGGTGATGGCGGTGATCTTCATTGTGCTGTTTCCATTTCCGTCCAAACGGGGAATGTCTCAAAATCATCGCGCCACGCGACATAGGCCATCACAGGGTCATCAGTTGTGATCAGCGCGTGTGGGCGACCGGCAGGGTGAAATGCATGATCGCCAGCGTAGAGCCTTTGGGTGAGCGCACCCTCAAGCAAGAAATCCGCCGAACCTGCGAGGACGACATAGATCTCCTCCGCCGGGTGATGGTGCCAAGGGTAATGCTGATGCGGCGGCTGGTAGATAACGAAGCTGCGCATGTGGTCGCTGGCGAGCGGTGTGTTCCTGCCGATGATTTCAAAGCAGGCAAAGTCTTTCATATGGCTGTCGAAGAGCGTGGTACCCTTGTACGGCTCAAGCCAGATCACCTCATCCGCGCAAGCCTGCAACGCATCCGTGAGGGGTTTGTAGGGCGTGTCGCCCAGCCGCGCATCGCGGAGCATACCGTCGGTTGAAGCGACTTTGAGCGGCGTGATTTCTTGTTGGGTCACATCCTTTGGAAACGGGCAAAACGCGGCAAGTGCGGCATGATCCGCGTGGAGTTTTGCCACCTCTTGCATCAGCGTTTCCAGCGTCGGTGTCATGGCACAACCACGAAGTTCCCGATGTGGGATTTCTCGATAAAGGCCGCTTGGCCAGCATGGAAATCGGCAAGCGGCACGGTTTGCGCGACGAGCGGTTTGACCTCCCCCCGTTCGATGTAGCTCACGAGGTTTTCAAAGATTTGCGGTGGGATGACGGTCGAGCCGGTGAAGGTCAGATCGTTGAGGTAGAAGGTGCGCAGATCAAGCTCCACCATCGGGCCGGCAATCGCGCCGGAGCAGGTGTAGTATCCACCGCGCGCGATCAAATCGATGAGCGATCCGAACGCAGGTCCGCCGACGATATCTGCCACGACTGTGACGGTCTCGCGTCCGATGGCCGCTTTCAGTGCTTTGCCCAAGTTCGGGACGGAGCGGGGGAGGAGCGCGTCAGGTGCGAGTTCCGCCAATTGCGTGTGTTTGCTTTCCGACGCCATCGCGACCACTGTCGCGCCGCGACGTTTGGCCAGCTGGATCAGGGCGGAGCCGACACCGCCAGAGGCGCCAGTGATCAGAACGACATCATCCGCGCCGACGTTCGCGCGCGTCAGCATCCCTTCGGCCGTGCTGTAAGAACAGGAAAACGTCGCAAGCTCGGCAGAGGTCATATCGCTTTGCACCACATGGGCGTTGCGATGGTCGATGACGGTGTATTCGGCATAGCCACCATCGGCTTCGGAGCCAAAATAGCCTGTCGAATACTTATTGAGCGGATCGCTCCAATCCCGCAGCCAGTTGTCGGTCATGATGCGTTGACCAATGCGATTGGCGTCGACATTGGCACCCACAGCCACAATCTCCCCCACGACGTCGGCACCTTGGATACGGGGGAAACTGATCGGTGCGCCGCCCCACGTTGGGTCGTCTTCACCGACCTCCTCAAACCCGTCCCCACTGGTCGCATCGCTTACAGCCTTGGAATACCAGCCGACACGGGTGTTCACGTCGGTGTTGTTCATACCGCAGGCTTCGACCTTGATCAGGACTTGATCCGGCCCGGGCTCAGGCCGTGGCCAATCCGTGTGGTATTCCAGTTTGTCGAGGCCGCCATGCCCCACCAAAACAATCGCGCGCATCGTGTCGGGTAGGGTCATTGGGCAGGCTCCATCACTTCATCCGTTCTTGGAAGAAGACTTTGCGGGTCATAGGCCGGTTCGGACAAGACCCGCGCGCGACGTTTTTGGCCCGCAATTACGACCTCTAGTTCTGTTTCAGGCTTCGCGGCGGCAGGTTGCAGATAGGCGAAGACCAAGATTTTCCCGACCGTATGGCCGTAGACGATGGAGGCGGTTGAGCCGACGACAGCGCCGTTCCAAAGCACCGCCTCCCCGCCATTGCCGTCTTCGGTGCCATTCGGCTCCACTTCCAAATAGGCACAAACCCAGAGCATGTCGTCTTCGTTAGCGAGGGTGGCATCGCGACCCAAGAACGCCTTATCGCGCTTCACAAACCGTATCACATCGGCTTCGGGAAGGGTGACTTCATTGGTCAATTCCCCTGCCCCTTTGAAGCCTTTCTCCATCCGCAAAACGTTCATCGTAAAAGATCCGTAGTCGGCAATGCCGTGCGCCTGACCTGCGGCCATGAGCGCGTCATAGATATCCATGCAGGCCGCGTTTGGCATATGCAGTTCCCAGCCAAGCTCTCCTGCGTAGGACATGCGGAAGGCCCAAACCTTATGGCCCGCGACAGTGATCTTTTGCGCGGTCAACCATTTGAAGTGGGCGTTATTGAGCGGCGCGTCGGTTGTCTGAGACAGCACGTCACGGGATCGCGGGCCGTTGAGAGAAAGTGCGGCCCAATTGCTGGACAAGTTGGTGACGTCCACGTCCGCGCCATCGCGGTGGGCCGCAAGATGATCCAACAAACGTTGTTCAAAGAACGCCGCGCAGACGAGGTAGAACCCCTCCTCCCCATCAGCCATGCGCACAACTGTCGTTTCCAACTCGATCCGGCCGCGCGTGTTGAGCATGTGGGTCAATGCGATCCCGCCGGGCTTTTGTGGCAGGCGGTTGGCGACCAAACGGTCGAGGAAGGGTTCCGCATCTGGGCCACTGACCAGCACTTTGGTGAAGGCTGTGACGTCCATCAGCCCGACCCGTTCGCGGACGGCCTTACATTCTGCAGCGATCACATCGTGCAGCGCGGTGCGGCCGAAGCGGTAGATATCCTTCGCCTCCATCCCCTCCGGCGCGAACCAGCGTGGGCGTTCGTGGCCGTAAACCTCCTCAAACACAGCGCCTTTGGCTTTCAGCGTCTCATAAACCGGGCTTGGCTTGATCGGTCGTCCGGCGAGGCGGTTGAAATGCGGGAACGGGATTTCGTGGCGGAGGCAGTAGTCTTCCTTTGCCTTGATGACCTGCCAGTCCTTCGTCGCGTAATCACCGAAACGACGCGGATCGAATTCCCGCATCGAAATGTCAGCCGCCCCATGAACCATCCAGCGCGCCAGTTCGCGGGTCAGGCCCGGCCCCCAACCGATGCCGATCTGTGTGCCGCAACAGCACCAATAATTCCGCACGCCGGGTGCAGGACCGATGAGCGGGTTGCCATCTGGTGGGTGGCTGATCGCGCCGTGCACCTCGCGGGTGATGCCAAGCTCCGCAAAGATCGGCATGCGGTTCAGGCTTTCCTCCAACCACGGCATAACGCGGTCATAGTCTGGATCGAACAGCTCATTCTCTGCTTCCCACGGGCAGTGGTCCTCCCAAACCGTGTTGGGGTTGGCCTTTTCATAGATCCCAATGAGGCCGCGTTTTTGCTCCATCCGAATGTAGCCTGACACCTTCTTGTCGTCGCGGATGACGGGGAGTTCGGTGTCGAGGGTTTCGAACTCCGGCACATTCTCCGTCACAAAATAATGGTGCGTCATGGAGGTCATCGGCAGTTGCAGACCGGACCATTCACCCATCTGCCGCGCGTAGGTGCCGCCAGCGTTGACGACATGCTCACAGCGGATCGTGCCCTTCTCGCTTTCAACGATCCATTCGCCTGTGCTGGCCTGGGTGATGTTCGTTGCGCGGCAGCGGCGGACGATCTTGACGCCAAGCTGCCGTGCCCCCGCTGCCATTGCCATGGTGACATTGGTGGGGTCGACGTGGCCATCATCCGGCGTGTGCAATGCGCCAATTACACCGTCGAGGTTATAAAACGGGTGCAGGTCGGCGATGCGATCCGGCGTCACCAGTTCGATGTTGAACCCAAGCGCGGTCCCGACCGACAGAGTGTGTTTGAGCCAATCCATCTCATCTTGGTCATAGGCCAGCCGGAACGACCCGCAGCCGTGCCATGTGACGGGTTGGCCCGTCTCCCGCTCCAACCCGCCCGAATAAAGGCCGATGTTGTAATCGACACATTTGCCAAGGCCGAAGCTGGACGTGGAATGCGTGATTTGACCGGCTGCGTGCCATGTGCTGCCGCTGGTCAGCTCCGCCTTTTCCAGCAAAATAACATCCGTCCAACCCTCATGCGCCAAGTGATAGGCCAACCCGACACCCATCACGCCGCCCCCGACGATCACCACACGTGCAGTGCTGGGAAGTTGGGAATCAGCCATGATGCGCCTCGTCTCGCAAAACTCTCGACACGGTAAGCGTACAAATATACCATCGTCAATCATGAATGACACAAATGTATCATACACAGTCCTCGAACGCCTCGCTGCCGAACTTCCTGAACTGACGCCTGAGGCGCAGAAGGCGGCGACATATGTACTGGAAAATCCGCGCGATGTTGGGGTCTCAACCGTCCGTGAAATTGCAGAAGCCGCGAAGGTAAAACCCAACACATTGGTGCGCATGGCGCGGCAGGTGGGGTTTGAGGGTTATGATGACTTCCGCGAACCTTTCCGCGACGCAATCCGCAACGGCGCGGTCAGCTTCCCTGATCGTGTGCGCTGGTTGCAGGATGTGCGCAAGTCGGGCGAGCTTGGGACGCTTTACGCCGACATTGTGCAATCAACGATCTCAAACATCGAAGAAACGTTCAGCGGCATTGACGCCGATGCGATGAAGGCGGCAGCGGAAATGGTTTGGGCCGCGCGCACTGTGTTTACGATGGGTGTCGGGGTGAACAACGCCAACGCGCAGAATTTCACCTATCTTGCCTCCACCGGCATGGTGCAGTTTCACACGATCCCCAGACCCGGCTCGACCGCGATTGACGATCTGGCATGGAGCGATGAACGCGATGTGCTGATCGCAATGACCTGCAAGCCCTATCGGGCGGAGGTTGTGGCGGCGGCGAAGCTTGCCAAAGAGCAAGGGATGAAGGTGATCGCCATCTCCGACAGCCCTGCCAGCCCGATAATTCGGGCAGCCAATCATGGGTTTGTCGTCGCCTCCCAAACGCCGCAGGTCTTCCCCTCCTCCGTTGCCACGGTTGCCGTTTTGGAGACGCTTTTGTCGTTTGTGTATTCGGTCGCCAGCGATGAAATCGTTACAAGGGTAGAGAAGTTTCATGCCCGGCGTCATGCGCTTGGCATCTATGTGGAAGACCCTGAATGACCGAACCCCTTCGTTCGCTAGATGCCCGCTACTACACCGACCCAAAGGTGTTTGAGGTCGAGCGGACGGGGCTTTTGTCCCAGACTTGGCAATTCGCTGGTCATGCCAGCCAACTCAAAGAAGCGGGCGACTATTTTACGTTCGAACTGGCAGGTGAAAGCCTGTTTTGCATCAAAGGGCGCGATGACGTCATTCGGACATTCTACAACGTTTGCCAACACCGCGCCCACCAGTTACTGGATGGGTCCGGCGCGACGCGCGTTGTCGTTTGCCCCTATCATGCGTGGACCTATGAGCTGACGGGTGGCTTGCGGGCAGGCCCGAACATCAACGCAGTCGAAGGCTTTGATCGGTCGAAGATTTGCCTCACCTCCGTACGGACGGAAGAGTTTCTAGGCTTCATCTTTGTAAACCTCGACGCGGACGCTAAACCGATGGACGACTGGTTCCCAAATGCGCGGGCGGAGCTTGAAGAATGGGTGCCCAATTGGCGAGATTTGGCCCCGCTTGAGTTCGTGGAAATCCCCGAGAACTGCAATTGGAAGGTCTCGGTGGAGAATTATTCGGAGTGTTATCACTGCTCCCTCAATCACCCCACCTTTGCGACAGGCGTGGTGAAGCCGGAGACCTATGACATTCAACCGCAAGGCAAATGCCTGCGCCACACGACGGAATGTCAGAACCTCGATCAGATGACCTATGACATTAACTCGGGCTTTGCGCATCAGAAGGAATATTCGTCGTGGTTTCTGTGGCCGATGGTGTCGTTTCAAGTCTATCCAGGGAATGTTCTGAACACCTATCACTGGCGCGCGATTGATGCGGAGCGGGTGGTCGTGTTCCGTGGTTGGTACAGCGTCGGGGGGGAGGAAAACCCCGTTGTGCGCAAGCTTGCTGTGCAAGACCGCGAGACGACTGTGGAAGAGGATATTCACCTTGTTGAGAGCGTGCAGCGCGGGCTAAAGTCGCGGGGGTATGTGCCCGGACCCTTAGTGTTGGACCCGAAATGCGGTGTGAATTCCGAACACTCCGTCATGCACCTGCAAAAATGGATGCGCGAGGCGGTCGATGGTTAAGGCTGGCGCGACGGGGCGGTGCTTGTGTGGGGCGGTTAGGTTTACGGTTGCGAGCGAACCGATGTGGACCGCGCTTTGCCATTGTGACAGTTGCCGACGCTCAGGCTCCGCTGCTGTGGTGCCGTGGATGGGATTTGCGCCTGACAACGTGGCTTGGACAGGCGCGCGGACGTTCTTCAAATCCTCCGACATCGCCCAGCGCGGATTCTGCGGAACCTGCGGCTCGCAGATGAGCTTTGAAAGCACGCGGTGGCCCGGCGAAGTGCATCTTTGCGCCACCACATTGGAGGATCCGAGCGCTTATGAGCCGCAGCTCCATTGTCATACCGCTGAGCATCTTCACTGGTTGAAAATCGATGACGGCCTACCCCGTTTTGAGCGGAGTGCGGAGCCATGATGCCATCGGAATGGACGGCAGAGCAGAAGCTGTTCCCGCATCAGGTGGGCTTCACCTGCCCGCCGTTTGATTTCGATGCTGCACCGTCCGATTTTCTGCGCATGGCCCCACGGTCTGTCGGGGTGCACGGCTGGATGCTGCACGATCCCGATTATGTGCACGGCCTAGACCAGCGAAAAAAGAACTTCGGCATGTTGGAAGAGTTCGTCCATTGCATGTCCCGCAATGGGGTCGATGTCGCGGGGCAAGTTGGGTCGAACTGGGTTCATGCCTCGGGATTGGGCGTCGAGGGCATCCGGCAGCACTGCGCGGATTTGTCGGATCGCTACGGCCTGCAGTTTCACATGGCCGGCTACGCGATGGTGGAAGCGCTTCGAGCAATGAATGTGGAAAAGGTGGCGCTCAACGCTGCCTATCATTGGCCCGCATGGTGGCAGGGCACCGTCAGGTTTCTGAAAGAAGCTGGGTTTGACGTGCTTTGGGCGGGCAATTTTCACGATCAGGGCTGGTTCGAAAGCCAAGACGCGGTGAACGCCAAGCGTTGGATATTTGATGGTGATCTTGCGGAAAAATCGTTCGTCTATGTTGCGGAGCAGGCGCCCGACGCCGATGCCTATCTCATCAACGGCATGTGCAATTTCCGCAGCGGGCCGGACGACGTGCCGGAACGCCCCATTCATCTGACCGAACACCTTGAGCGCATGCTCGGCAAGCCAGTGATTGGCCATGACACCGCGCTCTACTGGCGCATTTTCAAATCGCTTGACCTTGCGCCGACCACTCCGCATGGTCGGTTGCTGGCTACTTTGGAGGCGTGATGCACCGAATACTCGCGCTTTGGGCTGTGCCCCGCTCTACCTCCACCGCGTTTGAATGGATGATGCGGCAGCGTGGAGACTTTGACTGCCTGCATGAACCGTTTGGGGAGGCGTGGTATCAAGGCGAGGCCCCAATCTGGCCGCGTTGGAAGCCCGGGGACAAGGTGACACCCGGTCTGACACTGCAATCGACACTCGAAGATATTCTGGACCGCGCCACGCGCGCGCCGGTCTTCATCAAAGACTTTCCACATTACATCATTCATATGGCGGATAAAGACTTCCTTGCGCATTTTGAGCACGCATTTCTGATCCGCGATCCTGCGAAAACGATCACGTCGATGTATGACAAATGGCCGGACTTCAATGAAGGCGAGGTTGGGTTTGCGGAGCAGCGCGCGCTCTTTGACAAGATCACCTTGCTAAATGGCCGCCGCCCGCCCGTGATCGACAGTGATGACCTGCTGGAAGATCCGCACACAATGGTCGAACGCTGGTGTGAGAGTGTGGAAATCCCCTTTATCGAAAGCGCCCTGTCATGGGAGCCGGGCGCGCGGGATGAGGTCAGCTGGTGGGACGGTGGGTCTTTCCACGCGAACTTGCGCAATTCAGACGGGTTGAAGCCACAGGTGCGCAAATATGTGGAACTAGACGCGACGCCAGAGCGGGTGAGAGACGTACACAGTCGCGCAAGGCCGAACTACGACCATCTCTATCAGTTCAGAACGCAACCCTAGGCATACATCCGCAACAGTGCGGCGTCACTTTTGCCCTAGATACGACGGGCGAAGCCGCCGTAGCTGCTTGCATCTCCATTGAGGTCTGGCAGTTGCGCAAGTCTAATCGCCAGCGAGCCTTTTGGTTGACAAGATCGCCACCGCTGCCGCCTATGCGAATTAGTACGTTTGGAGCACGACCATGCCAAATTCCCTCTACGACGCCCTCTTTGGTCAGCACATCAGCAGCACTGCGCGGTTCCTATTGACCGATGCCGGAACGACCGTGACGTATGCGGATTTCATCGCGCGTGCGGGTCAAATGGCGGCGGCTTTGGACCACCTTGGGGTTGGCATGGGGGAGCGGGTGGCGCTGCAACTGCGCAAATCCGTTGATGCGCTGGCCCTCTGCGCGGCGTGCATTCAGCGCGGTGTTATCTTCTTGCCTCTGAACCCTGCCTATACGGCGGCGGAGGTCGACTATTTTGTCTCCGACAGCGGCGCGGTTTTGTTGGTCTGCGATGGGGCAAATTTGGACGCGCTTGCCCCCGTCGTGGCAGTCTCCGGTGCGCGGATTGAAACGCTGGACCCCGATGGCACCGGCACGTTTGCGGCCTTGAGCGATGGAATGGTGCCCAGCGCAGGTGTCACCGATCGTGGTGACGATGATCTGGCTGCATTTCTTTATACGTCCGGCACCACCGGTCGCTCAAAGGGCGCGATGTTGAGCCAGAAAAACCTGATTTCCAACGCGCGGACGCTGGTCGATCTGTGGAAGTTTACGTCTGACGACCAACTGCTACACGCGCTGCCGATCTTCCACACACATGGGCTATTCGTCGCAATCAATACCGTTCTTCTGACGGGCGGGTCGATGCGGTTTATCGAGAGCTTCTCCACCGATGCGTTGATCGACTCGATGCCCACTGCCACCACGATGATGGGCGTCCCAACGTTTTACACGCGGCTGCTGGATGACCCCCGTTTCACCAAGGATTTAGCCAAGAACATGCGCCTTTTTATCTCTGGCAGTGCGCCACTACTGGCTGAGACGCACCGCGCGTTTACGGAGCGGACGGGCCATCATATCCTCGAACGATACGGGATGACGGAGACGAACATGAGCACGTCAAACCCCTATGATGGCGCGCGGAAGCCGGGGACCGTTGGCCTGCCCCTGCCCGATGTGGACCTCAAGATCACGGACCCTGAGACGGGTGCGCTAGTCGCGCAAGGCGAGGTTGGACAGATTGAGGTGCGCGGCCCCAACGTGTTCCAAGGCTATTGGCAAATGCCCGAGAAAACGGCGGCAGAGTTGCGCCCCGATGGGTTTTTCATCACCGGCGACCTCGCCACCCAAGACAAGGATGGCTATGTGACGATTGTTGGCCGCGCGAAAGATTTGATCATCGCGGGCGGCTACAACATCTATCCGAAAGAGGTTGAGGCAGCCTTAGACGAGGAAGATTGCGTCTTGGAGTCAGCGGTGATCAGCGTCCCCCACGCGGATTTGGGCGAAGCCGTGGTTGCCGTCGTGGTGCCAGAGTCTGGGGTGGCGATTGACGCAGATGCGCTTAAAAACGCGTTGTCAGACAAGCTCGCCAAGTTCAAACAGCCGAGAAAAATCATCGTTTTGCCTGAACTGCCACGCAACACGA
This sequence comes from Cognatiyoonia sp., assembly GCF_965661665.1. Classification (NCBI taxonomy): domain Bacteria; kingdom Pseudomonadati; phylum Pseudomonadota; class Alphaproteobacteria; order Rhodobacterales; family Paracoccaceae; genus Cognatiyoonia; species Cognatiyoonia sp. Next base: position 62,225 of record NZ_CBFIEO010000002.1, on the reverse strand, counting down.
TGGGGAAGGTACAAAAGGCGGAAATGCGACGGATTTTCGCGGATTTGTTTGATTCTTAGGCCATCCGCGCCTTCTATTTGCATCGCAAACACGACGCTATGTCGGAATTGCGGCCTTCCATGTCAGAAATCAAACTGACTCCCCCACCCGCTGCCCTACGATCATGTGCAGAGGTACTACATGCGATATTCAGGATTTCGAGTCATCAAAGAAGCGTTGACCGGCCACAAGGGCTGGACACCTGCTTGGCGCGACCCAGAGCCTGCGTCGAATTACGACATCGTCATCATCGGCGGCGGCGGTCACGGTCTGGCCACAGCGCATTACCTGTCCAAAGTCTATGGCGAGAAAAGCATCGCCGTTTTGGAAAAGGGCTGGATCGGTGGCGGCAACGTCGGCCGTAACACGACGATAATCCGCTCCAACTACCTGCTCGACGGGAATGAGCCGTTCTATGAATTCTCGCTCAAACTCTGGGAAGGGTTGGAGCAGGATCTGAACTACAACGCGATGGTTAGTCAGCGCGGGATCTTGAACCTGATCCATTCTGACCCGCAGCGCGATGCATTTGTCCGGCGCGGCAACGCGATGATCCTCAATGGCGCTGACGCCGATTTGATGACTTCCGCTGAGATCAAGAAACGGTATCCGTTCCTGAACACCAGCGATGCACGGTTCCCGATCAAAGGCGGGCTGGCGCAGCACCGCGGCGGCACAGTGCGCCATGATGCGGTGGCTTGGGGCTATGCCCGCGCTGCCGACAGTCGCGGCGTCGATATCATCCAGAACTGCGAAGTCACCGGTTTCAAGATCGAAAATGGCAAATGTCTGGGCGTTGAGACGAGCCGTGGGTTCATCGGCGCGGGCAAAGTTGGCTGCGCTGTGGCGGGCAACTCCAGCCGCTTGATGTCGATGGCAGAGATGCGCCTGCCAATTGAAAGCCATGTCTTGCAAGCCTTCGTTAGCGAAGGCCTGAAACCTGTCCTGCCCGGCGTCATCACCTTTGGCGCGGGTCACTTCTATTGCAGCCAGTCCGACAAAGGCGGCTTGGTCTTTGGCGGTGATTTGGATGGCTACAACTCCTACGCGCAACGCGGCAACCTACCGGTAGTCGAAGACGTCTGCGAAGGCGCGATGGCGATCTTCCCAATGCTAGGCCGTGCGCGTCTGTTGCGGATGTGGGGCGGCATCATGGATATGTCGATGGATGGCTCGCCCATCATCGACCGGACCAAGATTGATGGCCTCTATTTCAATGGCGGCTGGTGCTACGGCGGCTTCAAGGCGACGCCTGCAAGCGGCTACTGCTTCGCGCATTTGCTGGCCAAGGATGAGCCTCACCCGACCGCGACGGCCTACCGCTTTGATCGGTTCGAAAAGGGCCTGATGATTGATGAAAAAGGGATGGGCAATCAGCCCAATTTGCACTGATGATTATTGATCACCCTTTACTTGGCCCCCGCGACGCTGCTGAATTCACCTATATGGGCGACGCAGGCCTGATCGACCGCCCTGATCCGGAGGCCGAGAATGCAGCCGAGGCGTTCTATGACTATGGTTACCTGCGCGACAATCCGGCGGGCGAACATCAGGAGCTTTGGTTTCACGAAGCTGGCGATCGGTCTTGGCTGGTGGTCACGCGCAACACGGTGACACATGAGATCAGCAAGGTGGAGATGGCCCGCGATGTGGCCCGCGCACGGGGGCGGTCGAAATGAGCCAGAAGAACCGGATTTCAGGCGGTCAGATTGATCACACTACAACGTACAAGTTCAGCTTTGACGGCAAACAGTTCACTGGACATCCTGGCGATACGCTGTCCTCCGCCCTTTTGGCCAATGGCGTGCGGCTTATGGGCCGCAGCTTCAAATACCACCGCCCGCGCGGGCCTTTGTCTGCAGGCTCCGAAGAGCCGAACGCCTTGGTAGAACTGCGCGGCGGGGCTCGGCAGGAACCGAATACCAGAGCCACGACCGTGGAGCTTTATGATGGGCTGCTGGCGAAATCACAGAATCGGATGGGGTCGCTCAAATTTGATTTTCTTGGCATCAACGACAGACTGTCGAACTTTCTTACCGCTGGTTTTTACTACAAAACTTTTATGTGGCCTGCCGTATTCTGGGAAAAGCTGTACGAGCCCATTATCCGCCGCGCGGCAGGTCTTGGGTCGTTGTCCCTTAAGGATGATCCCGACAGCTATGATAAAGGTTTCTTGCATTGTGACCTGCTGGTCGTGGGTGCCGGTCCGTCTGGCCTGATGGCCGCCCTGACCGCTGGTCGAGCGGGGGCTGATGTGATCCTGGCCGACGAGGATTTTCGCCTTGGTGGTCGTTTGAATTCAGAAACCATCGGCATCGGGGATGAAGCTGGGGCTGACTGGGCGGCCAGCGTAGTCGCGGAATTGACGAGCCTGCCGAATGTCCGCTTAATGAGCCGCACAACCGTCATCGGAGCCTTCGATCATGGCATCTATGGCGCGGTGGAGCGGGTGAGCGATCACCTGCACACGCCGGATGAGGGAAAACCACGCCAAATCCTGTGGCGCATCTACACACAGCAGACGATCCTTGCCGCAGGCGCGATTGAGCGTCCAATAGCGTTTGAGAACAACGATCGTCCAGGTATTATGCTGGCCTCGGCTTTGCGGACCTATGCGAACCGGTTTGGCGCGTCGGTCGATCAGCGCAACGCAATTTTCACCAACAACGACGATGGGCACCGGACTGCGGCTGATTTGCACGCCAAGGGCTTGAGAGTCACGGTCATCGATACGCGGCCAGACGCGCCGAAATCATCAGATTACGAAGTGCTGTCCGGTGCGGTTGTCACAGACACCAAAGGGCGTCTGGGCCTCAGCTTTGCAGAGGTGCGATTGGCGGATGGGACGTCGTGCACCATCGAATGTGGCGCGCTCGGCATGGCGGGCGGTTGGAACCCGAATGTGCACATGACCTGCCATCAGCGGGGGCGTCCAACATGGAATGACGAAATTTCGGCCTTTGTTCCGGGCGATGTTCCTGCTGGTATGACCGTCGCTGGCGCGGCGAACGGCGATTTGACCACCTCTGGTGCGATCGCCTCAGGCGCACGGGCGGCAAAGGATGCCATGGGCCTCAAGGGACGGTTGCCGAAGATGCCGGAAGCTGACGATGGGCCAGTGAACGTCGCACCCTTCTGGTATGTCGAAGGGTGCCAGCGTGCGTGGCTCGACCAGCAGAACGATGTCACTGTGAAGGACGTGAAACTGAGCCATCAGGAGGGGTTCCGCAGTGTTGAGCACCTCAAGCGCTACACGACACTCGGCATGGCCACGGACCAAGGTAAAACCGCAAACATCGGTGGCCTTGCGATCATGGCGGAGCTTGCGGGCAAAACCATCCCAGAGACCGGCACGACCATTTTCCGCCCGCCTTATACGCCTGTCGCCATCGGTGCTTTTGGCGGACGTCATCGCGGGCAGGAATTTCATCCGAAACGTCTGACCCCCTCCCACGCTTGGGCGGAAGAACAGGGCGCTGTGTTTGTCGAGGTTGGCAACTGGCTGCGCGCCCAATGGTTCCCCCGTCCGGGGGAGACGACGTGGCGCGAAAGTGTGGATCGCGAAGTGTTGGCGACGCGCAACTCCGTCGGTGTTTGCGATGTGACCACGCTTGGCAAAGTCGACGTTCAAGGCACCGACGCTGCCGCGTTCCTGAACAAGATCTACTGCAACGGTTTTGCAAAGCTCGCTGTAGGCAAGACCCGCTATGGCCTAATGCTGCGCGAAGACGGCATTGCGATGGACGATGGCACGGCGGCCCGTTTGGCGGAAGATCACTTCGTCGTCACAACAACCACGGCAAACGCCCTGCCCGTCTACCGACATATGGAGTTTGTGCGTCAGTGCCTTTGCCCTGACATAGATGTGCAGCTCATCTCCACCACCGAAGCCTGGGCGCAATATGCAGTGGCTGGTCCTAACAGCCGGAAAGTCTTGGAGAAAATCGTCGACCAAGATATCAGCAATGAGGCGTTCCCCTTCATGGCTTGCGCCGAAATCACCGTTTGCGGTGGGTTGCGCGCGCGGTTGTTCCGCATCTCGTTCTCCGGCGAATTGGCCTATGAGATCGCGGTACCAACAGCCTATGGCGACGCGCTGATGCGCCGGATCATGGAGGCGGGCGCCGAGTTCGACATCACGCCTTATGGCACTGAAGCACTTGGTGTAATGCGGATTGAGAAAGGCCATGCGGCGGGCAATGAATTGAACGGCACGACGACAGCCGCGAACCTTGGGATGGGCCGCATGGTCAGTACCAAGAAAGACAGCATCGGCGCGGTTCTGTCGCGGCGTGAGGGACTTAATCGCATAGGCGATTTGCGGCAGGTCGGCATCAAGCCGGTCAACGCGAACGATCCCGTTCCGGCGGGTGCGCATTTGATGAACGCCACAGGGCCAGTCGTTGCGGCGCATGACCAAGGGTATGCAACCTCCGCCTGCTATTCACCGATCCTTGGCCACGCGATTGCGATTGGCTTCCTTAAGAACGGGTCGGAGCGGATGGGCGAAAAGATGCGCCTTGTCAGCCCGCTGACCAACGTTGATGTAGAAGTCGAAATCGTCAGCGCCCACTTCGTTGATCCAGATGGGGAGCGGCTCCGTGCATGATCTGAAACCAATTGCGGCCATTGGCAGCGGTCCTGAGACGATCGGGACGATGACAATTGCGGAGAACACGAATGTTGCGCTGGCCTCAGTCGCTGCGCGAAAGGATGGTTTGACCAAGTGCAAGAAGGTGCTGAAGTCGGTCTTGGGTGCCGTGCCGGACGTTGGGCGTGCGGTCTTGCATGACCCTGAAGCCGGTTTTTGGATGGGGCCCGATCAGTGGATGATTGGCGCACCGATGGACAGCCACGAAGACATTGCCGATCAGATGAAGGCGCAGTTGGGCTCTGCCGCCTCCGTCACGGAACAGTCGGGCGCTTGGGTTGTCTTTGACGTCACTGGCGATGCAATGCCGGACATGTGCGAGCTGCTTTGCAACGTCCCAATCCGCCGCGTTACAGCAGGCGATGTGCAACGCACGATGATCCACCAAATGAGCTGTTTCGTGATACGGCGGGAGGATGAGAACCATATCCGCGTCTTGGGTCCACGGGCCTCCGCCCATTCACTGCATCATGCATTGGTGACTGCCGCGCGGTCAGTGGCATAGCAAAAACACCCGTCAGAGCGCGTTGATTGCGCTAACATTCCTTTATATGGTCCCCCCATCTTGGGAGGGATCATGAACACTTTTCGACAATTTGACGCTGGCTTGGGCCGTTCGTCGGCCTTGCAAGTCGCATGACGTTCATCGGTCTCGATCTCGGCACCTCCTCACTCAAGGCGATCCTGGTCAACGAACAGCAGGAAGTTTTGGCAGAGCATAGCGTGCGGTTGTCTGTTCAACGCCTGCATGACGGCTGGTCGGAGCAAGACCCGCAGTCATGGTGCGGTGCCGCAGTTGAGGCGCTGCGCGCTTTGGCGCAGAAGTCGGATTGCAGCGATGTCGCGGGCATTGGTCTGTCTGGCCATATGCACGGGGCCACATTGATCGGCGCGGATGACCAGCCATCGCGCCCCTGCATGTTGTGGAACGACACGCGCAGCCATGCGGAAGCGGCACAGATGGATGCGGACCCGAAATTTCGCGACATATCAGGCAACATCGTCTTTCCTGGGTTCACAGCCCCGAAAGTGGAGTGGGTCCGGCGGAATGAGCCGGAGGTCTTTGCCAAAACAACGAAAATACTTCTGCCCAAAGACTATTTGCGATTGTTCCTGACGGGCGAACATGTGTCGGAGATGTCGGATGCCGCTGGCACCACATGGCTCAACACCGGGCAGCGGGATTGGTCGGATGAGATTCTGGCCGCGTGTCACCTAAGCCGCGATCATATGCCCCGCTTGGTCGAGGGGTCAGAGGTGTCTGGCATTTTGCGGGCTGACTTGGCGGCTGACCTTGGTCTGCCTCAAGCAATCGTTGCTGGTGGCGCGGGGGACAATGCGGCAGCGGCCATAGGCGCGGGCGTCCTTGAAGACGGCACCGCCTTTCTGTCGCTCGGCACGTCTGGCGTGCTCTTTGCCGCCAACAATGGCTACCGACCCTATCCTGCGACTGCCGTTCACTCATTCTGCCACGCGGTTCCGGAGACATGGCATCAGATGGGCGTAATCCTTGCTGCGACGGATGCATTGGAATGGCTGGCGCGTTTGACGGGCAGGAGCGCGGAAGAGCTAACCTCTGGCCTCGGTGATTTGCGGGCGCCGACCAAATCGATCTTCCTCCCTTATCTCGGCGGCGAGCGGACGCCGCACAACGACGCCGCGATCCGTGGGCAATTCTTGAACCTTGAGCACACAACCGACGCAACGGAGGCGGCGCGCGCTGTCCTCCAAGGTGTCTCTTTCGCGTTCGCTGACTGCCAGGAGGCTCTCGCCGCGACGGGCACCACGATCACCCGCGCCCTCGCCTTGGGCGGCGGCACGAAGTCAGCGCATTGGCTCAAAATGCTCGCCACGACATTGAACATTTCGCTCGATCTGCCCAAGGCTGGTGATTTCGGTGCTGCGCTTGGGGCCGCGCGCCTTGGGATGATGGCGGCAACCGGCGCAGGCTCTGAAATTGCGACACAACCGCCGCTCGCACAATCCATCGACCCAGATCCAAAACTGACTGACGCGATCACCGAGGGTCACGCGGCCTACAAAGCGGCCTATCTCAAACTAAAGGACCTTTCATCATGACCGATTTTTTCAAAGATATTCCCAAAATTTCCTATGAAGGGCCTACGACCAAAAATGAATTTGCCTTTCGTCACTACAATCCGGACGAAGTGGTTATGGGTAAGACGCTGGCGGAGCATTTGCGCTTCTCCGTCGCATATTGGCATAGCTTCGCATGGCCCGGCGGCGACCCGTTTGGCGGCCAGACGTTCGACCGGCCTTGGTTTGGCGACACGATGGAGCTTGCGAAGCTGAAAGCTGACGTCGCCTTCGAGATGTTCCAAATCCTTGGTGCGCCTTACTTCTGCTTCCACGACGCAGACGTGCGGCCCGAAGGCGCGAATTTCGCCGAAAGCACCCACAATCTGGAAGAGATCGTCGGTTACTTCGCGCAGAAGATGGAGAAGACTGGCGTCAAACTGCTTTGGGGCACGGCCAACCTCTTCTCCCACCGCCGGTTCATGTCGGGGGCGGCAACGAACCCTGACCCCGACGTTTTTGCCTATTCCGCTGCAACGATCAAAAGCTGCATGGATGCGACGATGAAGCTGGGCGGGGAGAATTACGTCCTTTGGGGCGGTCGCGAAGGCTATGAGACACTGCTGAATACCGACATGGGGCGCGAACGTCAGCAGGCGGGTCGCATGTTGCAGATGGTCGTCGATTACAAGCACAAGATGGGCTTCAAAGGCACGATCTTGATTGAACCGAAGCCGCAGGAACCGACGAAGCATCAGTACGATTACGATGTGGCGACGGTTTATGGATTCTTGAAAGATTTCGACCTTGAGAATGAGGTGAAGGTGAATATCGAGCAGGGTCACGCGATCTTGGCAGGTCACACGTTTGAGCATGAACTCGCAACCGCGCGGGAGCTGGGCATTTTCGGCTCCATCGATATGAACCGGAACGATTATCAATCCGGTTGGGACACCGACCAGTTCCCCAACAACGTGCCTGAAATGGCACTGGCGTTTTATGAAATCCTCCGTGCTGGCGGGTTCACCACGGGCGGCACAAACTTTGATGCAAAACTGCGTCGCCAGTCACTTGATCCCGAGGATCTGATCCTTGCGCACGTCGGTGGAATGGATGCCTGTGCAGCCGGTCTGAAAGCAGCGGCAGCTATGCTGGAGGAAGACAAGTTGGAAAAGGCGCGTGACGCTCGCTACGCGGGCTGGGACACAAAGGATGGACAGGCTTTGCTGTCGTCTGACTTGGCCTCAATAGAGGAGATGGTGCGGACCAAAGACATCAACCCGCAGCCAAAGTCTGGGCGTCAGGAACGCTTAGAAAACCTAATCAACTCATATCTCTAAATGAAAGGCGGCGGGAAAGACCCGCTGCAGCATCAGCTTGCTGGAGTTTTGATCGCCACAGCGGGCCCCAAACATGCCGAGATATCAGCTACCCTTCGAGAACTGGGAAACACCCAACTCGTTACGTGCTTAATATGAGGTTTCCGCAGGGTTAGGATAATAGGAACAATTGATATAGTTTCACACCTTGCATCAACCACAGGATGTAGTGGTTAGGACTTAATCGCGAATATGGTGTTTTTTTCGTCCAGAATCTCGATTGAGGCGCCCTGCGCCTCCAACATCTGGCGCACAATCGGCAATCCCATACCTGTGCCGCGGCTGTCGCGCATTGTAGTGAAGAACGGATCAAACACGTGGTTGCGGTTTCCGGGGGAGATACCGGCCCCGTTGTCACTGACCGTGAGCATGTTGTTTGAGACAGAGAATGTGATTTGCGACGCCCCGTGTTGACGTGCGTTTGAGATGAGATGCTTGGCCACAGGCTCAAAGGCAGTTTGCGACAGCGGGATCACACCATCCCACGCAAAAACAACGTCATTGGCCTCTGGCAACACCTCTGAAAACCGACACTTGCCGACGGGCAGCGGTTCATTCGCGTGGGCCAGCACCCTTTGCGCATCCAAGAGGCTGGTCATGCTTTCGGAGGCTTCGGTGATATACCCAACCGTTTGTTTTCGGTTCGCCTCAGGAAGGTCTGGATTGGCGAGCAACTCCGCCGCGCCTTGCACGAAGGTGAGGGGCATTTGAGTTCGTCGGTCACATGATCGGCATAGCTGCGCAGAACCGCTTCACGATCTAGCAGGACGTTGCCCATCTGCCGCATGGAGCGGCGCATCGCCTCCATCTCGGACGTACCATAATGATCGAGCGGGGCCAATGCATCGGTTTGGCCGGTGCGGATGTTATCCACCCGCGCGGCAAAAGCCGTAATCGGACGCAAGAGAACGTGGAGCAGCACCCAACCGACGATTACCCCAACACCCATCGGACCCATCGCCGTCAGCAGAAGCGCGGTGTTGAAGTCCGTAACTTGAACCAGACGGCTCAAAACAAAAAGCGCCAAGATTGGCAGCAACAGCATCGCGCCAATCGTGCCGCTGATGACAAACCACATCGGTGGCCACCATTTGACCTCTATATCGCGCTGCATGGGCCCATGCGGATGCCAACGCCATGGACCGTCTCGATTGCGTCGTCACAGTCCACGGCCGCGAACTTTGCCCGCACGTTACGCAAATGGTTGTCCATCGTGCGGTCGCTGACATGGATGTTGGTGCCGTAGATGGCATCAACCAGCTGTGGCCGTGCCATAACGTGGTTGGGGCGTTTCATGAGCTGAATGACCGGTTCCATCTCGCGCGCGGTCAAAGTTGCAGGCGTATTACCCACCTCGCAGAGGTGCCGATCTGGATCGAGCTTGAGTGCGTCGCGCTGCATCGTGGTGGTGGGTACTGCATCAGCGCCCGCACGTTTCAAGATCCCCCTAATCCGCGCAATGACTTCGCGGGGGAGAAGGGCTTTGACACATAGTTATCCGCGCCAAGTTCAAGGCCGACCACGCGATCAATCTCATCCCCTTGTGCGGTCAGGAAGAGGATTGACGTTCCTGTCGATTTGCGCAGTTCGCGGCACACCTCCAGTCCTTCTATTTCCAGCATGCCGATGTCGAGAACGACGCGGTAAGGTAGATCGCGCAGCGCCACTTTCAACGCGTCGCGACCATTCGATACCTACTGCACGTCAAAGCCTGCTTGTTCCAGCGACATGCGCAGCACGTTCCTGATCTGGGCATCATCGTCAGCAATGAGTATCCGGCGGTCCATCCTAAATCTCCGTGTTTCCATCCATTTAGGGATAGGACGCCACCGTGCAACGGGTCACGCGCCGCTTCTGCAGTTTTTGTGCAGATCAGATTGCTTCGCGGATGGCGCGGATGTTGGCGCCATAGGGCTCTGGATTGTTGACGGAGCCGCCACGGAACACAGCAGACCCTGCCACCAGAACGTCCGCACCTGCGGCCGCGACCAATGGTGCGGTCTTTGGATCGACACCGCCGTCAATTTCGATGTGAACGGGACGGTCACCAATCATATCACGCAGGGCGCGCACTTTTGCGGTCATGTCGATAAAGCTCTGTCCGCCAAATCCAGGGTTCACGGTCATCACACAGACCAAATCCACGATGTCCAAAAGCTCTTCCACTGCGCTGGCAGGGGTGCCGGGGTTCAAGGCAACACCTGCTTTGCATCCTGCCCCTCGAATGGCCTGAAGCGTCCGATGGATATGCGGGCCTGCTTCGACATGAGCGGTGATGAAATCAGCGCCTGCATTGGCGAAATCCTGGATGTAGGGATCAATAGGCGCGATCATCAGATGCACATCCATAACGCCCTTGATATGCGGACGAATGGCTTTGCAGGTTGTCGCCCCGAAAGAGATGTTGGGCACAAAATGACCGTCCATCACATCGACATGAATCCAATCTGCACCCTGCGACTCAACCGCTGCACATTCCGCGCCAAAGTTTGCAAAATCTGCAGCCAAAATAGATGGTGCGATCTTTATAGACCGATCAAAGCTCATGTCTTCCCCCTGCTTTTGATGTCTCGTCCTTAGCGCCCCTCTTCCGCAATGTCACCTACTGTTATCTGGGTCCACATTGTCCGTGATGTGCTAGGATTTCGACATGACGATCACGCTGCGCCATGCTGACATTCTGAAAAATGGGGATCACGTTCACATCACGCGGGCGGAGCTGACCCCGCACGGCCCAATCCGCTGCATACGCACGACTTTTTGAACTCTTTTGGGTGCAGAATGGGCGGGTGCGGCACCATATTGATGGTCGGATTGATGCGTTGTCCGATGGTGATTTGATCCTCATGCCCCCCGACCCCGCACATGGTGTTCAAACCAAGGGAGAGTTTGCGTTGATCGTCGCCCTATGCCTGCATCCAGACATCATCGACAAGCTCCAAGATCGACATGGCCCAGCCCTCCCCGATCTTTCGATCATGCACCAGCGCAGCCTCAACAGCCGCGACCTGGCGCAACTGAACCAAGCGGCGCTGAAGTTAGAACAAAGCAGCCGATCCGCGCTGGCGACGGAGGCGTTTATTCTGCCCATTCTGACCGACATGGCCAAGGGCATGAACGCCACTGACATGCCCGCATGGTTATCTGACGCCTTGAATGACATGACCGACCCGAACGCCTTCCAAGAGGGTGCCGCTGGCCTCGTCAAACGCACGGGCCTCACCCATGCGCACGTCAGCTGGTCCATGCGCGCGTTCACAGGGCAAAGCCCGTCAGAGTACATCAATGGAATCCGGATGCACTATGCCGCGCAACAACTAATCACCGACAGCGACATCGTTCAGGATTTTGCCGCCCAATGCGGCATCCCGAATATGGCACATTTTCAAAGCTGTTCCGCGCCCATCACGGGGCCACACCGCTGAAATACCGTCAGGCGTATCAGCGCGATATCCTTCAGCCAAAGCGCGCCAACTAGTTGCATCGCGCGGCGGTTCCGTGCCACTGATCAGACCTATACAGGAGAATACACGTGCACACCGCTGTCACAGACACGCACCAGCTGCCACAGATCCAAGCACCACGAAACGATGGTATCCCGCTTGATCTGGATTGGGTGGCTTCCGTTCAGGCAAACACGTCGGCGATTGAACGGCGGGCCAAAACCCTGCCCGGCAGGCGGTCGGTCAAGAAGAACTATCAAGCGGCGTGGCTGTGCAAAGCGATTTCCTGCATCGATTTGACGACCTTGAGCGGCGACGACACTGAAAACCGTGTCCGACGCCTTTGCGCGAAGGCGAAACAACCCGTTTCCCCCGCGCTGTTGGACAAACTGGGCATGACGGGTCTGACCACAGGCGCGGTCTGCGTCTATCACGACATGGTACCAACGGCTGTCGAGGCTCTGCGCGGCTCCAGCATTCCGGTTGCGGCTGTTTCCACCGGTTTTCCAGCGGGACTGTCGCCTTTTCACCTGCGCATTGCAGAGATTGGCGAAAGCGTTGCGGCGGGCGCGGAAGAGATCGACATCGTCATTTCCCGCCGCTACGCGCTCACCGGCAATTGGCAAGCGCTTTATGACGAAATGAAAGAGATGCGCGCTGCTTGTGGGCATGCGCACGTCAAAGCCATCCTTGCCACCGGCGAGCTCGGCACGCTTCGCACTGTCGCTAAGGCCAGCCTAGTCTGCATGATGGCTGGCGCCGATTTCATCAAAACCTCCACCGGCAAAGAGCCCGTCAATGCGACCCTGCCCGTGACCCTGACCATGATCCGCGCCATTCGTGCCTATCAAGCCAGCACAGGGTTTAAAGTGGGCTACAAACCCGCAGGCGGTATTTCCAAAGCCAAAGACGCGATCACCTATCTGTCGATGATCAAGGATGAGCTGGGCGACAGATGGCTCCAGCCCGACCTTTTTCGCTTCGGGGCGTCGTCGCTCTTGGGCGACATCGAACGGCAACTCGAACATCACGTGACCGGCAGCTACTCCGCCAACTGGCGCCATCCGATTGGATAAGACAATGACAGTCAAAGAGATTTTCAAAACCATGGACTACGGCCCTGCCCCCGAAAGCAGCAAAGATGCGCTGCAATGGCTGGCCGATCGCGGCGGCATTGCGGGGCATTACATCAACGGCGCATGGGGCCCGTTGCGTAATGATTTTGAAACGACCAATCCCGCCACGGAGGAGCGGCTTGCCGGTGTCACAAAAGGCACCGCAGAAGAGGTTGCCAAAGCCGTCGCCGCCGCCCGCAAAGCGCAGCCCAAATGGGAGAAACTCGGCGGTCACGGTCGGGCTAGGATCCTCTACGCGATTGCGCGGCTTTTGCAAAAACACAGCCGTCTATTTGCCGTGATGGAGACGCTGGATAACGGCAAGCCGATCCGCGAAAGCCGCGACATCGATGTCCCTCTGGCGCAGCGGCATTTCTATTATCATGCGGGCATGGCGCAATTGATGGAAAGCGAGCTGCCTAATCACAAAGCCGTTGGCGTCTGCGGGCAGATCATCCCTTGGAACTTCCCGCTTCTGATGCTCGCGTGGAAAATCGCGCCTGCGCTTGCGATGGGCAACACTGTCGTCCTGAAACCTGCAGAATACACGCCTCTCACCGCCATGCTTTTTGCCGAAATCTGCACCGAAGCGGGTGTGCCTGCGGGCGTTGTGAACATCGTCACCGGCGATGGGGAAACGGGCGCAGCCTTGGTCAACGCCGATGTCGACAAGATCGCCTTTACAGGCTCCACTGAAGTCGGTCGCATCATCCGCGACGCAACGGCGGGCACCGGCAAGAAGCTCACCTTGGAGCTTGGCGGTAAATCCCCCTACATCATTTTCGAGGACGCCGATATCGACAGCGCCATCGAGGGGCTCGTCGATGCGATCTGGTTCAACCAAGGGCAGGTCTGCTGCGCAGGATCGCGGCTCTTGGTGCAGGAAGGCATTGCGGAGGATGTCTATGCACGGCTCAAAAAGCGGATGGAACGGCTTCGTGTGGGCGACCCGCTCGACAAATGCATCGACGTGGGCGCGATTGTGCATCCTGTGCAACTCGATCAGATCACTCAGATGGTGGATGGAAACACCGAAGGCGAGATGTTCCAAACCTCAGCGCCAGATGGCTGCTTTTATCCCCCGACGCTGATCACAGGCCTCCACGCTGCCTCCCCCCTGATGCAGGAGGAAATCTTCGGCCCCGTGTTAGCCGCGACGACCTTCCGCACGCCAAGTGAGGCAGTTGAGATTGCCAACAACACCCGCTATGGCCTCGCCGCCTCCGTTTGGTCGGAAAACATCAACCTCGCGCTCGACATCGCGCCCAAGCTTGCCTCGGGCATCGTCTGGGTGAACGGAACCAATATGATGGACGCGGCTTCAGGCTTCGGCGGTGTGCGTGAAAGCGGCTTTGGACGCGAAGGTGGCTGGGAAGGGCTCGCCGCCTATACCAAGCCGAAAACCACGCCCAAGGCCCTGAAAGCCATCGAAGCCTTCGACGGCAACGGCGCACGCTGTGAGGGCGTCGACCGCACCGCGAAACTCTACATCGGTGGCAAACAAGCGCGTCCCGACGGTGGCTACAGCCGCCCAGTCTACGGACCCAAAGGCGCGCTCTTAGGCCACGCAAGCCTTGCCAACCGCAAGGACGTGCGCAACGCCGTGGAGTCCATGAACGCGGCCAAAGGCTGGGCCAACACAACGGGCCACCTGCGCGCACAAATCCTTTTCTACATCGCGGAAAACCTCTCCGCCCGCGCAGATGAATTTACCGACAGGATCGAAGCCCTCACCGGCAAATCCGGCAAAGCGGAACTGAGTCACTGCATCAGCACGCTCTTCACCTTCGCCGCTTGGGCCGACAAATACGATGGCCAAGTACATGGCGTCCCCATTCGCGGCGTGGCACTGGCGATGAAAGAACCGGTTGGCAAGATCGCCGCCTTCTGCGACGATGCTTATCCGCTTTTGGGCACCATCGCCCCGATGGCCGCGGCCCTTTCTACAGGCAACAGCATCACGCTGATCGCAAGTGAGCCTTTCCCTCTGGCAGCCACAGATTTCTATCAGGTCTTGGAAACCTCAGACGTGCCAGCCGGCGTCGTCAACATCCTGACCGGACACCACGCAGAGTTGGCCCTACCCGTCGCCAGCCATGCTGATATTGATGCGGTCTGGTCTTTCTCCGCCAAGGACATCTCCGCCACGATTGAGAAGGCCAGCGCAGGCAACCTCAAGCGCACATGGGTCAACCACGGCAAAGACCACGCGCCCACAGCCAAGGACCTTCTGGCAGAAGCGACAGAGATTAAAAATATCTGGATTCCCTACGGCGAATAAACTTCCGCTTGCCAAAAGTATCCAGGGGGGGAGGCGAAGCCGGGGGCAGCGCCCCCACAAGGGGTGGGTGGGCGTGCCCACCCACATCCAATCTACTTCCGGTCTTACTTCTTTCGCCAGGTGTTCAGCCAGCGGAGCAAGCCAGACCTCCGCTCCGCAACACCGGCCTGCACCTCATCCAAGCGGTCGCCCGCTGAATCGAGCAAGGGGTCCACTTTGCGTTCGCGGAATTGGTTCCACATCGCCCGCACCGTCACGATGGCCACGATCAAGAACACAAAGAAGAAGATGTTGAACCAGGGGATGATCCGCACGTCAGGGCCATCTACAGGTCTGATCGCGACTGCATTGGGATAAATCGACGCCCAAGCAATCCGCCAACCATAATGCGTGATGCTGTACCACTGATCGTCCCCCTCGGCGCCGGCCATTTCCGCTTGAAGGTTCGAGCTGTCAAACTTGAAATAAGGCGGCCAAATCCAACCCGTATCCTCGTTCCGATAGACCATCACCTCTTCAACATCGCGCTGCACAAAGCCAAGCAGGAAGGTCTTGCGCTTTTCAGTGTAGATCAAGCGCAGGTCACGGGTCAGATTGTCGAAATTGCCGCTGTCCGCTTGCGCATAGAACAGGCGGTTCAACCCGCCAAAATCGATCCGAATAATCTCTGTAGAGGTCACGCGCACGATGTCGTGCTGCGGCAGCATGTAGTGCAAAAACAGACCAACGATCAAAAAGACCGACACTCGAAAAATCATACGTAGACGGGCCAAATCAGTCTTCAATTCGCATTGGTAGCATAGATGATGCCTGCGACCAGAATGGTCGGCACCACATAGACAAGCAGCAAAAGTTTTGGCCGCAAGCTGCTGTTATATTTCTTAATTCCGGCCGCGACGTATTGATCGCGGCTGATGCCGTCAGGCTTTTCTTCCACCCAATCCTCTTCCAGCTTTTCGCGCCGGACGGACCGTGAAAACCATGAAAGGCAAAAGTAGATGATGCCCAGGAAAATAAATCCAAAGACGACGAGACGCACAAAACCCATCACATTCTCCTGTTGATCACGCCCCACGGGCCAACGCGATCTATAATATCACGGCTCTTGTCACCGCTCCAAGAGTTGCTTTCGGGCGCTTTGGATTCGACCATTTCGGGCTCCGATCCAAAGAGCGCCTCCCGTGTTTCCGCCTTATCAATCAGGTATTCACGAGGCCGTTACCAAGGCCACACAGGCGAAAATCGACCCGCTACGCACACTCTAACGGGTTAAATCGACTCATCAACCACTTCTGGAACGTCAAGAATATCAGGTGCGTCAAAGTCCGGCACGGGATCCGTTTCCAGCGCTTCATAGACCTCATCCGAATCGAGGAACTTTGGTGGCAACTCAATCCCGCGTCCGAAATACTCTGGATCAACCCGCAGGCTTTCTTCCTCACTGCGGACATTGACCCGCATCGGAATTTCGACCCGCTCAAAAAGGTCGATGATGTCTTGGTTGAACATACGGATACACCCAGCGGAACCAGAGTTGCCGATGCTTTCCAAGTCGTTGGTGCCGTGGATGCGATAGAATGTGTCTCGCCCGCCGCGATAAAGGTAAAGCGCGCGCGCGCCCAAAGGACTGCGTAGACCGCCCGGAATACCCGTGCGGAAGGGGCCGTAAACGTCTGGTTCCGTGCGGATCATGTTCTGGGTGGGCGTCCAGCCCGGCCATTTCTTTTTCAAACGGATTGTGCCCGACCCGCTAAAGCTCCGCCCGGCGCGCCCGACGCCTACCGGATACCGGATCGCGCGCCCGTCTTCCTGCACGAGGTAGAGAAACTTGGCATAAGGATCGACGTCAATCGTGCCTGGCTCCGCCTCACCCGTATAAATGCCTTCCATGCGGCGGTTGATGCCTTGGGTATATTTCTCTGGAATCCCCGGCAGAGAGAAACCAGCATCAGGAATTGGCTCATACCCTGGCAGGAACTTTGGCAAAGCCTCCTCTTCAGGGTTTGAGGCTGGCACACGGGGCGCGCAAGCGGCCGCAGTAGACAGCATCAGCGCACCAAATGCGCGGCGTGTGATTTTGTTTTTCGTCGACATAATGCGCCTAATTGTTATTCAGCCTCTCTATCAAAGCCGAATATGGCGAAAAAGCGGTGAGATGGCCGTGATTTGAAGTTAACTAGAGAACCGTTGCGGCACGGTGTCAGTTCTCACTTTATGTTAGAATTCGAACAGTCACCGTTCTGGGCTCAAAATCGCTGGACCTTTGCCCTGCGATTCAGTCAGATGCGCGAGGAATAAAGGGAGGCACCCCATGCTTGATCAGACAACCGATTTGAAATCCATGCTATCACGTCCGGACCTTGTGTGTGAGCAAGCCTACGTTGCAGGCGAATGGGTCGACGCCAAAGACGGCAAGACGTTTGACGTGGTAAACCCTGCCCGCGGTGACGTGATTGCCAAGGTTGCAGACCTGTCCCGCGCGGAAATCGCCACTGCGATTAATGCAGCGGAAAAATCCCGCCACGATTGGGCCGCTCAAACTGGCAAGGCAAGGGCTCAAGTGCTGCGCAAGTGGTTCGACCTGATGATGGAGCATCAAGAAGACCTCGCCATCATCCTGACCGCAGAGCAAGGCAAACCGCTGGCCGAGTCTCGGGGGGAGATTGGTTATGGCGCATCCTTTATTGAGTGGTTCGGCGAAGAGGCGAAGCGGGTCTATGGCGAGACCATTCCTGGACATATGCCGGACAAAAGAATCACGGTTCTGAAGCAGCCAATTGGCGTGGCTGCAGGCATCACGCCGTGGAACTTCCCCAATGCGATGATCACACGAAAAGCAGCGCCTGCGTTGGCTGCAGGCTGTTCCTTCATCATCCGCCCTGCAGCGCTGACCCCTTTGTCAGCCTTGGCGATGGGCAAGCTTGCCGAAGAAGCGGGCGTGCCGAAAGGTGTCTTCTCTGTCGTGACCTCAACCTCATCTTCTGATGTGGGGAAGGAGTTTTGCGAGAACCCACATGTGCGCAAGCTAACATTCACTGGCTCGACGGAAGTGGGCCGCATCCTGCTGCGCCAAGCCGCCGATCAAGTAATGAAATGCTCAATGGAGTTGGGCGGCAACGCGCCCTTCATTGTCTTTAATGACGCCGATCTGGACGCAGCCGTTGAAGGCGCAATTGCCTGCAAGTTCCGCAACAACGGCCAAACCTGTGTTTGCGCCAACCGCATCTACGTGCAAGCGAGCGTTTATGATGAATTTGCCGCCAAGCTGAAAGAGGCTGTCGAGGCGCTGACCGTGGGCGACGGCCTGTCTGATGGCACCGCACTCGGTCCCCTGATCGAGCCGTCCGCCGTGGACAAGGTACAAGAACACCTCGACGACGCGCTGTCCAAAGGAGGGGAGATCCTGACAGGCGGCAAGCCGCATGACTTGGGCGGTCTCTTCTTCGAGCCAACCATCGTCACGCAAGCCACCAAGGACATGCTCGTCAGCACCAATGAGACTTTTGGCCCCTTCGCGCCGCTTTTCAAGTTTGAAGATGTGGATGACGTGATCGCACAGGCCAATGATACAATCTTTGGTTTGGCGAGTTATTTCTACGCCAACGACCTCAGCCGCGTGACCAAAGTCGCCGAAGCCTTGGAATACGGGATCGTCGGCGTGAACACGGGCATCATCTCCACCGAAGTTGCCCCGTTTGGCGGTGTGAAACAGTCCGGCCTTGGCCGCGAAGGATCGCATCACGGGATCGAGGATTATCTGGAGATGAAATACATTTGTACCAGCGTCTAGCGCTCAAGCCTGGTCGCGGTAGGCCTCCGCTTCAGAGAAATCCTTTAAGGTCTGGCCCCTCTCCGGTTTGAACCGGTCGAGTGGCGCCAGCCCATCGATTCTGTCCAACCGGAACACGCGAAAATCTTCGCGCAATTGGCACCAGCAGATCGCCGTCCAGACCTTGCCCGAAAACCAGACGCCCAAAGGACGCACAACACGACTGGTCGGGTTGCCCCTTGGTCAACGTAGGTCATTTGAAGCCTGATGTTGCGCTCCGACGCATCCTCGATCTGATCGAGGTATTCGCGCCACTGCTGCCCCATCAGCATGTCGGGGAAGGTATGGACGTTCAACTGCCCTGACCTGAGGCGTACCTGCTCTGGCAAGACCGCATCGATCTTGACCAAAGCTTCTTCTGCCCCCGCCGCCATCTTCGTCCCGCCCCACGCCTGCAATAGCCGCGCAGCGGAGACTAGGGCCACAATCTCATCATGGGAGAACATGAGCGGCGGCAGGTCATAACCTTCGCGCATCAAATAACCGACGCCAGCCCACTATCGATGGGCACGCCGGAGCCAATCAAATGGGCGATGTCACGGCGGATCGTGCGCAGTGTCACTTCCAACCGCTCCGCGAGTTGCGCCGCCGTCACAAGCTGCCCCCCCCCCGCAGAAACTGCAGTATCTGAAAAAGGCGGTCAGCGCGGCGCATCAGGCAGCCGGCGGCTCAAAAAGCCCGATGGAATTGCCATCCAAGTCCTTGGCATAAGCAAACCTGCCGGGCGGGATTTCGATGGCAGGGCTAACCACCTGACCACCTGCGGCCTCACACCGCTTCATGCCTTCTTCAAGCGTATCACTTATCGCCAGATGCACAGTGTTTCCACCATATGCTGCTGGCGTGCCGGGGTAGAGATGACCAGCAATCGCAGTCAGGTCATCGGTCAAATTGATCATTGGGTTCGGACCGGTGTCGTCACGCACAGTCTTGAAGCCTAATACTTTCGCATAAAAAGCAGCAGACTTTTCCAAATCAGTCACCGGAATCTCGCACCAAACAAGAACGAGTTGAGCAGTCATAAGAATCTCCTTCATCTGTTGATGAAGATCTTAAATAATACCCCTACTGACACCTTTATGTCAGTAGCTTTCAGGAGCCAAGGCTAGACAAGAATCAACGCCGGCGTCATCTTTTGCTGCAAGAGGAGATTTAACATGCAACCAACAGCAGATGAGATTAGTCATCCGATCAGTGAGCACCTGACGACGCAGTTGAAGGATATTCAAAAAACACTGCCTCTGCGCGTGCTTTCAAAGGAGGATTGGCAGCACTGGATCACCAAAGGCTATGTGATCGTCCGGAGCGCAGTACCAGTAGAACAAGCCAAAGCTTTAGTCGACGTTCTTTGGGAGTTTGACGAGAAAAACCCCAACGAACCTGAGACATGGTATGCGCCAGAGCGGCGGCCTCATGTTCGCGCGGAATTAAACAACGCAGGCATGGTGGAAATCTACCACCACCAAACGATGTGGGACAATCGCCAGACGCAGCGGGTTTATGATGCTTTCGTTGATATCTGGGACCGCGAAGACCTTTGGGTCACCATCGACCGCGCCAATCTGAACCCACCCAAAAAAGGTGCTACATCCAAGAATGGCTTCATCCATTGGGATGTGAACACATCGATGACCCCGCCG
This sequence comes from Cognatiyoonia sp., assembly GCF_965661665.1. Lineage (NCBI taxonomy): Bacteria > Pseudomonadati > Pseudomonadota > Alphaproteobacteria > Rhodobacterales > Paracoccaceae > Cognatiyoonia > Cognatiyoonia sp. The sequence goes on along the minus strand of NZ_CBFIEO010000002.1, from coordinate 41,811 downwards.
CCTATTGGCGTTCAGGGCGTCCTCAGCCTTGATGTGCAAGACGGCGAAACCGGCGGGTTCCAATGTGTGCCTTATCTCTTTGAGCATTTCGACGAATGGGTGAAAACCCAGCCTGAAGACCGCAATCCATTGCTGCCTGATATGGACGGGTTGGAGCGGGAGAATATCTCCCTCAATCCTGGCGATCTGATGATCTTCAACTCGCTCTTGGCGCACGGCGTGCGGCCGAACATCTCAAAGGATAAGATAAGGCTGGCGCAATACATCTCTATGCATCCGGCAGAGCCTGACAATGTAGCGGAGAAGGCGGAGCGTGTGCGCCTCTGGAAAGAGATTGAACCCCCGAACCGCCCAGACTTCCCCGGTGATCCGCGCGATTGGGAAAAGAACCACTATGGTCCGGCAAAACTGAGTGAGTTGGGCGAAAAGCTATTGGGTGCGAAAGACTGGTAGCTAGCGCAGTTTTTCGGCGGGGATGATCGGAAAAAACGTCCCTGCCGAGCGCACCCCAAACCACTCAACCCCGTCGATGGTCTCTTCCTCGCCGATCTCCACCAAACGATAAAAGCTTTTCCGGTCGATCAGGGCTTCAAGGTTTGAGCGCACCAAGACATAGGGCGACGGCTCCCCCGTTGCTTCATCGCGCTCAACACGAATGGGGTTTTCAGCGGTGGCGCGCACTTTGTCGCCTACGTTCGTTTCAAATTCCACGTCATCGCCCACCAGGTTGAAATCAATCGCAACAAACGGCGCGTCGTCAACGGTGATGCCGACCTTCTCCACCGGGGTCACGAGGAAGAAGTCATCCCCATCGCGGCGGATGATGGTGGAGAAGAGCTTGACCAGCGCATGACGCCCAATTGGCGTGCCAAGATAGAACCACGTCCCATCCCGCGCGATCCGCATATCGAGATCCCCACAAAACGGCGGGTTCCACAAATGAACGGGCGGCAAGCCTTTGCCTTGGGCGGCTTGTGCCGAGGATGCGAGGCTTTCTGCCGATGGGGTAACAATCTTTTGTCCACTCATTGTTTTTGCCATTGGGGTCATTCGGAATATCTGCTGTTATAATCCAATATAGTCCAACAGGAGCATTGTCATGGCCGACGCCGAAAATCTGGTCGCGGAAATCGAAGCACTGGGTGAGAAGCTTGGGCAGGCGCGGACCAGCATCGCGAACCGGTTCTTGGGACAAGACCGCGTTGTCGACCTGACGTTGAGTGCGCTGATTTGCAGCGGTCATGCGGTTCTAATCGGTCTTCCCGGCCTTGGCAAAACACGGCTCGTGGACACGCTATCGACCGTGATGGGTCTTGATGGCAACCGCATCCAGTTCACGCCGGACTTGATGCCTGCTGACATCCTTGGCTCTGAGGTTTTGGATACTGGCCCGGACGGCAGCCGCGCGTTTCGTTTTGTCGAAGGTCCGATCTTTTGCCAGCTTTTGATGGCGGATGAGATCAACCGCGCCTCCCCCCGTACCCAATCCGCACTCTTGCAAGCGATGCAGGAGCGGGAAGTGACCATCGCGGGCGAACACCGCCCGCTTGGCCCACCGTTCCACGTTCTGGCGACGCAGAACCCCATCGAACAAGAAGGGACCTACCCACTGCCCGAAGCGCAGCTCGACCGATTCTTGGTACAGGTGGATGTGCCCTATCCGGACAAAGAGACGGAGCGTGACATCCTCCTCGCCACCACCGGCGCGGAAGAGGCGCAATCAACGGCCATCTTCACGGCGCAAGAGTTGATCGACGCACAACAGTTGCTGCGTCGAATGCCTGTAGGGGAAAATATTGTTGAGATGATCCTCGACCTCGTTCGCGCCTGCCGTCCTGGACCGGATGCAGCGGAAACTGTCCGCGCTTCCGTCAGTTGGGGGCCTGGCCCGCGAGCGGCGCAGGCCTTGATGTTGACGGTTCGCGCGGCGGCCTTGCTGGACGGACGTCTTGCCCCGTCGGCAGAGGATGTCCAATCGATGGCTGGACCGGTTCTGAAACACCGCATGGCATTGTCATTTGCAGCCCGTGCGCGGGGCGAAAACCTTGATGCCCTCATCGACCAACTGGCCGCTCAATACACGGGCGTCAGCCAAGCGGCATGAACCAGCCCCTCACCCTCCGGTCTGAGGCGGAAAGCCTTGCCTCGCCAATGCCACCGCTTTTGGCGCAGGCGGAGCATTTGGCGACGACTGTGATCCTGGGGGAGCATGGCCGCCGACGCGCAGGTACCGGCGATACCTTTTGGCAATACCGTCCCGCGCAGGCGCATGACACCGCGCGGTCGATTGACTGGCGCCGCTCCGCACGGTCTGACACGGCATTTGTGCAGGACAGGGAATGGCAAATCGCCCAATCAGTGCTGATGTGGGTCGATCCCGCCGCATCCATGCGCTTTTCATCGAATGACAATCTCCCCGCCAAATCAGACGTCGCCCGCATTCTTGGCCTTGCGACCGCGATCCTTTTGGTGCGCGGGGGGGAGCGGGTCGGCCTCACCGGACTGCGCCTGCCGCCCAAGCGCGGCGAAGGGCAGCTTCAACAAATGGCGCAAATCCTGACGGAGGATGCGGAGGTTGACTATGGCAGCCCAGACACTCACGGGATGCTGCCGCATTCGCACGCTTTCTTTATCAGCGATTTTCTGGGGGACCTGACTAGCGTGGAAACCGCCCTGCGGAAAGCAGCCGATCGCGGCGTGCAAGGGGCGCTGCTGCAAATCCTCGACCCGCAAGAGGAAGCTTTTCCCTTCGACGGGCGCACCGTTTTCCAATCCATGACTGGTGCGGTGGAGCATGAGACACTAAAAGCAGGCGATCTGCGGGACCGATACCTCATTCGAATGGCAGAGCGGAAAGACCGCCTGTCTGAATTGGCCCACATGACCAGCTGGTCGTTCCAAACGCACCACACTGACACACCCGCGACTGCCGCGCTCTTGTGGCTGTATCAAGCGTTGGAGCGGCGCTAATGTGGTCCATCGGTCCCATAGGATTTGCCTCGCCTTTGCTTTTGCTCGGGCTGATTGCGCTGCCTATCCTTTGGATTTTGCTGCGTGCCGTGCCGCCCGCCCCGATCCGCCGACGGTTTCCAGGCGTTGCCCTGCTGTTGGGTCTGCAGGACGACGAAAGCCAATCTGACAGAACACCATGGTGGCTGCTTTTGCTGCGTATTCTGGCGGTTGCGGCGGCGATCATTGGTTTTGCCGGTCCCGTCCTAAACCCACAAGACAGCGAAACCGGCACAGCACCGATCCTGATCTTGGCCGATGGCACGTGGGCCGATGCCCCCGATTGGCAGGCACGCATAGAACGGATTAACGCGCTGATGCAAGACGCGACGCGGCAAGGCCGGCTAGTCGCTTTGGCAACCCTCAGCAACCCGTCAAAGATCACATTTGAAGCGGCTAATGTTGCTAGAACCGCCCTCCCCGGTTTTCAGCCAAATCCATGGGAACCTGATGAGGCCGAGATCGAGATTTGGCTACCAACCTTGCCGGAAAGTTTCGACACGTTCTGGCTGTCAGATGGTCTGGAACGCGACAGCCGTGCGCCTGTGCTGGACGCACTGCAGTCGCGCGGCGATGTCCGTGTATTCCAAACCCCACGGCAAAAGATCGGACTGCGCCCTGCGCGGTTTGAAGATGGGGAGGTGGTCATCTCCGGTGCGCGAACTCCCGTCGGGTCTGCGATAGAGACGCTGATTGCCGCGATGGGATTGGACCCGAACGGCGTTGAACGGCAGTTGGCGACCGCTAACCTGTCGTTTGCATCGGGGGAGGCCGTGGCAGAAATCGCCCTCGTGCTGCCGCTCGAACTGCGCAACCGCCTGACCCGTTTTGAGATCACTGGTACCCGATCCGCCGCCGCTGTGTCGCTCACCGATGATGCGCTCAAACGGCGCGAGGTTGCGCTGTTATCAAGCACTGGCGACCGTGAAGGGCCGGAATTGCTAAACCCGCTTTTCTACCTGCGCGAAGCGCTGCTCCCAACCGCTGACATCATCGATGGCACGCTGGCTGACATGCTGCTTGCCAATCCAGACGTCATCATTCTGGCGGATGTGGCTACCTTGTCCGACACTGAAGCCAGCGGCGTCGCGGATTGGGTTGATGCGGGCGGATTGCTCGTCCGTTTTGCAGGCCCACGCCTTGCCGCAAGTGAAATAGGACGCGCCGATGAAGACTCGCTTTTGCCTGTGCGCCTCCGCCAAGGCGGACGCAGCGTCGGCGGCGCGATGAGCTGGGGGGAGCCTAAGACCCTTGCGCCCTTCACCGAAGACTCCCCGTTTTTCGGCTTGGACATCCCCGACAATGTCGAAGTCACATCGCAAGTCGTCGCACAGCCTGATCCCACCTTGGCCTCGCGGGTGATCGCGGGGCTGACCGACGGCACACCGCTTGTGACGCGCAAAAGCGCGGGCGAAGGGCAAGTTATCCTGTTCCACGTCACCGCAAATGCCGAATGGTCCACCCTGCCGCTGTCAGGGCTCTTCGTGCAAATGCTGGAACGCCTTGCCATTTCTACCCGACCCGCACAGGCCGAGCCGGGGGCGCTTGAAGGCACGACATGGACGCCGACACAACTGCTTGACGCCTTTGGGCGCCGGACGGACCCGGGCAACGCGGCAGGCATCGACGGCACGCTTGTTGAAACGCCGGTCGCCTCCGCCAACGTTCCCCCTGGCCTCTACCAAGACGAAGACCGCTTGATCGCAGTCAACGTGATTGGTGCGGACACGACGCTCGCCACCGCGCAATGGCCTAGCGATGTGCCGGTTGAGGGCATCAGCGTTATCGAAGAACAAGATCTGAAAGGCTGGCTCCTCGCTGCGGCTATCCTTGCGCTGATGATTGACGTCATTGCTTCGCTCGCCATCGGCGGGCGGTTGCGCGGACCAAGGGCCGACGCGATGGCGACCATACTTATTGGCCTGATGGCATTGCCAAATGTAGCCGACGCGCAAAATGCCGACGATTTCGCCATCACCGCCACCTCCGACGTTGTGTTGGGCTATGTCCTTACAGGCGACGCCGAAACAGATGAGATCTCTGAAGCAGGCCTGCGCGGATTGGGCAACATGCTTTTCCGCCGCACAACGATCGAACCGGCCGCACCGCTTGGTGTTGACTTGGAAAAGGACGAACTAGCCTTCTTTCCGTTCCTCTACTGGCCGATCACGCCCGATCAGGCGCTGCCGTCTCGGGAGGCTTATGGAAAACTAAATCGCTACCTGCGCAACGGCGGGATGATCCTATTTGACACGCACGACGCCAATATCGCGCGGTTCGGATCAAGCAGTCCTGCAGGGCGGATGTTGCAAGCCATCGCCCGCACGCTCGATATTCCCGCACTTGAACCTGTCCCGTCCGACCATGTTTTGACGCGCACATTCTATCTGATCCAAGACTTCCCCGGTCGCTACGCCAGCCGCGATATCTGGGTCGAAGCCGCCACCAATGTCGAACAGATCGAAGGGATGCCATTCCGAAACCGCAATGACGGTGTGACACCTGTGGTCATTGGCGGGAATGACTGGGCCCGCGCTTGGGCAATCGATAAGGCGGGCAACCGCATGTTCCCCGTGGGCCGCGGCCGGACGGGTGAGCGGCAGCGCGAACTGGCCTACCGCTTTGGCGTCAATCTGATCATGCATGTCCTGACGGGCAACTATAAGTCCGACCAAGTGCATGTGCCCGACCTTCTGGAAAGGTTGGGGGAATGAACGGCACGTTGCTCTTTGATCCGTTGCTGCCGATCAGCTTGATCGTTGCCGTTGGCATATTGGCCTTTGCGGTTGTGAGTTTCGCACTCTGGCGGTGGCTGTCCGGCTGGTGGTTGCGCGCTTTGGCAAGCGCGTGCCTTGTGCTTGCCCTCTTGAACCCCGCGCTCCAGCAAGAAAACCGCACACCGCTCTCTGACATCGTGATCGTCGTTGTCGACGAAAGCGCCAGCCAATCGGTCGGCGACCGCCCCGACCAAAACGCAACCGCCCTTGCCAACGTCGAAGCAGAACTGGCGCGCCTCGAGAACATCGAAGCGCGCATCGTGACAGTCGGCGATGGGGAGGGCGACGCAGGCACGCAATTGATGACGGCCCTGTCAGAGGCGATGGCTGAAGAGCCGCAGGGCCGCATCGCAGGCGCGATCCTTATCACCGATGGCAGGCTGCATGATGCGGAGCGTGTACCGAACATGCCCGCCCCACTTCATGCCCTCATCACAGGCCAACCCAATGATTGGGACCGCCGCCTCACAATCTCCAACGCGCCTGCTTTTGCCATCCTTGGTGAACAGGTGACACTAACCTTGCGCGTCGAAGATCAAGGTGCCGCACCTGACAACACCGGATTTGTCCCGCTGGAAGTCAGTATCGACGGCGACGCGCCATTGGCGTTTGAAATCCGGCTCAACGAAGACATCGAAATCCCAATCGAGCTGCCCCACGGCGGCATGAACGTCCTGCAATTCACCGTGCCGACAGAGGATGGCGAACTCACCGACCGCAACAACACAGCCGTGGTGCAAATCAACAGCGTGCGTGACCGCCTGCGGGTGCTGCTAGTCTCTGGTGAACCCCACGCGGGGGAGCGGACATGGCGCAACCTTCTGAAAGCCGATGCAGCAGTTGATCTGGTGCATTTTACCATCCTCCGCCCACCCGAAAAGCAAGACGGTGTGCCTGTAAATGAACTCTCGCTGATCGCTTTTCCGACGCGTGAACTGTTCCTGGAAAAGATTGACGATTTCGACCTCATCATCTTCGACAGATACCGCCGCAGGGGCATTCTGCCCTCTGCTTATCTTGAGAACATCGTGCAATACGTTGCAGATGGCGGGGCGGTGCTAGTGTCTGCCGGGCCAGAGTACGGCGGGGCGGAAAGCATCTATCGCTCCCCCTTGGGGATCATCTTACCTGGCAACCCCACCGCGCGGGTTTATGAGGAAGGGTATAAGCCCATCATCACTGACCTTGGCGCACGGCATCCTGTCACCGAAGGACTGGATACAGGCCGGCAACCGATCGAAGATGACACCCCAAGCTGGGGCCGTTGGTTTCGACTTGTCGATGTGGACGTGCCGGACAGCGCGACGGTCATCATGCAAGGTCTCGATGATCGTCCACTGCTCGCGTTGGAGCGGATCGGTGAGGGCCGCGTGGCCTTGATGACCTCGGACCAATCGTGGCTTTGGGATCGCGGATACGAAGGGGGCGGGCCGCAATCCGAACTGCTTCGTCGTCTGGCGCATTGGATGATGAAAGAGCCGGAGCTAGAGGAAGAAGCGCTGTGGGTCGAACCCACCGGCCAGCGGATGCGAATTGTGCGCCGCACGTTGGCGGAAACTACGCCAGATGTGACCATAACCCTTCCCAATGGCGACACCAGCGTGGTCGACTTGGAAGAAGTGTCACCGGGACGCTTTGAAACACTGTGGGATGGCCCTGAAATGGGCCTCTACCGTCTGACCGATGGGATCGAAACAAGCGTTATCGCCCTCGGCCCGACGGCCCCGCGCGAGTTTGAGCAAACCATTGCGACCGACGCAGTTCTGGAACTTGCGACCGACGCCACAGGCGGTGGTGCGTTGCTTGTGTCTGACGGCGACATCGACCTAAGGAGCGTGCGCCCCGGAAGGCCAGCGGTTGGGAGAGGCTGGCTCGGGATCACCCCGCGCGACGCCTACATCACAGACGACATTCGCGTTGCGTCGATCCTGCCTGCATGGGCCTACCTGATCTTGTCGGCCCTGTTGATGATCGGCGCATGGCTTCGCGAAGGGCGGCGGTAAGCGGTTCAGTTCGGCAGCACATACTCAACGAGCATGTCAGACCAGCCATCAATATTGTCGCGCCCACGCACGAAGACACTCTCGGTCCCGTCTTCAAAGACGATCCCTGATTTCTAGCGGGTGATTCACATGCCGATGCGCCAACTCCCGAATGCCGAGGCTGTTGCCCGCCACATCCAGCACTTCCCACGCATCGGCGTAATGATCCCAGCCAGTATCAGGATGGTGCAGCGTGACATCAAACCGCCAGCTGTCGCCTTGTTTGGTCGCCGTGACGCCCACAACCTCAACAGGATCCGCGCTCACTGAACCAGCGAGGCAAAAGAGGGATGCAAAAAGTAGCTGTTTCATTCCAAAGAACGTAGCAGAATTGTCCGTGGCAAGGATGCAAATTCCCGTGACCAAAGCACCCAGATTACGATCACGGAGCTGGACATCAGTGCGACGGGCCCCAGCAGCCACCCTATGGCGCCCAAGGCAAAATAAAGCGCGCGCAAACCCCGATTGAAATTCATCACCGCGCGAAAGTTCAGATCGGCCGCCTGCTCCGCCCTCAGGTAGGCCTGTGGGTGCTTGGGGTCGTTTGGAACGCCCCCCATCAGAACGGTGCCATAGCCAAAGACACGGTGTGCCCAAACAAACTTCAGGAAGGCGTTGACGGTGAAGAAGGCCACCAAAGCCAGCTTGATTTGCCAGACAAGTTCCGGCGCATCGGTGGCGTTCACTTTGCTCGCCAAGCTGCGCAGGAAATCCACGTTGCCCATGACCGCCAAAATCCCGCCCAGCGCCAGAATGCTGGTGGAGGCGAAGAAGGCCGTGCCTTGTCGCAAAATCCCCAAGACCTGACTGTCGAAGATGCGCGGTTCGCGCGTGACGAAGACCTTGAGCCAGTCTTTGTGGCGTTCCTCCATCAGCATTGTGACGGAGGTGCGGCTTTTACCGGGATGCTCTATCCGCCAGCCAATCGCGATCCAAGCCAGCAGTATGAACCCAATAGACAGCCCATCAAGCATCGAAAATTGTTGCAAAACGTCAAACTGCTCCATGCCGGAACAGTATGCCGCAACTTGAGTGATTGCCAGCCGCCAAAATTGGTTATATATTTTTACCAATTATTTCGACAGGAGATTTCCATGGAAATGCCCCCCCCCGATCCAGTCATTCTTGGCAAGAAGGCAAAACTGGTCGAACGCCTGCAATCAGTCCTCCCTGCAGATGTGGTCATCCATGATCCTGCAGAAACCCTTGCATATGAGTGTGACGGCCTCGCCGCCTATCGCTGCCCGCCACTTTGTGCGGTGCTCCCCAGAAGCACGAAAGAGGTCGCGGCTGCCTTGAAGATTTGCCATGAGGAAGGCGTGCCGGTTGTCCCGCGCGGCTCTGGCACATCGCTTGCCGGTGGCGCGATGCCCACCGCTGACAGCGTGATCTTAGGCGTTGCACGGCTCAACCAAGTGATCGAAACGAACTACGCCGACCGCACGATCACTGTGCAATCCGGCCGCACAAACCTGAGCGTCACCGGCGCGGTTGAGGCGCATGGGTTTTTCTACGCGCCCGACCCGTCCAGCCAATTGGCCTGTGCGATTGCAGGCAACATCGCAATGAATTCCGGCGGGGCGCATTGCCTGAAATACGGTGTGACGACCAACAACCTCCTCGGCGTCAAAATGGTGATGATGGATGGAGAGTTGGTGGAGATTGGCGGCAGCCACCTCGATGCTGCTGGGCTAGACCTTTTGGGCGCCATCTGCGGATCAGAAGGACAGCTTGGCGTGGTGACGGAGGCGACGCTGCGCATCTTGCACAAGCCAGAGGGCGCGTTGCCGATCCTGATGGGTTTTGACAGTTCCGAGGTGGCAGGCGCTTGCGTGTCCGACATCATCAAAGCGGGCGTCTTACCTGTCGCGATCGAGTTTATGGACAAGCTTTGCATCGAGGTTTGCGAGGACTTTGCGAAAGCAGGCTACCCGCTTTGCGAAGCACTGCTGATCGTGGAGGTCGAAGGCTCCGACCTCGAGATTGCAGAGCAACTTGAGAAGATCAAAGCGATTGCATCGAAGCACAATCCCGTCGAATTGCGCGAGGCGGGCGACGCAGACGAAGCCGCCCGCATTTGGCTGGGCCGCAAATCCGCCTTTGGCGCGATGGGTCAGATCAACGACTACATGTGCCTCGACGGTACGATCCCAGTGACCGAACTGCCCTTCGTGCTGCGCCGCATTGGGGAGCTGTCGAAAGAATACGGTCTGGATGTGGGCAATGTATTTCACGCGGGCGACGGCAATATGCACCCGCTGATCCTGTTTGATGCCAACAAACCCGGTGACTTGGAAACCTGCGAAGCGCTGGGGGCTGAAATCCTGAAGCTCTGCGTCGAAGTGGGTGGCTGCCTGACCGGTGAGCATGGCGTCGGCATTGAGAAGCGCGATTTGATGTCAGAACAGTACACCGACGCGGACCTCGAACTTCAGATGGCGTTGAAAGACGTGTTCGATCCCTCTTGGCTTTTGAACCCTGCGAAAGTCTTTCCGCTAAAAGCAAGCGCGACACGGCGCGAAGCCGCGTGACATAGGGCCGTTGCCGCCGGGCCGGGCGGGCCTCCCCCAAGGTATTTTGAGCAAAAAAAGATCATGCTGACACCAACCTCTGAAGCTGACTTGGCAGCCCTTGTGACCAAGCGAAACGCGCCCCTGCGCCTCTGTGGTGGCGGCACGCGCGATATCGGTCGGCCTGTCGAAGGCACGCGGCTGTCGACCAGAGGTTTGTCTGGCGTGACCCTTTATGAACCGGGGGCTTTGACGCTCGTCGCGCAGGCTGGCACGCCTGTGTCGGAGATTGAGGCGTTGCTAAGGGCTGAAAACCAGCGCCTGCCTTTTGAGCCAATGGACCACCGCGCTTTGCTTGGTACCACGGGCGAGCCCACCATTGGCGGGGTGATCGCGGCCAATGTCAGCGGTCCGCGGCGCGTGGCCGTTGGTGCCGCGCGGGATTTCCTTCTTGGCGTGCGCTTTGTCGACGGCATAGGTCAGATCGTCAAGAATGGCGGTCGCGTGATGAAAAACGTGACGGGTTACGACCTTGTCAAATTGATGGCTGGATCTCATGGCACGCTGGGGATTTTGACCGAGGTGTCGATGAAAGTGCTCCCCGCGGCAGAAGCCGCTGCCACGCTGGCCATCGAAGGCTTGGATGCGCCGACCGCTGTCTCTGTGATGTCCTCCGCACTTGGATCGCCCTTTGATGTGACGGGTGCGGCCTACCGCGCCCAAACGCAGACGGCCTATATCCGGATCGAAGGGTTTGAGCAGTCGGTTGGTTATCGGACGGAGGCTTTGTCCAAGAAACTGGTAAGCTTCGGCGCCCCAAGGCTGCACCATGGGGAAGCCCATGACGATTTATGGCGCGGTATTCGGGATGTGGCCGACCTGTCAGCGGTGGGACCGGATATTTGGCGCAGCTCCGTCAAACCCTCGGACGCGCTGGCTGTTCTGGCGGCGACTGGCGCGCAGGATTTTCAGCTCGATTGGGGCGGTGGCCTTATTTGGATCGCGTGCAAACCGGGCACCGACCTGCGGGCGCAACTTGCGGGCATCACTGGCCACGCGACGCTGGTCCGCGCCAGCACCGACACCCGCAAGCGCATCGCGCCGTTCCACCCCGAACCCGCCCCGATCGCCGCCATCTCCAAAGGATTGCGCGACAAATTTGATCCCAAGGGGATCCTGAACCCTGGGATCATGCTCTGATGCAGACAACATTTACCGAAGCACAGCTCAAAGACCCGGGCACGGCGCGAGCCAATGAAGTCCTCCGCGCTTGCGTGCATTGTGGGTTTTGCACGGCCACCTGCCCGACCTATCAGGTCTTGGGAGATGAGCTCGACAGCCCGCGCGGGCGCATCTACCTCATCAAAGACATGCTTGAGAATGAGCAGGTGCCCGATGCCAAGACGGTCAAACACATTGATCGCTGCCTATCCTGTCTAGCCTGCATGTCCACCTGCCCTTCCGGCGTGCACTACATGCATCTGGTTGATCACGCGCGGGCTTATATTGAACAACACTACAAACGTCCCTTAAGCGATCGCGCCTTGCGCTGGGTGCTGGCGCAAATCCTGCCGTATCCCAACCGATTCCGCGTGGCGCTGCTACTCGCCAAGATCGGCAAGCCGTTCAAGCGACTGGTCCCTGATGAGCGACTGCGCGCAATGCTTGAAATGGCGCCCAAACATGTTCCGCCCGTGAGCCGCAATGATGACCCGCAGACTTTTGCCGTGGCGCAGCCGAAGATGCGCGTGGCGCTAATGACGGGTTGTGCGCAAAAAGCACTGAACACCGACATCAATGACGCCACAATCCGGCTTCTGACGCGGTTGGGGGTTGAGGTCGTTGTGGCAGACGGCGCTGGTTGTTGCGGGGCCCTGACCCACCACATGGGGAGGGAGGATCAAAGCCATGCGGCGGCGGCAGCCAATATCAAAGCGTGGCAGGCCAAAAAGGCGCGTGGTGGTTTGGACGCCATTGTGATTAACACATCAGGCTGTGGCACCACTGTCAAAGACTATGGACATATGTTCCGTAATGACCCCTTGGCAGAGGCGGCGGCAGAGGTCTCCGCCCTCGCAATGGACATCAGTGAGCTTTTGGTGAAGCTTGAGTTGCCAAAGGAGACTGCCGCACCGCTGAAAGTGGCCTATCATTCAGCCTGTTCGCTCCAGCATGGCCAGCAGATTAAGACGCATCCAAAGACGTTGCTCAAGAACGCTGGGTTCACCGTTTTGGAACCTGCGGACCCGCATCTGTGCTGTGGATCGGCAGGGACGTATAACCTGATGCAGCCGGAGATTTCGGGCCAGTTGAAAGATCGCAAAGTGCATACCTTGGAGGCGTTGAAGCCCGATGTGATCGCGGCAGGCAACATTGGGTGCATGATGCAAATTGGGTCAGGTACGGGTACGCCGGTTGTCCACACGGTCGAGCTTTTGGACTGGGCGACAGGTGGCCCGAAACCGCTGTCCCTCACCGAAGATGGCATCCGGCCTGGGGCCATACCAATTCTGCGCTAACGCCTTAATGTCGCCGTATCGATTTTTCACAAGCCTGCGTATTGTGAGGATTCATTTGATCTGATTTTTAAGAGTTTTCGGCCTGATTGCCGTCCTTTATACTTCTGCCCAAGTGCAGGAAACGGACCTACGTAGCTTAGAGACTGGGACCGACGTTCGCGGATGGGAGGCGGTGGGCCGCCTTGTTTTCAATGGCGGTTTTTGCACGGCAACGCTCATTCGTGACAATTTGATCCTTACCGCGGCCCATTATGTCTATCGCCAGAACGGACAATCACGCGATGCGCGCGAATTCATCTTTAGCGCTGGTTTGCGCGGCGGTCACGCGGAAGCAACACGTGGTGTCAACAGCCTTGTGGCGCTTCCTGATTATGAACATATCCCATTTGCGGTGAATGACGTCAACGTCGCCCATGACATTGCGGTTCTGCGTCTCGATCAAGTCATCCAACGCGCCGACATCCAGCCATTTCGCATTGATGAGCAACCCGTCCGTGGTGACGAAATCGGCGTTGTATCCTATGGTGTGGGCCGATCCGAAGCGCCAATCTTGCAAGAGGTGTGCTCCGTCCTGGAGCGTCAGACAGGTGGCGTGCTGATGACGTGCGACGTTGTTGCAGGCTTCATCGGATCCCCCGTCTTCACCCTTGGGGAAAGCGCACCGCGCATCGTCTCCGTCGTGTCAGCGGTTGCACCTGTTGGGGATGACAAGGTCAGCCTTGGCGCCTCCTTGAAAGAGCCACTTCAGACGCTTCTGTCACATTACGCAGCCATTGGGCCGGCACGACCCAGCGGTTGGCAAGTCGTTGTTCGCACAGGGGAAAGAAACGACACAGGCGCAAAGTTTGTCCGCCTTTAGGCGATTTTAGCGCGAGGTCTTGATCCGCCCTCAAACCCTTCCCACATAACAGTTATCGGGACGCCAAGCATGGGTCCTGGCAACTTCAGTCCGTCCGATGTCGGAGGGCTACATCTTATCGCTTTGAGAAGGATAAACGAAATGCGTCGTTTTGATATGACACCCCTGTACCGTGCCACTGTTGGCTTTGACCAAATCGCAGATCTTATGGATCGCGCCCTTGCCAGCGACGTCGGCCAGAACAGTTACCCCCCTTATAACATTGAGAAAATCGAAGATGACGGATGGCGGATTTCCATCGCTGTCGCCGGTTTCTCTGACAGTGACCTCGCCATTGAGGTGAAGGATCGTTCCCTCATAGTCACAGGCCGCAAAGCCGACGAAGACAGCGAGCGCAACTTCCTCCACCGTGGCATCGCGACCCGCGCGTTCGAGCGTCGTTTCCACCTTGCAGACCACGTCCGCGTCACAGGCGCGAGCCACGTTGACGGCATGTTGAACATCGATCTGGTGCGCGAAGTACCCGAAGCACTGAAACCACGCCGAATTGAGATTGCGAAGGCCCCAGAAGCCGAAGCAAACGTGATCGAGGCTGAAAAGGTCAACTAAACCGCAGTTTTAACTGCTGAAAATCCGGAGCGTCACCCAATTGGGTAACGCTTCTTTTTGCGCTCACAGGTCTTGTTGCTCGCGGCGGATCCGAAGGCAGTGGCCCAAAATTTGGCGTTGATGTAACGCTGCCTACACCCACTGGCATCGGAAGAGGATACATTGAAGCGGCGACTTTCCGTGAAATCGCCACAGCGAACGATGCGCTGCGCATAGCAATCTTTGACGACAATCGCTTTCCCACAACGACCAGCTCCGGCGTCGTTGATATGACCGGCTATCTTGGCGTGTCGGAAGTCGGGAACGAAGATAAAAGCATTGTCGGCAACATGTCCCTGACCGTTGATTTTGACGTTCAGGATGTGACCGGTTCGGTGGATGACATTGCAGTCTACGACACCACTGGTGACACTCCTGTCCGTATCGTCGATATGACGGGCACTTTGACGTTGACTGGTAGTGCGGCTGGGTCTGGTTTTGCCGCAGATGTCACAGGTGTCATTTCTGACGGCTCAGAAAACTATACTCTTGACCTCGACCTGGGTGGAAACCTCTATGATGTCGATGGGACGAACATTTATGTCGGCGGTGTAAATGGCAGTTATTTTGACAGCGCATGCACAATGACATTGGAAGGGGAGTTCCTTGCTCAATAGCTTGGAACGTAGCGGACATTGCTGAAATGTGCGCTCAGCAAGAACAGCTTGAGCGCCCAATCGCAGCTTGCCAGTCGGGTGCTTAGTTCTTTCCTCATCGATTGTCATGACGCACTCCTGAAGGGCCTGTCGCAAGATCTGGCGCCTATCTTTCGAGACTAGGTGACGCAATATCTGCCGGAAAGCGCTCGGACTCATACCGTTTTAGACAATCAAGACGACCGGCACCATTTGATCGATTTTGAACCAGCGGATGGGACACCGGTCATAGGTCTTATGCCCACTATTTTTCCGTTCATTCATCAAAGCTACATTGAAGCGGCCGAACGGCTTGGACTTCGCATTGTCATGCCGCTGCGGCAGTGCGCGTTGGACCCATCATTGTCGGATCAAGCTCCACAGGACTTGATGCAGTCTTGCCTAAGGGGCGTCGTCTGCGCCTCCAACATCCTTGGACAGGTCTCAGCTATTTGGGGCGCCAGCAATGCCTGCACATATGCCGTGGCCGCAGCGCGTAACTACTTCTCCTGTCAAACACCTTTGATACTCGTGTCACCGCTCTTGCACCCCAAAGGTCCAGTCGATGCGTTGGTGTCGTTCAGGCAGGGATTCATAAAGCTGGCTGGCAAAGCCCCAAGGCTGCGTAAACTCACTCTGCAGTTTCTGAAGCACAAGATCGCTACCCCTGTAAGTTATCGTGACTTTTTGCTTTCCCTCCCAAAGAAGAAAGACTGCGACAGCAGAATAATTCAAACCGAGTTTGCAGATGTGAAAGTTCGAGAAGCGTATCATAAGTTCGCACAGACGAGCTTCGCACTCTTTCTCGCCGACAATCATCCCGATATCACATTGAAGCCTTCAGATTTGGAAGGATTATAGTGTCCGATCACGATAATTAATGGGTCTGAAGACGAGTTGACAACGCCCGAAATAGTTCAGCAGTTACAGAACTATGCGCCAAACACCGATGTGGCGACACTCGCAAAGACCGGGCACATCATGCGCTTTGGAGCATTCACAGACTGCTTAAGCGAAATCAGGTCATCAACTGATCGGAATGCAGTTTAGCGGCCTAGACCACTTCAATGCGCTTCCGCCCAGTTAGCACCCTGCCCTGCATCCACCGCCAGCTTCACATCCAGTTTCACCGCCGGATCGCTGGCGTTTTCCATGATGTCGCGAGCGGTGTCGATGAGATCGTCGACGCCTTCTTCTGCCACCTCAAAAATCAGTTCGTCGTGAACTTGTAACAGCATCTTCGCCGATTGCCCTTCGATTGCGTCAGGCATCCGGATCATCGCGCGGCGGATAACGTCCGCAGCGGTACCTTGGATCGGTGCGTTGATGGCCGCGCGCTTGGCAAAGCTTGCCTGCGGGCCTTTGGCGCCAATCTCTGGCGTGTTGATCTTCCGACCGAAGAGGGTTTGCACATAGCCATGCTCTTTCGCGAAGGCGACGGTGTCATCCATGTAGGCACGAATGCCGGGGAAGCGTTCAAAATAGCGATCGATGAAGCCCTGCGCCTCGCTCCTCGGTATGCGCAGGTTGCGGGCCAGACCAAAGCCGGAGATGCCGTAGATCACACCGAAATTGATCGCCTTCGCCTGACGCCGGATGTCTGGTGTCATCTCCTCCAACGGCACGTCAAACATCTCGGAGGCAGTCATGGAATGGATGTCGAGCCCATCGCGGAACGCCTGTTTCAGCGCATCAATGCCTGCGATATGGGCCAAGATGCGCAATTCAATCTGCGAATAGTCGAGCGCGACCAGCACCTTACCGGGTTCGGCGACAAAAGCTTCCCGGATCCGACGACCTTCTTCGGTGCGGATCGGGATGTTCTGCAGATTCGGATCGTTCGAAGCCAAGCGCCCCGTGTTCGCACCTGCAATGGAATAGGACGTGTGCACCCGCCCCGTGTCAGGATTGATATGGTTCTGAAGCGCGTCCGTATAGGTCGATTTCAGCTTGGCCAACTGACGATAATCAAGGATGCGGGCGGGAAAGTCATGCTCCGTCGCGAGGTCTTCCAACACATCGGCAGGCGTCGACCATTGGCCTGTCTTGGTGCGTTTACCCCCTTCCAGACCCATCTCATCAAACAGGATGCTGCCCACTTGTGCCGGGCTTTGCACGTTGAAATCGCGACCGGCGAGCTCATATAGCTCCGCCTCAAGCCCCGCCATTTTTTGGCTGAACGCATTGGACATACGGGACAGCGTATCGCGATCGACTTTGATGCCCGTCATTTCCACATCGGCGAGCACCTGAACCATCGGACGTTCCAAGGTCTCATAAACGGTCGTGACCCGTTTCTGGTGCAGTTGCGGCTTGAACTGCTGCCAAAGGCGCAGCGTAATGTCGGCATCCTCTGCCGCGTACTTCACCGCATCCTCAATCGGCACACGGTCAAAGGTGATCGCAGATTTGCCCGTGCCCAAGAGCGACTTAATCTCGATTGGGCTGTGGCCGAGATAGCGTTCTGACAACCCATCCATGCCGTGATTATGCAGGCCTGCATTCATCGCGTAAGACATCAGCATCGTATCGTCTATGGGAGCAACACTGACGCCATAACGCGCAAAAATCTTCGCGTCGTATTTCATGTTCTGGCCGATTTTGAGGACCGATGCATCCTCCAAAACCGGCTTGAGCAGCTTCAGCGCCTCCTCAAGCGCCATCTGCCCTTCGGCCAGATCATCATTGCCAAATAAATCGTCGGAGGCAGAGGCTTTGTGAGTGAGTGGGATGTAGCACGCCTCCCCGGCCTCAACACAAAGCGAGATACCCACCAATTCAGCGGTCATCTCATTCAAGCCCGTCGTCTCCGTATCGACGGCGACATAGCCCCGCTCTCTGATCTTGATGATCCAATCGGTCAACGCGGGGGCGTCTGACACTTGGGTGTAGGTGGCTGCGTCGAAAGCCACTGCTTCAAGGGCCGCTTCCTCCTGCGCGGCAGGGGCCACCTCGATCACCGGCATCTCGACCCCCAGCTTGTCCGCGATCCGCTTCGTGACCGTCCGAAACTCCATCTTTGCCAGGAATGCCACCAGCGGTTCTGGCTCAATATCCTTGATCTCAAGACTGTCGAGGTCGAACGGCAGGTCCATATCGTCGTCGAGCTGCACCAGCCTTTTCGACAGCTCGATTTGCTCGCGGTTTTCGATCAGGGATTGTCGACGTTTCGGTTGTTTGATCTCTTCCGCGCGGTCGAGCAGTTCTTCAAGCGATCCGTATTCATTGATGAGCAGCGCCGCGGTCTTGATCCCGATCCCTGGCGCACCCGGCACGTTGTCGACCGAGTCGCCTGCCAGCGCCTGCACATCCACGACACGCTCCGGCCCCACACCGAACTTCTCAACAACGCCTTCGCTGTCCACACGCTTGTTCTTCATAGGGTCGAGCATTTCGACACCGCCACCAACAAGCTGCATCAGGTCTTTGTCGGACGATAGGATCGTTACCCGACCACCAGCGTCCCGCGCCTGAACAGCCAGCGTCGCGATGATGTCATCCGCCTCGAACCCTTCGATCTCTTCACAAGCGATATTGAAGGCTCGAGTGGCGTCGCGGGTCAGCGGGATTTGTGGGCGCAAATCCTCTGGCATCGCCTCACGATTGGCTTTGTATTCATCATACAACTCGTTTCGAAACGTATGACTGCCTTTGTCGAAAATAACCGCCACATGGGTCGCCGCATCAGGGCCTGTGTTCCCCTCAACATAACGTTGCAGCATATTCACAAAGCCGCTGACCGCCCCGACAGGCAGACCGTCAGATTTCCGCGTCAATGGGGGCAAGGCGTGGTAAGCGCGGAAAATAAATGCCGAGCCATCAATCAGATGCAAATGGCAACCGCTTCCGAATTGCGTGGTCATACGCTGTCCCCCAGACTAGTTGAGCAGGATTTTGGCACGAACCGCCAATGCCTTCCAGCCTTCGCATGGCCAAAAAGCTGATCGGTCGATGTGAGCAAGTCGGCTTAGCCGTTCACGGCGTCCTTGAAATCCTCATGGACGTATTTCGCATCGCAATAAGGGCATTCGACCCAGCCATGCTCCGTCGGGATTTGCAACCAGACACGCGGATGGCCCAAGCCACCCTCCCCACCATCGCAAGACACGCGATACTGTTGAACGATCTTGGTTTCCGGTGCGGGACGTGTCATGGCTGGCCTGTGTGTTGATGCGCAGTCATCGCGCGATATCAAGGCCTACATACCCCAGCCGATGGATCGGGAAAACCACGAATGACAGAGTATGCGATTGAAATTTCAGGTTTGCGCAAGACCTACGCCGCATCAAAGCAGCAAGAAGCGAAAGAAGCGCTCAAAGGCATCGACCTCAACATCCCGCACGGATCGATCTTTGGCCTGTTGGGGCCGAATGGGGCAGGCAAATCGACGCTGATCAACATTCTCGCAGGCTTGGTCATCAAAACCTCCGGCACTGTCAAAATCTGGGGGTTCGACCAGGATGAAAATCCACGCCAATCGCGGGCATCGATCGGGGTGATGCCGCAGGAACCCAACCTTGATCCTTTCTTCACGCCGTGCGGGTCGCTCGATGTGCAAGCAGGGCTTTATGGTGTGCCGCGGAGCCAGCGCCGGACGGATGAAATCCTTGAACTCATCGGCCTCACGGACAAGGCCAACGCTTACGCGCGGTCCCTGTCTGGCGGGATGCGGCGCAGGTTGTTGCTTGGCAAAGCACTCGTCCACAGCCCTCAGATCCTTGTCTTGGATGAACCGACCGCTGGCGTAGATATCACCCTGCGCAACCAGCTTTGGGACAACGTGCGCCGACTCAACAATGAGGGCATGACAATTATCCTGACGACCCACTACCTCGAAGAAGCGGAGGCGATGTGCGACGAAATCGCGATCATCAACCACGGGTCGTTGATTATCCGCGACACCACGGCGAACCTGTTGGGCAAACTGGACCAGAAAACCTTGGTCATCACACCGACGGTGCGGTCACAAATCGCCAGCACCGCTGAGATCGACGTCACACACACCGACGACGGCAAAATCAAACTATCCTATCACCCTGCGCAAACCTCCGACAACGCAGTACTCGACTACCTGCGCACGTCTAGCGTGAACATCAAAGACATTCAGACCGACGTGCCTGACCTTGAGGATGTGTTCCTATCGCTGACGGAATAGCTAGGGCAGCATCTGGCCCAACTGTTCCCCACCTACGATGTGCATGTGAAAGTGTGGGACTTCTTGCACGCCGTGAATGCGCGTGTTGCAGATCGCACGGAAGCCGCTGTCTAGCTCAAGCAACTTGCAAACCTCGCCCACAGCGGCCATGAAGCCTGCCTGCTCCTCTGTCGGCGCTTCAATCGCGAAGTGATCAAGGCTCATGTAAGGGCCTTTCGGAATCACCAGAACATGATGTGTCGCCTGCGGATTGATGTCTTTGAACGCGAGCGCGTGGTCGCTTTCATAAACCGTCTGATTGGGGATTTCGCCGCGCAGGATTTTGGCAAAGATATTTTGATCGTCGTAGTCAAAGGTCATGTGGGTCATCAATCGAAAAGTTATGGGGTTTCGGCCCGTTTTTGCGCCACGTCTTTCGGCAAATCAAGGAAAGACGCCAAGGCTTCGG
Source organism: Cognatiyoonia sp. (assembly GCF_965661665.1). NCBI lineage: Bacteria > Pseudomonadati > Pseudomonadota > Alphaproteobacteria > Rhodobacterales > Paracoccaceae > Cognatiyoonia > Cognatiyoonia sp. The sequence continues at coordinate 21,209 of NZ_CBFIEO010000002.1, read as the reverse complement.
CATTTTTGGCCGCCGAATGGGTCTGCTGAATGCGGTGGTAGCCTTCGAAATTGCTGTCTTGGATCCGCCGACTCTCATGGGCGATGTCATAGCGGATCGTTGGCACAAGCTGCGCCGTCACATCATCCGGCGCATCCGCTGCGACGGGCCCAACCCGTTTGGCATGGCCAGACAAGTATTCATCGGTGTACACGCAATCAATTTCCAACATGCGGGTGCGGGAGCGATCGGCAAAAAAGTCGTTCAAAAGGTCAATGCTCGACGTATCAAGACAAATCACCAGTTTCTGAGACTCGCGGCACTCGAACAACAGCCGCATCAGCGACCGACGATGCTGCGTCCGCTTGACGAGGCTGTTTTCAAAGCCACCAAGGTCCGGCAGCTCTGTATCCTCTTCGCTGAAGAGGTAATTGACCGCGGTGATGTCCGTATGCGTTCTGATCGCTGCGGTCAGTACGATTAGATATTCTGGACAGAAAAATTCAATGACGAGATGCAAGGCGTGTTGAACAACATTAAAACGCCGAAGTCCGTCAAACTGACGGACATTCCGCGCTTTAACGGACATTCCGCGCTTTAACGGAAGCGAAGGGCATGGCCCAAAACGCGCGCATCCGGTCGAGGATTACTTCGACGATCTGTCCATGCATCTAGTCTATGAAATTTACAAAAAGAATTTCGATCTCTTCAAATACGATTTCCACGATCCGTCGAACAAAATGCCGATTGGGGAGATTAATCTGGATGAGGTGCACGCGAAACTAGACGACTAGGCGCACTGGACCTCCCCATGTCGTGGCTTAAGTTACAGCACTGTTGAGATGTCCAGCCATCAAAGGCCCTGAATGACAAGAGTATTGCTGTTAGGAAGCGGCCCCAATGTGGTTAAAGCTCAGGATTGGGACACCCACCCGTTCGATCATGTTGTCGTCATCAACAACGCATGGCGCGTGCGGGACGATTGGACCCATCTGGTCCATCCCTCCGACTTCCCAAAAGATCGCATGCCCCAGGCCATCGCGGTCAATCAAACCGTGATACAAGCTTCCGACTATGTGCCCTTGCAGAACAACTACGGCGGGTTCGTCTATGCCGGCGGCACAATGGCGTTCACGGCCAGCTACTGGGCCTTGGCCGCCCTGAAACCGTCGCTGATCGCCGTTCTGGGATGCGATATGGTTTATCCAAACACCACGAACACCCATTTCTACGGCACCGGCACCGCCGACCCGCTGCGCGATGACAAAACCCTCCGCAGTTTGGAGGCGAAATCAGCGCGTTTGATGATCAAAGCCGCAGAGCAACATTGCACGATGGTCAACCTCAGCACCAACGAAAGCCGCCTCGTTTTTCCACGCGCGACGCTAAACTCGTTAGGCGCTACAAATCGGACCGACGTCGACTTGACAATGGTCCGACAGGCCAAAATGCTTGAAGAAAAAACAGCCTACTACGTACCCAGCGGCAAATACTGGAAAGTCGAAGACAGTTTCGACACGGATATCATCGACGAAATCGACGCGCTGTGGCTCAGATCAATCCAGCCTTCGTGAAGAGCACCTTCAAATCCGTTTGTGGCCGTGGTCCGATGTGACGGATCACCTCCGCCGCCGCAACGACGCCCATCTTTCCACAGACCTCAGGCGATTGGCCCGTTGCCATGCCATAGATGAAGCCCGTCGCAAACTGATCGCCCGCACCGGTCGCATCGACCGGTGTCACAGGCGTGACAGGCGTCTCGACACGCTGACCGTTCTGCAGAATGATCACAGGGCTCCCGCCACGGGTGCAGACGATGGTTTCGCAGGTCTCAGCCGCTTGGGAGAGCGCGGCTTCCAAATCGTCCGTCTCGTACAGCGCGGTCCATTCACCCTCGTTCCCAAGAGTAAAATCCAACTCATCATGGATCAAACGTTTGAAATCATCGCGGTGACGATCAGCGCAGAAGAGATCCGAAAGCGTGATTCCTGACTTGCCGCCTGCCGCGCTCATCAACCGCGCCGCCTCCGTGAACGCGGATTTTCCATCGTCCTTGTCGAACAGATATCCTTCGAGGAACAAGAACTTGCTGCCCCCGAACAAATCCTCCGGCACGTCTTCACCGTTGAGGTCGGCACCCGCTCCAAGGTAGGTATTCATCGACCGTTCCCCATCAAGGGAGACGAAGATCATGGACCGCGACGTCGGTGCCTCCACCTCTGCAACGGGCGGATTGGGAAAGGCCGTTCCCGCGTCTTCCATGCCCTTCGCATAAAACCGGCCCAGCGCGTCGTCTTTCACCTTGCCAATGAACGCAGTCGACAGGCCGAGGCTGCCAAGCCCTGCAATCGTATTGGCAACGGACCCCCCGGGCGTCTCCACACAGTCAGTCATTGCAGCATAAAGAACCTCCGCGCGGTCCTTCTCAATGAGCTGCATGATCCCCTTTTCGATCCCCATATGATCCAGAAACGTATCTTCGGCTGGGGCAATCACGTCCACAATCGCGTTGCCGATCCCGATCACATCAAAATTGCTCATAGGTTTTTGTCCTCAAACATACACAGATCTCGAATCAAACAGGCCGCGCATTTCGGTTTTCTGGCGACGCAGATATAGCGCCCGTGCAGGATTAGCCAGTGGTGTGCGTGTAGCTGAAAATCCGCTGGAATATTGTCCTCAATCGCCCGCTCAACCGCATCGACATTCTTACCCGGCGCAAGGCCTGACCGATTGCCAACGCGGTAGATATGCGTGTCCACCGCCTGCGCGGGCTGCTGCCACCACATGTTCAAGACAACGTTCGCTGTCTTCCGCCCGACACCAGGCAAAGACTGCAGAGCCGCGCGGGAGTTCGGAACCACCCCGCCATACTTATCGACCAAGATCTGGCTCATCTTCATGACGTTCTTGGCCTTTTGACGATACAGGCCAATTGTTTTGATGTGTTCGGTCAGCTTTTCGATCCCAAGCTCGAGCATCTGCTGCGGCGTCTCGACGATTTTGAACAGCGCCTCCGTCGCCTTGTTCACGCCCTTGTCGGTCGCTTGCGCGGACAGGGCCACCGCCACCACCAACGTGTAGGCATTGGTATGGTTCAGCTCCCCCTTCGGCTCCGCCTCTGCCGCCTCAAACCGCTCAAAAATCTCGCGTATCGTGTTGTAATCGAGTTGTTTTGCCATGCGCACCGATATGCGCAATTTTTGGGTCGCTCGCAACGGTTGCTTTGCCTAGTCTCAATGTCATGGAATACGACCAGTCATATCACTACCAAGTCATGGCCCGCGCGATCGAGGCGATTGATGCACAAGCGGACATGCCTTTGACCTTGGCTTACATCGCCGCGCAGATGGATATGTCGCCTGCACATTTCCAACGTGTCTTCTCCCAATGGGTCGGCGTCAGCCCAAAGCGGTACCAACAATACCTGACATTAGGCCATGCGAAATCGCTCCTCTCCAACAGGTTCACCACCCTCGCCACCGCGCAAGAGGTTGGCCTGTCTGGCTCAGGACGTCTGCATGACCTTTTTCTAAAGTGGGAGGCAATGACACCTGGCGAATACGCGAAAGCAGGTGCAGACCTCAGCATCTTTTGGGGCTGGTTCGACAGCCCGTTTGGTCCCGCTCTCGTCATGGGCACCGACCGCGGCATATGCGGCCTCGCATTCTCCGCCGAAATGGGCGCGGACGAGGCGATAGTCGACCTCACGCGCCGCTGGCCTAATGCAACCTTCGTTGAGGCACCGAATCGCCTCAGAAACTGGGCCGAAGCTACGCTCACAGCCAAGGGCGACACCTGCCTCCACATGATCGGGACGCCGCTGCAATTGAAGGTTTGGGAAGCGCTGCTCCGCATCCCCTCCGGTCATGTCACGACCTACAGCGAAATCGCGGACTCAATCGGCCATCCCAAAGCGGTTCGCGCGGTTGGCACCGCTGTCGGGCGGAACCCTGTGAGCCTGCTCATTCCCTGCCACCGCGCCTTGCGCAAATCCGGCGCCCTCGGCGGCTATCATTGGGGATTGCCGGTCAAACGTGCGATCCTCGCGTGGGAATCTGCACGCGCAGATGCTGCGGCCTCGGCGGAAACCCGCCCTTCACGGCAGTGATATTGGATAGCAGGGAACAATCAGGCTTTATAAGCGTTATCTGACTGCCCCCCCCCAATCTGGGCGGCGCAAACATTGAATATGGAAACGGTCTTATGGCTATGAAAAAACTCTCCCTCATTTTCGCAGCAAGCGCCCTGACACTTGTGGCCGCTTGTGACACCACCGGTCCCAACGGCAACCAAAACGCGCAACAAGGCGCATTGATCGGCGCAGGCGTTGGCGCTCTCACAGGAATTCTGCGCGGCGACAGCGTAGAGGACCGCCGTCGTGGTGCTCTCGTCGGTGCTGTCATCGGTGCGGCTGGTGGCGCGGTCATCGGCAACCAGCTTGACAAGCAAGAAGAAGAGCTGCGCGCCTCCCTCGGCAACAACGTCGGCATTGTGAACAACGGCAACAACCTTGTTGTGACGTTACCGCAGGACATCCTGTTTGCGACCAACAGCACCGCCGTCTCTGGTCGCTCGCAAACGGACCTGCGGACGCTGGCGAATTCGATCAACCAGTACCCGAACACAACTGTCAACGTGATTGGTCACACCGACAATGTCGGCGATGCGTCGTATAACTTTGACCTGTCCCAGCACCGTGCACAGGCGGTGACAAGCGTTCTGATCAGTGCCGGTGTTACCCCAGCGCGGATCATCTCCACTGGTCAGGGTGAGAACCGTCCGATTGCGACCAACCAAACGCCAGAAGGCCGTCAGGCCAACCGCCGTGTGGAAGTTGTGATCACGCCAACGCGCTAAGCCTAAACACATGCGACGAAAGGGGCTGCACTGTCGGCCCCTTTTTATTTGTCTGACCTCTGCTCCGGTCATATAAATTGACCAATTCATCTGCGGAGGCGACATGCCCTTTCAAACCGTCCAACAAGAGAAACTCTCCCAAGGCGTGCTGCGCCAGATCGAAGAGCTGATCCTGCGCGGCATCTTACGCCCCGGCGAACGGCTCCCGTCAGAGCGGGAGTTGAGCGAGAAGATGGGTGTCTCCCGCCCCTCCCTCCGCGAAGCGTTATCAGAGCTTCAGGACAAGGGCCTTCTCGTGTCCAAAGTGGGCTCCGGCGTCTTTGTGGCAGACGTCCTTGGCAGCGCATTCTCGCCTGCACTCGTCTCCCTCTTTGCGACACATGACAGCGCGGTGTTCGACTACATCAGCTTCCGCCGCGACATGGAAGGATTGGCCGCCGAGCGTGCCGCGCGTCTTGCGTCCGACACCGACCTCAAAGTGATCGATGCGATCTTCAAGAAGATGGAGGTTGCGCAGCAAAAGAGGAACCCAGCAGAAGAAGCCGCGCTCGACGCTGATTTCCACCTCGCCATCATCGAGGCGAGCCACAACATAGTCATGCTCCATATGATGCGGTCGATGTATGAACTGCTGCGTGAAGGCGTGTTCTACAACCGCTCCGTCATGTTCAAACAACGCATGACCCGCGATCATTTATTAGACCAACACCGCGCCATCAACGACGCACTCCAAGCCCGCGACCCCGCAGCCGCCAAAGCCGCCGTCGCCAGCCACCTCGACTATGTCAGAGGGGCATTGGTAGATCAGTTGAAAGCGAATGAGAACGAAGATTTCGCGAAACGGCGATACGAGCATGAGGCTGGGCGGTAAAGGCCAGCGGCACAAGCGCTGGCTTGGAACCAATTCAAGTCCCCATTTTCCGTTGAGCCTGCAATTCGCTGTATGGACATACATCGTCTTCGAAAGGGACATGTCGGCGGCGGAAATGGCGAAAATCCTCGCGAAGCGGATCCCATCCGACCAAATACCAAAGCGGTGGCAGAATGAGCATGGCTTGCGGCTGCACCACGTGTTGCGTCTGAACGCCTTTTGCGTCGCAATAGTCAAATCGGATGAAGTGTCGGTTTAGAAATGAGGTTTCAAACGCAGGCAACAGTTCGGGACTCATCTGACCAATGTCTGATAGGTACTGCAACGGCGATAACTTCCCTATATGCAGGCAATCGAGAAAAGCGCGGAAGTCTATTATCTTGTCGGATGGCAACCCCTTTTCGATTTTTGCCAGCCCCGAGTCCGCTTACTCAGAAAATGTAAGGTTCCCAGCAGCGCGTACGGCCGAAACGCTGATCAATAGTGCAAAAACCTCTGGCACAGAAAGCTTGGCGGTCGTCTGAAAGGATTGGGGTTCAAGCTGTAGGCCAGCGCCCGTGCCAACGTCGGAATATATGACGTAGCCCTCATCACGGAGGGCGCTTATATCCCGCAGCACAGTGCGACGCGAGGCGCCACCATCGTCGCTAGGGCGTCTACTGTCGATGTGCCGCTTCGGCGCAACGTACATACAAGGGTTTCTCGTCTGAGTCGGGTATTCATTTTTTCAGTCAAGCATAAATAGTAACATTTTTTGGCACTATTTGTCCCACTACGTTTCCAGACATTTACCAAATGGAGAAATGAATTATGGAAAGGCCAGCAGTGAACCCATGGGATTGGTCGATCAAATTGGGTTACAACCGAGCTGAAATCATCGAAGGGGCAACCCATCAGGTCATTTGTGCCGGTCAGATCGCGGTTAATGAGAATGGCAATCCGTAACATCCAGAAGACATGAGAGCACAGATTTCATTGGCGCTCGACAACCTTGAGGCCGTCCTAAACAGCGCGAGAATGGATTGGAGCAATGTTGTCAGATTTGGGGTCTATGCGACTGATGTTGGTGAAGCTCTGAAGAACTTCGATCTGATGGGAATGCGGGTTGGACCTCACCAAGTGTCGGCCCCATGACATTGCTCGGCGTTACATCACTGGCGATCCCTTGCCTGATGTTTGTAATTGAAGCGACTGCCGCAGCCTAAACCCAAAAAGAAAGGCCCAGCGACTGCTGGGCCTTTTTAATTCCATCGGATGAGTTCCTAGTGAAGCTTTTCGCTCACTGTCGCAATTGCATCGTCTATGAGGCTGTTGGAGGTCTTGGCATCCATTTGCTTCGCGATGATGTCTTCAGCCGCACCCACAGCCACAACGATCGCTTGATCGCGCACTTCCTTGACGGCGGAGCTTTCGGCGCTGGCGATCTGCTCTTCAGCGGAGGCAAGGCGACGCTCAATCGACTTTGCAATGTCGGCCTTCGCAGCTTCCGCCGCACGGGATGCTTCGTCCTTCGCGTTGGCAACTATGCGGTCGGCTTGTTCCTGCACCTCTTGCTGCTTGCGCTCATAAGAGGCGAGCAGGCTCTGCGCTTCTTCGCGCAGCGTGCGGGCTTCGTCGAGTTCCGTTTTGATCGTGTTCGCACGGCCATCCAGCATTTCACCGATCTTACCCGGGACCTTGAGGTACATCAGGAAAGCGACGAACAGTATGAACGCGACCAAAACGACAAAGTCGGTGTTGGCGAAGTTGAACCAGAACGCTTTCTCAGCAGCGAAGGCTGGTGTCGCGGTCAGGACGAAAGCAGGGATCAGGAGCTTTTTCATGTCGTTACCCTTTCATCCGCGCGGTGACTGCGGCGGTGATGGTCTTGGCGTCGGCCTTGCCACCCATCGCTGCGACGATCTCTTTCGCGGTGTCCTTTGCAACTTGTGCCACGGATTTCACAGCTCCTTTACGGATCTCAGCAATGGCTGCTTCGCTTTCTGCCGCTTTCGCAGCGATCTGCGCGTCAGCTTTCGCCAGTTCCGCATCTAATTCTGCCTGAATTTCGGCTTTGGCTTTGTCGACAATCTGTCCCGCCTCCGCACGCGCATCAGCCAGCGCTTTTTCATAAGCGGCTTCAGCTTCCACCGCTTTTTGCTTTAGCTCTTCGGCTGCAGCAAGATCGTTAGTGATGGTTCCGGACCGTTCCGCAAGGATGGCCCCGATCCGTGGCAACGCGATGCGCGAAAGGATCAGATAGATCGCGATCAGTGCGATCGCCAACCAGAAGATCTGGTTTCCGAACGTTGTAAAGTCGAGCTGCGGAAGTCCGCCAGATTCGGCTGCTTTTTCTGCGGTTTCTGTTGCCATAGTCTTTTCCCGTTAACCTTTGGATTTACCGGCAGGCGCGCCATGCGCACCTGCCAGACGTAAGGATTGGGGTGTTCTTAAACGGCGAACATCAACAACAGAGCAACGAGGAATGAGAAGATTCCCAGCGCTTCTGCGAAGGCGATGCCGATGAACATTGTTGCGGTTTGACCAGCAGCAGCAGATGGGTTGCGCAGTGCGCCAGCAAGGTAGTTGCCTACCACGTTGCCCACACCTACAGCAGCGCCCCCCATGCCCATGCATGCGAGACCAGCACCAAGGTATGCGCCCATTTGTACGATATTGCCTTCCATTTCGAATTCTCCTTACGTTGGAATTGGCGAGATTAGACGATCTGACTTAGTGGTGTGGATGCAGTGCATCGCGCAAATAAACACAGGTCAGGATCGTGAATACGTATGCTTGGATGAAGGCCACAAGGACTTCGAGAGCATAAATGGTAGAAATAGCAACTACAGACACTGGCGCGATCACCGCGGCTGCTGCGAAGGTTGCGAACACTTTGATCACCGCGTGACCAGCCATCATATTTCCGGCCAGACGGACGGAGTGGCTGACAGGGCGGACAAAGTAAGAGATAATTTCAATCACGGCGAGGATCGGACGCAGCGGCAGAGGCGCAGCAGAAACCCAGAAGAGGCTGAGGAACCCAATGCCGTTTTTCACAAAGCCAATCACAGTAACTGCGACAAACACCAACATCGCCAAAACGATGGTGACAGCGATGTGCGATGTCGTTGTGAAGGCCAGCGGTAGAAGGCCGAGGAAGTTGGCGAACACGATGAACATGAACAGTGTCATGATGTAGGGGAAATATTTGACCCCATCTTTGCCCGTCACGTCCTCTATCATTTTGTAGATGAAGCCGTAAGCCAGCTCGCCAATGGACTGGATGCGGGACGGGATGATAGCTCGGCGCGATGTGCCCAGAACCAAAAGCGCGAAGATGGCGAGGATTGTCAGAGCAATCCACAGCGTCACGTTCGTGATTGTGTACCACTGAACCGGACCATCGCCGAAAAGTGGCTTCACGATGAACTGGTCCATCGGGTGGAAGTTGAACAGCTTTTCTTCGCCTGCCGATTCAGTCGCCATTTCTACAAGCCCTCTTGCTCGTCATTCCGTTCGGCCTCTTCGGCCAGTGTCTTCGCTTGGACCTCGTTGGCGGTGCTTATCATTGTGCGCACACCCGCCACGAACCCCAGCAATATGAAAACCACCAGAAAGATCGGCATTGTGCCGAACAGGCTGTCGAGCCCGTATCCAATGGCAAAACCGATCCCGAGACCGGTCACCAGTTCGATCACCATGCGCCAGGCCAAATGCGCCTGAGAGTGATGATCTTCCCCGTGGCGTTTGCGTTCCGCCGGCTTTTTGGCCGCCTCGATCCGGGCGTCTAGCTCCTCCAAACGGCGCTTGTCTGCCTCGCTCACCAACGCAAATCTCTCCTTGGGGCGTTTGGGGGTGTGCTACGTCTTGATGTACGCGGAGTCAACGCCGAAGAGCGGATCACGCGTACGTATATAAGTATCTGTAATAAATGGTTTTTTATTAACTTTGGATTGGCGAGAAAATCATGCGTCTCGCACAGAAAACCGCCATATCAGCCAAAACCAATATTTAACCGAATGGTTGACGATTGAACAGCATGGTGCTTGATGACCCGCATGGACACGCAACTTGATATCGTCTTTGCCGCTCTCGGCGACGCCACACGCCGCCGCATCCTGTCGATGCTACTGGAGGATGATATGGCCGTTACCGACGTCGCCGAACCCTTCGACATCTCGCTAGCCGCAATCTCAAAACACCTCGCCGTCCTCACCTCCGCCGGCCTTATCAGCCAAGAAAAGCACGGCCGCGTGAAATGGTGCAAGCTAGAGCCTGACGCACTGCGCGATGCCTCCGTCTGGATGAAAAGCTTCGGACAGATGGACAGTATCGACCTGGATGCTTTTGAGCGCTTTCTAGATCAGGAGATGGGCGACAAACCCAACGCCTAGACGTCCCACGTCGTAGCTTTGTCCTTGAGATAGCTCAAGAAAGACTGAACCTTGGCTGTCCGATGCAGATCAACATGCGTCACCAACCAAAGTGCCGCGGACCACTCCGGCTTGCTGGGCATCACCTCTACCAGATCAGGATAGCTGCGCAGCTCGTGGTTGCTCACAAACCCTAAGCCTGCCCCGGCGAGGATCGCTTCACGCATCACGGGTGCGTCGGTGGCGCGAAAGACGATCCCATCGGGGTCAACCACGTCCCGTAGCCAGCGGTTGAACGGCGCACGGTTGTTGTCATTGTCCTGCCCAACAAACTTATGCCGTGCCAAATCCGCTTCGTCTTTTGGCATGCCATGTTTCTCGACATAGGCTTTTGACCCCGCCAAGGTCATATTCTGGTGGCAAAAGGGCTGCACCACATTATCGGGATCCTCCGGCATCGCACCCGCCCGAACGGCCACATGCGCTTCGCCATACTCCAACCGGAACAAGCGGTCGCTCGTCAGATAGCGCACCCGCACATCTGGATGCTCTGCTTGATATTCGGTTAGTCCGGGCACCATCAGCGGCGACAGCCGCGCTAAGGACGTCACCACCAGATCGCCCGACACGCCCTTGCCCAACCCTTTGATCCGCCCCTCAAGCTGACTGAACTGGTCGTCGGTCGTCTTTGCCACCTGTAACAGGTCCGCCCCCGCCTCCGTCGCCGTATATCCCCGCGAGTGTCGCTGGAAGAGCTTCACGCCCAACCGCTCCTCCAACGCGTTAATATGCCGGATGACCGTCGCATGATGCACACCCAACGCCTCCGCCGCGCCACTCACCGTGCCTGCCTGCGCCACATGATAGGCGGTGCGGATTTCGTCCCAACTGTCCATAGTCCGATCTCTGTGCGAAATTTCACAAATTTTTTGATAATCTAGACCTTATGTTCATTTCTGCAATGGTGATTTTAGTGGCACGCCCAAAACACGCAACACTCCACCAACCATCGACATTGTTGACTCTGCCCCCCGCACCTTCTAGATGGTGGAGAACTCCGGACAGCATTAGCCGTCCGGTCTCTACTCTAGTAGAGATCGCCCTCCGTCAGCGCGTTGCGCCCACGGGGGCGCAGTGTGTTGGAAGAACGCCCACTAGGGCGCTATTACTTTAGCCGGTCGGTTCTTACATAAAAGACCAACCAGAACGAAATGAGGGCCTTGGCCGATGTTTGAGAACCTATCCGAACGCTTAGGCGGCGTCTTTGACCGGCTCACCAAGCATGGTTCGCTGAGCGAGGATGACGTCAAAACCGCCCTCCGCGAAGTGCGCGTGGCCTTATTGGAGGCGGACGTCTCCCTCCTCGTTGCCCGCGATTTCATCAAAGCCGTTCAAGATAAGGCCACCGGTCAGTCCGTCACCAAGTCTGTCACACCGGGTCAGCAGGTCGTCAAAATCGTCCACGACGAATTGCAGCACATCCTGACCGGCAACGAAGACCCCGGCGCCCTCAAAATCGATAACCCACCTGCCCCGATCCTGATGGTTGGCTTGCAAGGGTCTGGTAAGACGACGACGACAGGCAAGCTCGCCAAACGCTTGAAGGAGAAAGAGGGCAAGCGCGTTCTCATGGCCTCTCTCGACGTCAACCGACCTGCCGCGATGGAACAGATTGCAATTCTTGGCGCACAAATCGGCGTCGACACTTTGCCTATTGTTAAAGGCGAAGACCCTGTCGCCATCGCCAAACGCGCGAAAACCCAAGCCTCCCTCGGTGGCTATGACGTCTATATGCTGGACACCGCAGGCCGCCTGCACATAGATCAAGAACTGATCGCCCAAGCCGCCGCTGTCCGTGATGTCGCAAACCCGCGTGAAACACTGCTGGTCGTTGACGGCCTGACAGGTCAAGACGCAGTGAATGTGGCGCAAGAGTTTGACGACAAGATCGGCGTCACAGGCGTGGTTCTGACCCGTATGGACGGTGACGGGCGTGGCGGTGCGGCGCTCTCCATGCGCGCGATCACAGGCAAACCTATTCGGTTCGTGGGCTTGGGCGAAAAGATGGACGCCATCGAGGTGTTCGAACCCTCCCGCATCGCAGGCCGCATCTTGGGCATGGGCGACATCGTCTCCCTCGTCGAGAAAGCCCAAGAAACCATCGAGGCTGAACAAGCCGAAAAGATGATGAAGCGTTTCCAAAAGGGCCGCTTCAACATGAACGACCTGAAAATGCAGCTTGAACAGATGATCAAGATGGGCGGCATGGAAGGGATGATGGGCATGATGCCCGGCATGGGCAAAATGCAAAAGCAGATGGAAGCGGCGGGCATGGATGACAGCATCCTCAAACGCCAGATCGCCCTTATCAACTCCATGACCAAACGCGAACGCGCCCAGCCAGAAATTTTGCAAGCGAGCCGCAAGAAACGCATCGCCAAAGGTGCAGGGCTTGAAGTCTCCGAACTCAATAAACTTCTGAAACAACAGCGCCAGATGGCCGACATGATGAAGAAGATGGGCAAAATAGGCAAAGGTGGGATGCTCAAACAAGCCATGAAAGGCATGATGGGCAAAGGCGGGATGCCGGGAGGCATTCCCGATATGAATGACCCCAAAGCAATGGAAGAAGCTGCAAAAGCCATGCAAGGCAAAATGCCCGGCGGTCTGCCCGGCTTGGGCGGCGGCGCACTCCCCCCAGGTCTCAGCGGTTTTGGGAGGAAGAAATGAGGCTTCCTCTTGCCAAAAATATCTCCGCTGGAGGTGCTCAGAAGGGTGTCGCGCGTCAGCGCGGCCTTTGGGGAGCGCTATGACAGCTTGGCTCACTCCTCCCATCGGCTCCCCAGCCCTGCGCGTGACCGCACTCAATGCACACCTGCCTGTGCTCGAGACGGAGCGTTTGATCCTGCGCCCCTGCAAGATCGAAGATTGGGCAACGCTGGAAACGATTTGGACGACGGATCGCGCCAAATACATCGGCGGCCCAATGAATGGTGAGGATGCGTGGCTCGATTTCAACCAGTCCGTGGCGAGCTGGCTGCTGCGGGGCACTGGCCCGCTGACGATCACTCTCAAGGATGACGAGACACCATTGGGACTCGTCCTCATCGCACCCGAATATGGCGACCCATCGACCGAACTTTGCTGGCTTTTGACAGGAGCGGCCGAAGGCAACGGCTACGCCACAGAAGCCGCCCGCGCCCTGCGCGACTGGGGCTTTACTGAACTGGGGCCAAATGGGTTCTGCAGCTTTATATACAAAGACAACGCGGCATCCCTGCGCGTCGCTGCACGTCTCGGTGCCACGCGCCAAGGGGACCATCCAGAACATACCGATTGCGCCGTTTTCGCCTACACCACAGGAGCGCCCCAATGACCGACGCATCAATACGCGCAGCGGACCTCCTCAAAGATCACCGCGAAAGCATCGACCGGCTCGACGCGATCCTGATCTACACGCTTGGCGAGCGGTTCAAACACACGCAGGCTGTGGGGAAACTCAAAGCCGCCTACGACCTTCCCCCGTCCGATCCAGCCCGCGAAGCGGCACAGATCGCACGGCTCGAAGATTTGGCAAAACGGGCCGATTTGGACCCGGAATTTGCCAAGAAGTTTCTCAACTTCGTCATCGCTGAAGTCATTCAGCATCACAAATCACATCAATCTCAACCCTAAACGCACCTTTGGTGCGACAAGACAAACCTTAAGGAAGTCAAACCATGGCTATGAAAATTCGCCTCGCACGCGGCGGTTCCAAAAAGCGCCCATTCTATTCCATCGTTGCAGCGGACAGCCGCATGCCACGTGATGGCCGCTTCATCGAAAAGCTGGGTACGTACAACCCAATGCTGCCAAAAGACAGCGAAGAGCGCGTTAAAATGAACATGGAGCGCGTGAAGTACTGGTTGGGCGAAGGCGCACAGCCATCCGACCGTATCTCCCGCATGCTCGAAGCTGCTGGTGAGCTGCCAAAGAAAGACCGCAACAACCCCAAGAAGGGCACACCGGGCAAAGCCGCTCAGGAACGTGCTGAAGAAAAGGCGGAGAAAGCAAAAGCCGCTGAAGAAGCTGCAAACGCACCTGCTGAAGAAGAAGCACCCGCAGAAGAGCCTGCAGCAGAAGAGGTACCTGCTGAAGAAGCTGCGGCTGAAGAGTAAGACCTTAGGAGGAGCTGTCGTAGGGCAGCTCCCCTTCCGTTCCGATCATGTTGCGGCTTTTTCGCGTTATCATTCTGATCCTCTTTGCCTTCGTGGCTGGCATCTTCTTCTCAGACGCCAACCGGCAAGAGGTCTGCCGCACCGAAGGCGGGGAATGGCGGGACCGCACATGTTTCATCAAGGGGTAGGCCGATGCCAGATCGCATAGTTGTCGGATCCTTAGGCGGTGCCTTCGGCGTCCAAGGTGAAGTGCGCCTCAAGTCTTTCTGCGCCGACCCTGGCGCAATTGCGGACTACACACCGCTTTTCACCGAAGACGGACGCCAGTTCGTTCAACTCGTCCTTACCGGTCAGCAGAAAAACGGTTTTACCGCGCGGCTTGATGGCGTCGTGACCAAAGAAGACGCCGACGCCCTTAGAAACACCAAACTTTATGCCGACAGGTCGCAGATGCCAAGCCTGCCGGACGACGAATACTACTATTCCGACCTCATCGGGCTCGACGTGCTCGACACAGGCGGCAAGAGCTTGGGCACAGTCAAAAACGTCATGGACCATGGCGCAGGCGACCTTCTGGAAATTCTCGTACCAGGCGCACCCGACACCGTCCTCCTCCCGTTCACGCAAGCGGCCGTCCCGACCGTAGACCTCGCCAGCGGACGACTGATCGCCGATCCACCCGAAGGGCTGTTCTGATGGCAACCCCCAAATCCCACGGCCGCAAGTCGATCCACGCGACGCTCAAGCCGCGGGAATTGATGACGGACACGCCGGATCTTGCAGGTGTTTGGACGGCGCAAATCATTACGCTTTTCCCAACCGCATTCCCCGGCGTGCTCGGTGAAAGCCTGACTGGGAAAGCGTTGAAAGACGGCCTTTGGCAGCTGCAAACTTTCGACCTGCGCCACTACGGGATCGGCAAGCACAAGAACGTAGACGACACGCCTGCGGGCGGCGGTGCCGGCATGGTCCTGCGCGCCGATATCTTGGAAAAAGCGATCATCGAAGCGCGCAGCAGCGCCACGGGCCGCATGCCGCTCGTCTACCTCTCCCCCCGCGGCCCGCGCTTTGATCAAGCCATGGCCCAGCGCCTTGCCCAAGCAGACGGGGTGACGATGCTCTGCGGTCGGTTCGAAGGCGTTGACGAGCGTGTCTTGGACCATTTCGACATCCAAGAGGTGTCGCTTGGCGATTTCGTCATGACCGGCGGCGAAATAGCGGCCCAAGCCATGATCGACGCCACGGTGCGCCTGCTTCCAGGCGTCCTCGGCAACGCGGAAAGTGCGGAGGAAGAGAGTTTTTCCAACGGCCTCCTCGAACATCCGCAGTACACAAAACCCGCCGAATGGAACGGTCGCGCGATCCCAGACGTGCTCCTCTCCGGTAACCACAAAAAGATCGCGGAATGGCGACGCGAAAAGTCTGAAGAACTGACCAAAGCACGCCGTCCAGACCTTTGGGAAAGAACGTCAGCAAAAGAACGGTTAAATGATAGCTGATCTGAATAATTAAAGCCGCCAAGGCTGTCCCTCGGCGGCTTAATATTATTCGAGTGCGAGAGGATTCTAGGTTTGACGGCGTCGCACAAGCGCAAACCCACCAAGGCCTGCAAGCAAGAGTGGCAAACCAGCAGGCAACGGCACCGGTTCAAGACCGACATTCAAGATGGATGGATCCCTGTTTGTCGCGACATAAATCATGTCGAAATATCCACCACCGTAATCAAGAACCGTTGTCCGCTTGGAGTTCGGGGCCTGCAAAGCCACCGAACGTACGCGCCACGGGCTATGTTTGCCCTTGAAACCACTTGATCGAACCCCGAAACCCGCCTAAAGAAACGCATCTTCGGACGGGAAACCGATTCCGGGGTCTTGGTTTATGGAACCAGCCGGATTTCTGCAGATGCCTTCGTTGGCATCCCATGCACCGGACAGGCCAGACAACTACAACAATGGAACGATGACGGCACCTCTGGCGGGCGCGATGGCGGACCCGATAACGACGCAGAGCTCTGACGACACGCATAAACGTTACGGGGACCACCCGTGCCATATATAAGGAGCGTTTCAGATGGATCTGATCGCACAACTCGAAGCGGAACAAATCGCCGCTCTGGGGAAAAACATCCCCGACTTCAAAGCGGGTGACACCA
Source organism: Cognatiyoonia sp. (assembly GCF_965661665.1). Classification (NCBI taxonomy): domain Bacteria; kingdom Pseudomonadati; phylum Pseudomonadota; class Alphaproteobacteria; order Rhodobacterales; family Paracoccaceae; genus Cognatiyoonia; species Cognatiyoonia sp. The sequence goes on along the minus strand of NZ_CBFIEO010000002.1, from coordinate 4,835 downwards.
TCCGCGTCGGTTACAAAGTGACCGAAGGGACCCGCAGCCGTGTGCAGAACTACGAAGGTGTCTGCATCTCCCGCAAGAACGGGTCTGGCATTGCTGGGTCATTCACAGTTCGCAAGATTTCTTTTGGTGAAGGTGTGGAACGTGTGTTCCCACTGCATTCCACGAACATCGACAGCATCACCGTTGTCCGCCGTGGTCGTGTCCGCCGCGCTAAGCTTTACTACCTCCGCACACGTCGCGGTAAGTCCGCACGTATCGCCGAGGTCACAAACTACAAAGCCCCTAAGGGCGCTGAAGCATAAGGAGCCGATGATATGAAAAAAGATACACATCCTGACTATCACATCATCGACGTCAAAATGACCGATGGCACCATCGTTCAGATGAAATCCACCTATGGCAAAGAAGGCGACACACTCGCCCTCGACGTGGACCCAACGGTTCACCCAGCTTGGACAGGCGGCAACACACGCCTGCTCGACCAAGGTGGCCGCGTCTCCAAGTTCAAGAACAAATATGCAGGTCTGGGTTTCTAAGCCACTCACCAGCTCATTCATCAAAGACGCCGCTTGGTCTTCAAAGCGGCGTTTTTCTTTGCTGAAGCGTGAATTGAGGCCGTCGCTGGTAGAAATTGACTAAAGGTCAGGAAAACCTGACCTCGTTTTCGCCCTAAACACGCACTTCCGGTTGCAAGAGTACGAATTTCCTTACTCGACCGGCTTCCTTTTCGCACTCCATCGTCTCTCAAGACTTCAAGACCTCTACTTTTTGATTTTTCGATAGGCTTTTCAGATGCTTATTTCCATGACGCTTGGCGTGATTGCGCCACGAGTGGGGCTGTGATGCTGCGTCCAATTCCATCACGAGGGATGGCCGTGACCATCACAGGCTTTGCGCTCATCGCTATAACCTATGGGTTGGTCCACTTCCCCTACGGTCAGTTCATGCCGACCATCCGTGCGGAGCTTGATCTGACTGAAGGCCTGGCAGGCGTGATCAGTTCGGCGCTGTTTCTTGGCAACTGCGCCGCCCTACTCATCGCTGCTTGGGCGACGGAGCGTTTTGGCGGCAAGGTGGTCGCCACGCTTTCTGTGACCATGGCAACGGTTGGCTTGATGGGCATGGCCATCAGCCATGATCCTCTGATTTTCGCCATGTGGTTGATGTTGGCGGGGTCGTCGGCAGGATTCTCAATGCCGCCGCTTGTCGCCGCGATCCTTGTGACCGTGAGGGAAGAGCGTCAGGCAATGGCGACCACCATCGTCAACGCGGGTACTGGCGTCGGCATCATGATCTCCGGCCCCATCGCACTCTATTTCACAGGGCTTTGGCGGTTCTCTTTCGTGGGCTTCGCGGCGCTCGCCCCTATCACAAATCTGGCCACTCTCCTATTCCTCCCGAAACGTCGCCCGGTCGCAAAGGCCGCCACTGGCCCTCGTCCCGAGCCGATCTGGCGCGTCTCTGCGGCCTATTCGATCTTGGCGAGCGCGTTCCTGTTCAGCGTAGTCTGCGCGTTTTTCTGGACGTTTGGCGGCGAAATACTATCAGACATCGGTGGCTGGACTGCCGAAGGCCTGAGTTGGTTCTGGATCCTCATAGGCACGGCAGGTCTGGCCGGTGCAGGCGCGGACGCATGCCTTAAAATGCTGGGCATCCGCACAACGCACACTTTTTGCTACCTCATGGTCGCGGCCGCGATCATCCTTTTGGGTCTTACGGGCGAACATTAGGCGTTCCCGCTGATAGCTGGGGTGCTTTTTGGCATCCTCTACATCTTGCAGACCGGGCTTTAACTTCTCTGGGGTCTAAAGGCGATGCCGGATCGACCAGCAACAATCGTTGCTGCCACGTTCTTCATGCTGCCTTTGGTTCAGGTCGTGGGATCTGTACTGATGGGCTACGGCACGCAGTGGCTGGGCACTAAAGAAACCCTCTTCGGTTTTGTGATCCTGTGTCTCATGGGGGCGCTCTACGTCCCGTCAGAGCGGAGACAGAGCGCGATCGCACAAACCGTCTAAGCCTTTGGTGGCTTCTTCCCTCGACGCCGAGGTCTGCGAGGCTTAGCGCCGTCAGGCGCTCCCTCGCTCGGCTTCCCGCCTCCCTTGCGGCGCGGCTTGCCGCCAGATGGCGGTCCCCCATCCCCTTTGGCACCGCGTGGTGGGCCACCGGCGCGATTGCCGCCGCCACCACGACGACGGTTGCCACCACCCCCGTTCGGGCGCTTCTTTTGCCCCGGCTGAACCTCCCACCGGCGTCCGGAGGCTGTGGGGATTTCCTCCTGCATGGCGCGTTCGATGTCCTGCAGCTCGATCATCTCATCCGGCGCACAGAGGGCAACGGCGGTCCCGCCTGCCCCCGCCCGCGCAGTGCGACCAATGCGGTGCACGTAGTTTTCCGGGACGTTCGGCAGATCAAAGTTGTAGACCCATTTCACACCAGGAATGTCGATCCCCCGCGCGGCGACATCCGTCGCCACCAAAACCCGTACTTCGCCTGCCTTGAATGCCTCAATCGCGCGGGTGCGCTGGCCCTGACTGCGGTTGCCGTGGATGGCGTCCACTGCGAAACCCTTTGCCTGCAACTGCCGCGCCATCTTCTCACAGCCGTGCTTGGTACGCCCGAAGACGAGGGCCAAATCATCGCGGTGGCTGTCCAATAGCTCGATCAACAGGTCCATCTTCGCCGCTTGCGCGACATAGTGAATGGATTGCTTGATCTTGGTCGCCGCTTGGCCCGGTGGGTTCACTTGAACCCGAACAGGGTTCTTGAGGTACGTCGTCGCCAATTCATTCATCAGCTTCGGCATCGTGGCCGAAAACATCATCGTTTGGCGATCCTCAGCCAGTAGGGGCGCGATCTGGCGCAGGGCGTGGATAAAGCCCATGTCGAGCATCTGGTCCGCTTCATCGAGCACAAGATAAATCGTCTCGTCCAGCCGGATAGCTTTCCGTTCCAGAAGGTCAATTAGGCGTCCCGGTGTAGCAACCAAAAGGTCGACACCTTTCAAAAGCCGTTTGGTCTGCGCGACGATCCCCACGCCGCCAACGACCAGCCCCACCTTCAGGTGCGTGCCTTTGGTGTAGGCGCTCAGGTTGTCGGAAATCTGCTTGGCCAACTCACGCGTTGGCGCAAGGATCAGGCCGCGGGTGGTCTTGGGGGAGGGCTTCACCCCCGCCTTCATCAAGGCATCAATCATCGGTAGACCGAAGGCAGCGGTCTTACCCGTGCCGGTCTGCGCAAGCCCCATCACATCGCGGCCATTCATGGCATGCGGGATGGCTTGGGCTTGAATTGGCGTCGGGTCGGTGATGCCCTGCTCCGCCAGTTTCTCGATGAGGCGGGGCGCAAGGCCCAACATATCAAAATCCATTGGTATCCTTCTCAGGCCGTCGCGGCCTCGGGTGTGCGCCAGATGCGCCTCTCACAGACCAAAGTCAATGCACGGCAAAAAACGACCTTACGCAACTGGCCTACCGATCCGCTTTTCAGTAGTGCGAATTGTGCAAGTGGTGTAGAAACGCACCAAAGTACAGGGGCGGGATCAGTGGCACATATTATTGTTGTTGGGAACGAAAAAGGCGGCGCGGGCAAATCCACAGTTTCGATGCACGTCGCAACCGCACTGTCGCGAATGAGACATAACGTTGGGGTTCTAGACCTCGATCTGCGTCAGAAAACTTTGGGCCGCTACATCCACAACCGCCGGTCTTTCATGAAGTCCGAAGGGCTGAACCTGCCCACGCCAGAGTACCACGATCTACCTGAGATCAAGCATAGCGACCTTAGGCCAGGAGAGAATGCGTTTGATCGCCGTCTCTCCGCCGCTGTGGCCGGGTTGGAACCGGACAATGACTTTATCCTGATTGACTGCCCCGGCAGCCACACCCGCCTGTCGCAAGTCGCACACTCGCTGGCCGATACACTGGTGACGCCGCTCAATGACAGCTTTGTCGATTTTGACCTGCTGGCGCACACCGATACCTCTGGCGAAGAAATCACCGGTCCCTCCGTCTATTCAGAAATGGTCTGGAACGCGCGTCAGCTTCGCGCGCAGGCCGGTTTGCCGCCAATGGATTGGGTCGTTGTGCGCAACCGAACCGGTGCGCAGGCGATGATCAATAAAGAAAAGATGGCCCGCGCGTTGGAGAAACTGTCTAAGCGCATCGGCTTTCGAACCGCGCCCGGCTTCAATGAGCGCGTGATTTTCCGTGAGCTATTCTCCCGCGGTTTGACGTTGCTTGATTTGCGTGACCTTGGGGTCAAAGGGTTAAACATTTCCAACATCGCTGCACGGCAGGAATTGCGCGAACTGGTCAAGGCGCTGAACCAGCCGAATGTCACGGTGGATTTCTGATGGTGGACCTTTTTGATGAAGACCTGTTTCTCAAGGGTTTGGAACAGCGCAAAGGCACGCTTGGCGCTGAGTATGTTGAGAAAAACCTCGCCGCAGCCGACGATTTCACCCGTCCGTTTCAAGAAGCGATGACCGCGTGGTGCTGGGGCTTTGGCTGGGGCGACGATGTGATCGACGCCAAGACCCGCAGCATGATGAACCTGTCCATGATCGGCGCATTGGGCCGGATGCATGAGTGGGAAGTCCACTGCAAGGGCGCGCTCAACAACGGTGTCACCAAGGAAGAAATCCGCGCAATCATTCATGTGGTTGGCATCTACTGCGGTGTGCCAATGGCGCTTGAGTGTTTCCGCGTAGCCCGCAAGGTTTTGACCGAAGTCGGCGAGCTTTAGTAACCGCTGACAATTTTCGTCAATTGTTCTGCAAATCCCTTCGCGATCGTAACGGTCGGGTCACATCTTCTGTCTACGGTCCTCCGGTT